>CANHKG010000107.1 GCA_947460455.1 Rhodospirillales bacterium | reverse complement strand
TGGCCGATCGCCGGGCGCAGCTGGCCGGTATCGTTGGTCTCGATCATGGCGCGCGCCAGCGCGGCGCGGATCGGCGCCCAATCCGGCGCGAGGCGGGCGGCCTCCCGGTAGGGCGGGATGGCCGCGGCGCCGCGCCCGCCCTCGAACAGCACCTGGCCCTTCAGCTCGTGCAGCCAGGGGTTGCTGGGCTGCTCGGCCAGCAACCCATCGATGATGCGCAGCGCCTCGTCCGTGCGGCCCAGCCGATACAGCGCGATGCCGCGGGCATACCGGGCGGCCGGCGTGGTGTCGTTCTCCCGGATGCGGCGCAGCGTAACCGTGCTGGGCTCCAGGAAGCCGCGCAGCTTGGCCCGCACCATCTGGAACCCGGCCTCGAAGCCAGCCGGCAGGGGCGTGTTGGTGTATGGGCTGCGGGCGAGATGGGCGGCAACGGCCTCGACCCGGTCGCGCGTGAGGGGGTGGGTGCGCAAATAGGGGTCCTGCAGGTCGTCGATCAGCGCATCCTGGTCCTGCATGCGCCGGAACAGGGCGGTGAGGCCACGGGCCGACCAGCCGAGCTGCTCCAGCGCATACAGGGCAGACTGGTCGGCCGCGCTCTCCATGCTGCGCGTGAAGCTCATCAGCCCGCGCTGGGCCAGTTGCTGGCCGCCGAGGATGGCGCCCATCCCCGCCTCCCCGCTGCGGCCGGCCACGCCCGCGGCCACACCGATCAGCATCGCGGCAACTGACTTGATCATCGCCTCGCGCATCATCTCCGGCAGGCGGGCGAGGTGGCCACCGCGGATGTGGCCGGCCTCGTGCGCCAGCACGCCGATCAGCTCCAGGGCGGAATCGGCCTTGGCGATGATCCCGCTGTTGACGAACAGGCGGTTGCCGGTGCTGACGAAGGCGTTTAGAGCGTCATCGCGGATCAGGATCGTGCGGACCGAAGCGGGGTCCACCCCTGACGCGCGGAACAAGGGGTTTGCGAAGGTGCGCAGCAACGTCTCGGTCTCGGCGTCGCGGATGGTCACCAGGGTGGGCGCAATCCCCTGCGCGGCTGCCGGTGGCGAAACGGCAGCGGCCGCCAATGCGATGGGCGCGCCAAGCGCGGCGCCCAGCACCGCACGGCGGTGCAAGGTGGAATGGGAGCAGCCGAAGCTTGTGCAGCAGGTCATGAAGCGGGCCATGAGCCATATTATACCAGTCCGAGCGCTGGCCGTCCTGCTTGGCGTGGCGATGGCCACCACAGGGTGCAGCACGCTCGAATCGATGGCCGACAAGATCATGCCGTCCAGCAGCAAGCCGCAGGAAGGCACGGCGGGCTTCATCCCGGGCTTCCTGGGCGCCGCGGTGGCCGATGAGCCGCAGGCGGCGCTCGCCGCCCGCGCGATCCTGTCGGCCGGCGGCACGGCGGCCGATGCCGCGGTGGCGGCCGGGTTCGCCCTGGCGGTCACGCTGCCGTCCCGCGCCGGCCTGGGCAGCGGCGGGGCGTGCCTGGCGTTCTCCCCCGCCTCGCCCACGCTGGTGGCCGATGCGGTGATGTTCCTGCCGGTGCCCGGCGGCGGCGGCGGAGACCGTCCGGCCGCGGCGCCGATGCTGGCGCGTGGTCTGTTCGCGCTGCATGCCCGCTACGGCAGGCGGCCGTTCGAGTCGCTCGTCTCCCCGGCGGAGCAGCTCGCCCGCTTCGGCGCGCCGGTCAGCCGCGCCTTCGTGCGCGACCTCGCCGTGGTGGCAGGGCCCCTGGCGGGCGATCCCGAGGCGGCCGCGATCTTCCTTCCCGGCGGCCGGGCCCCGGCCGAGGGCGACATACTGATGCAGCCCGATCTCGCGGCCACGCTCGGCCAGATCCGCATCGCCGGCGTGGGCGACCTGCACCAGGGCGCCCTGGCGCGCCGGCTGACCGAAAGCAGCGTGCTGGCCGGGGGCGGCATCACGCCCCAGGCCCTGCGCGCCGCCCTTCCGCAATACGTGCCGGCGCCGCGGGTGGACCTCGGCGGCGGCCTGCTGGTGGCCGTGCTGCCCACCGATGGCGGCGTGGCGGCCGGTGCCGCGATCCGCGCGCTGTGGTCCAGGCCGCAGGCCATCGACGTCGCCTCGGCCCGCGCGGCCGGCGTGGCCGCGGCATGGCGCCGTGGCGCCTTCGGCGGCAACGCCCAGGCAGCGGTCGATTCGGCCGATGTGGCCGGCGCCACCCTGCCGCCGCTGCCGGCGACCACCGGGTTCACCACCATGGACCGCGAGGGCAATGCCGTGGCCTGCGTGGTCAGCATGAACAACCTGTTCGGCACCGGCCGCGTGGCGCCGCACACCGGCATGATGCTGGCCGCCTCGCCAGCCTGGATGCCGCCGGCGATGCTCTCGGCGGCACTGGCCTACGCCGGCGGCACCAGCACGGCCTTCGTGGGCGCCGCCACCGGCACCGGGCAGGAGGGGGCTGCGCTCGCCACCGCGGTGGCCTTGGCACAGAGCGGCGCGGCGCGCCGGGCCCTGCCCACACCGGTGCCGGAGCCCGGGCGGGCCAACGTCCTGCTCTGCCCCGGCGGCCTGCCGACCGATCCCGCACGATGCAGCTGGGCCGCGGATTCGCGCGGCAGCGGTCTGGCGGTGGGCGGCAACTGATGGCCCTGAAAACCGGGCGAGGGGCGGCGGCGCCGCCCTTCATCGTGATGGACGTGATCACCGCGGCGAACGCCCGCCAGGCGCAGCTGCCGCCGGGCGCCCCGCACGTGATCCGCATGGAAGTCGGCCAGCCCGGCACCGGCGCCCCCGCCGGCGCGGTGGCCGCCGCCCAGCGCGCCCTCTCGGCCGGCGCGCCGATGGGCTACACGGAAGCCTTCGGCCTGCCCTCGCTGCGCGCCCGTATCGCCGCCCACGGCCGCGCCTGGTACGGCGTGGACGTGCCGCCATCCCGCGTGGCCGTCACCGTGGGGGCCTCCGGCGCCTTCCCGCTGGCCTTCCTTGCCGCCTTCGACCCCGGCGACCGCGTGGCGATGGCCACCCCGTTCTACCCGCCCTACGTCAACATCCTCACCGCCCTCGGCATCGAGCCGGTGATGCTCGAAACCGGCCCCGAAACCCGCTTCCAACCCACCGTCGCCCTGCTGGAGGCGATGGACCCGCGCCCGGACGGCCTGATCGTCGCCAGCCCCTGCAACCCCGCCGGCACCATGCTGGCACCGGAGGAACTGGCCGCGATCGCCCGCTGGTGCCATGCCAACGGGGTGCGCCTGATCTCCGACGAGATCTACCACGGCCTCGCCTACGACCAGACCCAGGCCAGCGCCGCCGCCTACAGCCCCAGCGCCATCGTGGTGAACTCCTTCTCCAAGTATTTCTCCATGACCGGCTGGCGCATCGGCTGGCTGGTGCTGCCGGAAGACCTGGTGCGCCCGGTGGAATGCCTGGCGCAGAACATGTTCATCAGCGCGCCCCACATCGCCCAGATCGCCGCCGAAGCCGCCTTCGACTGCACGGAGGAGCTGGAGGCGAACATCGCCCGCTACCGCCGCTCGCGCGACCTGCTGCTGGCCGCCCTGCCGAAGGCCGGCTTCCCGCGCATCAGCCCGGCCGAGGGCGCCTTCTACCTCTATGCCGATGTGTCGGACCGCACGAACGACAGCCGCGATTTCTGCGCCCGCATGCTGGCCGAAGCCGGCATCGCCGCCTCCCCGGGCGTGGATTTCGACCGCAAGCGCGGCCACCACTTCCTGCGCTTCAGCTATTGCGGCCCGGAAGCGGACATGGCGCAGGCCGCCGAGCGCCTGCAACGCTGGCGCTGACACCCTGAAACGAAAACGGCCGGCCCTCCTGGAAGGGCCGGCCGCATCGTTTGGATCGGTCGAAGCCTTAGAGTGCCGCGAGCACCGCTTCGGCGCGGCTCACGTCGAAGCCGCCGGCGGCCTCAACGGCCAGGTGGCTCACCTTGCCGTCCTCGATCACCATGGCGAAGCGCTGGCTGCGCACGCCCAGGCCGCGGGCCACCAGGTCCAGCTCCAGGCCCATCGCCTTGGTGAAGGCGGCGGAGCCGTCGGCCAGCATGGTGATGTTCTCGCCCACGCCCTGGTCCTTGCCCCAGGCGCCCATGACGAAGGCGTCGTTGACCGCCATGCAGACGATCTCGGCCACGCCCTTGGCCTTCAGCGCGTCGATGTTCTGCACGAAACCCGGCAGGTGCTTGGCGCTGCAGGTGGGCGTGAAGGCCCCCGGCACCGCGAACATCACCACCTTGCGGCCCTTGAAGATCTCGTCGGTGGTCACCGGCTTCGGGCCCTCCGCCGTCGCCTTCGTGAGGGTCATGGAAGGAATCTGGTCGCCTACCTTGATCATCTGGCCTGTGCCCCGTTTGTTGTTTTGCCGTGGCGGCATGGGCCGCCGCCGGGCCGCTTGCGTGCCGGCCCGATCCGACCAACATAGAGGACATGGCACGCAAATCCACCCCTGCCGCGACTGAAGCCAAAGCGGGCGAGGCCGAGGCGGGCGGGCCCTGGCTGACCGGGCAGGTGCTGATCGCCATGCCCGCCCTGGCCGGCAGCGTGTTCGCGCGCAGCGTCATCTACATGTGCGCCCACACCCCGGATGGCGCGATGGGCCTGATCCTGAACCAGCCCCTGGCCAGCCCCAGCTTCGAGGACCTGCTGCAAACCCTCGCGGTGGAACCGCGCCCACCCGCCCGCAGCATCCGGCTGCATTCCGGCGGCCCGGTGGAAAACGGCCGCGGCTTCGTGCTGCACAGCCGCGACTGGACCGGCGAAGGCAGCCTGCTGGTCGATGACCACGTCGCCCTCACCGCCAGCCTCGATGTGCTGAAGGCCATCGCCGAGGGCGGCGGGCCGGAACAGGGCCTGCTCGCACTCGGCTATTCCGGCTGGGGCCCCGGCCAGCTCGATCGCGAGATCCAGGAGAATTCCTGGCTGTCCATCCCCCTGGTGGAAGACGACCTGCCGCTGCTGTTCGATTCCGATCACGAGAGCAAATGGCGCCGCGCCATGGCCCGCCTCGGCGTGGACCCCATGCTGCTCTCCGGGGTCGCCGGCCGCGCCTGAGGGAAAATCCACGCTTGCATCCCGGCCACGCCGGGGCGCAGGCTCGCCCCATGCGCTGGTTGGGCCTGCTCCTCCTGATCGCCTCCCTCGTGCTGCCGCGCCCCGCTGGGGCAGGCGAGCGCACCGTCGATCTCGCCCTGGTCCTGCTCACCGACGTCTCGCGCAGCGTGGACCAGCGCGAATACGCCCTGATGAAGGAAGGCTACGCCGCCGCCCTCACCGACCCACGCGTGCTGGCCGCCATCACCGGCGGGGAACATGCGTCGGTCGCCATCCTCTATGTCGAATTCGCCGGCGCGTATGAGGTGCGCACGATGGTGGACTGGACCGTGGTCCATGATGCCGCCTCCGCCGCCGCCTTCGCTGCCCAGGTGAAGGCCGCGCCACGGTCATTCTGGGGCCGCACCTCCATCTCCGCCGGGATCGAGCATGCCATGGCCGCCCTGGAACGCGACCTCGCCGCAAAAGGCATCGAGGCGGTGCGCCAGGTGATCGACGTCTGCGGCGACGGCACCAACAACAGCGGCCGCGAGGTCGGCGCGGTGCGGGATGAAGCGGTGGCGGCAGGGATCACCATCAACGCGCTGGTCATCCACAGCGACCCCGCCAATGCCTGGATCGCCGCCCACGTGAACCCGCCCGGCGGGCTCACCCACTGGTTCCGGGAGAACGTGATGGGCGGCATGGGCGCCTTCGTGCTGGAGGTGGAGGATTTCGACAGCTTCGGCCACGGCATCACCCGCAAGCTGATCAACGAGATCGCCGGCCGCGCCCGCCCCGGCACCCGCTTCGCACTGCTCCCCGCGCGCTGACCCAGCTTTGACCGGGCGCGGCCCAAGCGCGACAGTGCCGCCCTCTCGCAAAGGGTAGCACCACATGGAAATCCGCAATCTCGGCACCTCCGGCCTGCGCGTCTCGGCGATCGGTCTCGGCTGCAACAACTTCGCCGGCCGCATCGACCTGGAAGCCACGCGGCGCGTCATCCACAAGGCCCACGACCTCGGCATCACCCTGTTCGACACGGCGGACGTCTACGGCAACCAGGGCGGCAGCGAGAGCTTCATGGGCGAGGTGCTGGGCGGCATGCGCCAGGAAGTCGTGCTGGCCACCAAGTTCTGCATGCCGATGAGCGACGACGGCAAAAAGCAGGGCGCCTCGCGCCGCTACATCATGCAGGCGGTCGAAGCCAGCCTCACCCGGCTCAAGACCGACTACATCGACCTCTACCAGGTGCACCGCTTCGACCCGCTGACCCCGATCGAGGAAACCCTGCGCGCGCTCGATGACCTCGTCCGCCAGGGCAAGGTGCGCTACGTCGGCTGCTCCAACTGGGCCTCCTGGCAAATGACAGAGGCTGCCTGGATCGCGCGCGGCGCCGGCCTCAACCACTTCGTCTCCTGCCAGGACGAGTATTCGCTGGTGGTGCGCGATGCGGAGAAGGAGCTGATGCCGGCCGCCTGCCACCTGGGCATGGGCCTGCTGCCCTATTTCCCGCTCGCCTCCGGCCTGCTCACCGGCAAGTACCGCCGCAACGCGCCCATGCCTGAATCCTCGCGCCTCACCACCACGCAGCGCCTGGCGGATCGCTACCTCACCGACAAGAACTGGGTGATCAGCGAAAAGCTGATCGACTACGCCGAGGCACGCGGCCACACGGCGCTGGAACTGGCGTTCAGCTGGCTGCTGGCCCAAGCCCCGGTTTCCAGCGTGATCGCGGGCGCGACCAAGCCGGAGCAGCTGGAACAGAACGTCACGGCGGGCGGCTGGAAGCTCTCGGCCGAGGAACTGGCGGAGATCGACCGCATCACCGCCGGCTGATTGGCCCAGGGATGCGGGGGCGGGGCCATTTTGGCCCCGCCTGCCACCCTGAGGCTCAGGCCGCGGCCGCGGTTTCCGCGCGGTCGGGCTTGCCCTTCAGCGCGGTGGCGATGTAGCCGCCCAGATCGTTCAGATAGTCGTTGCCACGGCGGGTGCGGGTCACCAGCACCGAACGGCGGTCGCGCGGATCCGGCGCGCGCTTGGCCAGGCCCAGCTCCGCCAGCCGGTCCAGCGAACGCGTGATCGCGGGCTTGGACACTTCCAGTCGCGCGGCCAGGCCACGCACGGTGTGCGGGCCGTCTTCCAGATAGGCAATCAGGAACACGCCGAACTGCCGGGCAGACAGGTCGGGCCCGTCGCGTCGGACAGTTCCCACGATGGTATCACGTAGAATTCCCAGAAGTCGTTCCGGGGTCATGATGGATGGCACGGAGAATCTCCTATGTGGGTGAGCACGCACGATTCAAAGCGGTCGCTTATCCAGTCGAGAAGGTCTGGCAGCGGGCATCGTTTCGTCCGTCGGTAAAATGCCGTATGTAGCAACGAAAATCTAGCGTCAAAAAAACGTTAATTGTTAATTGATGGATTCGATTATGATGGTATATCGCAATGGCTTCAGATGGTCTTGAGCCGCTCCTGCACCGAAACGGAGGCGAAGCTGCACGGGTTCCGGTGCCCATCTTATGAATCGCATCACAAACTGTGTCCGAGACGCGTCTTGCCGGTTCGCCGCAGGGCGGTAGGATCAGGCCACCCCAGCCGGAAGGACCCCCTCGCATGGCCGCCTCCGTGCCCACCGATTCGCCGCAGACCAATGCCCCCCAGGGCGCCCACGAATTCCTGCTGCGCCGCACGCCGGATCAGATCCTCGGCCCGTTCTACCCCGTCCGCCGCACGCCAGACCGCAGCGGCGACCTCACCCAGGGCGGCCGCGCCCAGGGGCTGGTGCTGCACCTCTCCGGGATCATCTCCCGGCTGGACGGCACGCCGGTGGAAGGGGCGGAGGTGCAGGTCTGGCAAGCCAACCAGCATGGTCGCTACCTGCACGACGGCGACGTGAGCCCAGAGCCGCTCGACCCGCATTTCGAAGGCTTCGGCGAACTCGTCACGGGGGCGGATGGCCGCTACGCCTTCACCACCATCAAGCCGATCGCCTACCGCACCAGCCCCACCACCTGGCGCCCGGCGCACATCCACTTCCGCGTCACCACGCGGATGGAGCAGTTCGTCACCCAGATGTATTTCGAGGGCGACCCCTACAACGAGACCGACCCGTTCCTGCGCAGCGCCCGCCGGCCGGAAGCTTTGGTCGTCTCCCTCCTGCCGCCCGCACCCGGCCAGTCACCCGACTCGCGCCGGGTGGAATTCAACATCGCCCTGGCCACCGGCTGAGGGTTACTGGCTCGCCCAAACGATGCGGTGCATCCACACCACCTCGGAAAGATCGAACGAATAATCGGGATAGGCCGGGTTCAGGCTCTTCAGCTCGATCTTCCGCGCCGAGCGCCGCGCCAGCTCCTTGGCCATCACCTCGCCGCCATGGGTCCGCGCCACCACCCGGTCGCCGCGGCGCAGCGGGGCCGCCGGTGAAACGATCACCAGGTCCCCGTCGCGATACACCGGCTCCATCGAATCGCCGCTGATCTCCAGCGCATAGGCGTTCGGGTCCGCCACCTCCGGCAGCCCCACCTCATCCCAGCTGCCGCCCACCGGGAACCCGCCATCGTCGAAGAAGCCCTCGCCGCCGGCCTGGGCCAGCCCGATCAGCGGAATCCGCCGCGAGGTCACGGACCGCGCCGGCATCGCCCGCGCCCCGCCCACCAGGGCCGCGAAGCTGTCGAACCCCGCCCCCACCGCATCCAGCGCCTTGGCCACGCTCTCCGTGCTCGGCCAGCGCGCCCGCCCATCGGGCATGATCCGCTTCGAAGGATTGAAGGTCGTGGCATCCAGCCCGGACCGCTTCGCCAACCCGGAGGCAGAGAGCCCGTGCTCCGCCGCCAAGGTGTCCAGAGCCCGCCAAACATCGGCATGTTTCATCGCAATTCCCCTGCCCGCTGCGGCCTGCCGGGCCGAATCGATGAGCGAATTCAATCTATAGGAATGAGTCCCAGATTCGCTAGGAAAAAAACACCGAAAACGGGTTGCAACGAACGCCGGTCGCTGCTTTTATGTTCACGATATGTTCCAATTCCTAGGAAGGACGCCATGAACATGCACACAACCCCCGGTTTCCGCGCCTTGCAGGCCTCCCGCCCGGTCCCCGCCACCGCCTTCCGGCAGCCCCAGCCGCCCCGCCCGATGCCCGCCGCCGCCCCGCGCCACGCCGATGCCTGCCTGCCCCTGCGCCCGGCCACCGCCCCCCGCCGCGCCGTGCCCGCCATTCCCGGCACCGTGCCGTTCGACGACGCGGCCCAGGCCTGGTTCTGGACCGTGGCCTCCCTGGCCGCCCGCCACGGCGCCGGCCTCGGCCGCGGCACCCAGGGCGGCCATGGCGGCGTGCGCATCGCCCGCCCCTGCGACCCCGATGACGTGATCCGCGCGCTGGATCTGCTCTACCGCCGCGGCGGCATCGGCCCCACCCACGCCCGCGTCCTGCGCCGCTGGGGCGAACGCTTCACCGCCCCCGCCCCCAGCGGCACCAGCGCCGAGGACGCCCTGCTGTGGTCCGAGGCGATGGCCCAGCTGGATGGCGTCCTGCGCCCCAAGGGCATTCTTCTCTGACAATTTGAGAAGAAAAAGAAAATAATCCTTGACTCTCCCTCCACCCCCGCCTAGCCTTCCCCCATCGCCGAACCAGCTTCGCCGACCCGCCCCCTCACCACGGGCCGCGCTCCTCCAAGGGATCGCGGCCCTTTGCATTTCTGGAGCACACCATGGACTTCACGCTGCGCAACCTCTCCGTCCTCGCCTACGCCCAGGGCTTCACCCTCTGGCACTACCGCGCCGCCGCCGCCCCCGTGGCCCGCGCCACCGCCCAGGGCTTCTTCGACCCGGCGGCCGACATGATCGCCGCCGGCGACATGGTGCTGGTCTCCGCCGCCGATGGCGGCCGCGTCCTCTTCGTCTCCAGCGCCAGCGAGGCCGGCGGGATCGCAACCACCAGCCTCGCGGGCTGAACGCTTTCCAACCGGCCGCAATCCCGGCACATACGGCGGATGCACACCGCCCTCACCTCCGCCCTGATGCCGCTGCTGCGCCAGCTGGACCCGGAGACCGCCCACAACCTCGCGCTGCGCGCCCTGGAACTGAACCTGGCCGGCCGCAGCGCGATCCCGCCCTCCCCCCGCCTGGCCGTCCGCGCCCTGGGCCTCGATTTCGCCAACCCGATCGGGCTGGCGGCAGGGTTCGACAAGAACGCCCGCGCCCTGCCGGCCCTGGCCCGCCTCGGCTTCGGCTTCGTCGAGGCCGGCACCGTCACCCCCCGCCCGCAGGAGGGTAATCCACGCCCGCGCCTGTTCCGGCTGGAGGAAGACCGCGCGGTGATCAACCGCATGGGCTTCAACAACGAGGGCATCAAGGCCTACATGCCCCGCCTCGCCGCCGCCCACCCCGTGGCCCGCGCCATGGGCGTGCCCGTCGGCGCCAATGTCGGCATCAACAAGGAAGGTGCGGACCCGGAGCGCGACTACCCCGCCCTCGTCGCCGCCGTCGCCCCGCACAGCGACTACGTCGTCATCAACGTCTCCTCCCCCAACACCCCGGGCCTGCGCGACCTGCAAGGCGAAGCCCGCCTGCGCTCCATCCTGCGCGCCATCTGCACGGAAGTGTCCTCCCGCCCCAAGCTCCTGGTGAAGGTCGCACCCGACCTCTCCGAAGACGGCCTGCGCAGCGTCGCCGACACCGCGATGGAGGAAGGCGTCGCCGGCCTCATCGTCAGCAACACCACCATCCGCCGGCCGGACAGTCTCAAATCCCCCCAGGCCACCCAGGCCGGCGGCCTCTCCGGCCGGCCCTTGAAGCCCTTCGCCGAACAGGCGCTGCGCACCGTCGCCCGCCATGCCGGCCCCCGCCTGGTCCTCATCGGCGTCGGCGGCATCGCCACCGGCGAGGACATCCTCGCCCGCATCCGCGCCGGCGCGCACCTCGTCCAGCTCTACAGCGAATTCGCCTATGCCGGCCCCGCCCTCATCCCGCGCCTCGCGCAGGAACTGCTGGCCGCCATGGACCGCCAGGGCATCACCTCAATCGCCGACGCCGTCGGCGTGGATCTCTAACTCCGACGCCGTCGGCGCCGATCTCTAGGGCTGAACCACCATGGAACACCTGCGCGGCTTCGAATCCCTGGCCCGCCGCCACAACGGCTTCATCCTGGATCTCTGGGGCGTCATCCACGACGGCGTCACCCCCTATCCCGGCGCCGCCGATTGCCTCGCGCAGATCCGCGCCCTCGGCAAACCCGCCGTCCTCCTCTCCAACGCCCCCCGCCGCGCCCACGCCGCCCAGGCCGCCCTGCGGGCCATGGGCATCGCCGACGACCTCTACACCGGCATCCTCACCTCCGGCGAAGCCACCCACATCGCCTTGCGCGACCGGACCGATCGCTGGTTCGCCCTGCTCGGCCGCCGCATGTACCACCTCGGCCCAGACCGCGACCGCAACGTCTTCGACACGCTGGACCTCGAGATCGTCGACCACCCGGCCCAAGCCGATTTCGTCCTCAACACCGGCCCGGACGACCTCGCCGGCCCCACCGAGGTCGCGGACTGGGATTCCCTGCTGCGCTCGTTCCGCGCCCATAACCTGCCGATGGTCTGCGCCAACCCAGACCTCGAAGTCATCCGCGGCGGCACCCGCGTCATCTGCGCCGGCGCCCTGGCCCAGCATTACGAAACCCTCGGCGGCGACGTCCGCTGGATCGGCAAGCCCGACCCCGCCATCTACACCCCAGTCCTGGCCATGCTCGGCACCACGCCAGGCGAAACCCTCGCCGTCGGCGACTCCCTGCGCACCGACATCGCCGGCGCCAAAAGCCGCAACATCCCCTCCTGCTGGGTCCTCGGCGGCATCCACGAAGCCGAACTCGGCGGAGATCCCAAGCGCATCGAAGCCGCCGCCGCGGCAGCCGGGCTCGCACCGGCGGCGGTGTTGCCGCGGTTTGTCTGGTAAGGAAGCAAGCGGTTCTTTTTTGAAAAAAAGAACCAAAAAACTTCCATACCATGCACCCGTAGCCCGCGCCTTGGCGCGGGGTCCTTCGCCTCGCCCATTCGCAGGGCGAGTTTCAGCCCGCCGGCAACCACGTCGCCACCCCTGCGAGGCGCCAAGTCAAAAAGTCTTTTTGCTTCTTTTTCTTCAGAAAAAGAAGAATCCTTACTTACTGAAAACCCTGGCCAACCAAGCACAAGCCTCCCGCATCGCCTCCGTCGCCGCATCCACATGGTTCACCCAGAACAGGAACCCGTGGTTCATCCCATCCCAGCGCGACAGCTCCGTGGGCACATGCGCGGCAAGCAGCCGCTCGGCATAGCGCACCCCCTCGTCGCGCAACGGGTCATATTCCGCCACCTGCACCAGCGCCGGCGGCAGGCGGGAGAGATCAGGTGCCACCAGCGGCGCCGCGTGCGGATCGGTGGCGGCCGAGGGATCGGCATAGTGCCCCCAGAACCATTCCATCGTGGCACGCGTCAGCCCATAGCCCACGGCATTCTCGGCGTAGGAGGGCATCTCGGAACTGCAATGCGCCGTCGCGGGATAGAGCAGTAACTGCCCGACCAACGCCGGCCCACCCTCGTCACGAATCCGCAGCGCGGTCACCGCGGCAAGGTTCCCCCCGGCGCTATCCCCAGCCACCACGATCCGCGCGGGATCGCCACCGAGTTCCGCCGCATGCGCAGCGGCCCAGCGCGTGGCCATCAGGCAATCCTCCGGTGCCGCGGGAAACCGGTGCTCCGGCGCCAGGCGGTAATCCACCGAGATCACCAGCGCCCCCGCCCCGCCGCACAGGTTGCGGCACATGCCGTCATGCGTATCCAGGCTGCACAGCACGAAGCCGCTGCCATGGAAGAACACGACCACCGGAAAGGGCCCGGTCCCCTCCGGCGTGTACAGCCGCAGCGTCAGCGGCCCGCCGGGCCCATCGATCACGCGCTCCTCCACGCGGGCCACGGGCGCGGCCGGCGGCAGCACCTTCACCAGCGCGTCGTAGCGCGCGCGGGCCTCGGCCACGCTCAGCGTATGGGTGCCGGGAAGATGCGCGGCACGGTCCAGCATCGCCTGGATCTGCGGGTCAACGGGCAAGGTGGCCTCCCAGGAGTTGTTGTTGCTGGGCCGTGCGATCGGCGCAGGCGGCACGCCGGAGCCGTGAATCGCCCGGCCGCTACCAAATCGTATAGCCGCCATCGATCAGCAACGCGCTGCCGGTCATGTAGCGCGCGGCATCGCTGGCCAGATACACCGCCAGCGGCCCCAAATCCTCCGGCTGCCCGGCCTCGCCGATCGGCACGGAATCGCGAATGTTGTCGACCATCGCAGGGTTCTCGCGCGCCCAGCGCTTGTTCGGCTCGGTCATGAAGAACCCGGGCAGGATGGCATTCACCGTCACCCGATGCGGCGCCCAGTCGGCCGCCACCGCCTTGGTGAAGTGAATGACGGCAGCCTTGGCCGCCTCATAGTGCCGCCCGCCAATGCCGCGATTGGCGATCAGCCCGCTCATCGAAGCGATGTTGATGATCCGCCCCGCCGCCGCCTCGCCCGCCTTCGTCCGTGCCACCATCTGCCCGCCGACGAGCTTGGTGCACAGGAACGTGCTTGTCAGGTTCAGGTCGATCATCGCCTGCCAGTCCGCCAGCGATTGCGCCTCCACCGGCACGTTGATCCGCCGCCCGCCGATATTGTTGATCAGGATGTCGATCGGCCCCAGCGCCAGCGCCTCGGCACAGGCCCGCTCGCAGCCCTCCGGCGTGCCGGCATCCCCGGTCAGCGTCCAGCACTGCCGGCCCCGCGCACGGATATCGGCGGCCGTGGCCGCCAGGCTGTCGGCATCGCGCCCCACCATCACCACGTCGGCCCCGGCCTCGGCGATGGCCAGCGACATCTCGCGGCCCAGCCCACGGCTGCCGCCGGTGATGAACAGGCGCTTGCCATCAAGGCGGAAGCGATCGAGCACAGTCATGGCATTTTCTCCCTGCCGCGACAGAAACACCCAAGCCGCCCTCTGGCAATCACAGATACGGCAGCAGCAGCCGGCAAGTCGCATCGCGCAGCCGCACCGGCACCGTGCGCGCCAGCAATTCACGCAGCGTCGCCGGCCGCGTCGGCGTCTCGTCGATCAGGGCATCGATGCGGCTGGCCAACGCGGGGTCGAGCATCTCCACGTTCAGCTCGAAGTTCAGCCGCAGGCTGCGCATGTCCCAGTTGGCGCTGCCCATAAGGCACCAGGCGCCATCCACCGTCATCAGCTTGGCATGGTTGAACGGCGGCGCGCTCCACAGCACCTGGCAGCCGGCCCGCACCATGGCGAGCAGCCCGTCGCGCATCGCCCAGTCCAGAAAGCGGTGGTCGCTGCGCTCGGCCACGATGATCTCCACCCGCACGCCACGCAGCGCGGCCAGCGCAAGCGTGCTGGCCAGCGCGTCATCCGGCAGGAAATAGGGCGTCACGATGCGCACGCGGTGCTGCGCCGCCGTCACCGCAGACATCTTGAGCATCTTGATCCGCTCGATGTCGTGATCGGGCCCAGAGGTCGCCACGCGCGCAAAGGCCTCGCCGGCGGCGCCGGTCGCGGGGAACCAGGCGGGGCCGCGCAGCTTCTCGCCGGTGGCGAACTCCCAGTCCTCCGCGAAGGCGGCCATCATCTGCGCCACCACCGGGCCCTGGCAGCGGAACTGCATGTCGCGAATGCCGCGCCGCCGCGGTCCCACCAGCAGGCGCCGCCGCAACGAAGGCCCGGGCACCTCCAGGTTCTCGTCGCCGATGTTCAACCCGCCGACAAATCCCACCACGCCATCCACCACCAGCAGCTTGCGGTGCGAGCGCAGGTTGAGCAGCGGCATGCGCCAGGGCAGGTGGGAGTGCAGGAACCGCGCCGCCGGCACCCCCAGCCGGCGCAGCCGGTGATAGGCGCCGGAGTTGAACCACCCGCCGCCAATGCCGTCGATCAGCACGCACACCGCCACCCCGCGCGCCTGCGCCCGCGCCAGGGCGGCGATGAAGGTGCGGCCGGTGCGGTCGTTGCGGAAGATGTAGCTGCTCAGCGCAATGCCGGTCCGCGCCGCCTCGATCGCCTCCAGCATGGCGGGGTAGGCGGCATCACCATGCGCCAGCGGTTCCACCATGTTGCCCGCCAGCAGCGGCCGCCGCGTGATGCGCGTGGCCGCGCGCTCCAGCGGCATCAGGTGCGGCGGGCTCAGGGCGCAGCAGGCGAAATGGTCCGGCGCCGCAAGCTGGCGCCGCCGCAACCGCATCCCGCGCCGCTCGATCCGGTTCACGCCCAGCAGCACATACAGCAGCGCGCCGAGCCCGGGCGCGAGCCACGCCAGCCCGATCCAGGCCGAGGCCGAAACCGGCGCGGGCCGGCGCAGCAGCACATGCGCCGTCACGGCGGCGGAACCCGCCACCTGCAGCACGGCCAGCGCCGCCCAGGCGATCTCCCAATCCAGGCTCATCCACGCCACGGGCGCGAAAGGCTCAGCCCTTGCGCAGGTTCCAAAACAGCGGCCGCGCCGCACGCAGAATGCCGGTCACGTTGCTGCGCCGCGCGATCGGGGAACGCCACATGCCGGTCGGCACGAACGGCACCTCCTCCAACGCCAGCACCTGCATCTCCCGCCCCAGCCGCTGCTGCGTCGGCAGGTCGGCCGCGTCGTACCAGGCATCGCGCAGCGCCTCCATCCCAGGCGAGTTGTACCACCCGAACCAGGCCTTCTCCCCAGTCCCCCACAGCGCCGTGTAAACCGCCGGATTGGAGGAGGTGAACCCACCGCCAGAGGTGCAGAAAATGCTCCAGCCCCCCTTCTCCACTGCCTCCCGGCTGGCCCGCCGCTGGATCAACGACCCCCAGTCGGTTGCCACGAACTCCACGTTCAGCCGCAGCTGGTCGCACAGCGCGCGCGTCACCTGCGCAATCGCATTCAGCGTCGGGAAATCCGTGGGCGCCATCAGCACCAGGCGCTCGCCCTTGTAGCCGCTCTCGGCCACCAGCTTCCTCGCCGCGGCGATGTCCCGCCTGCCGGTGACCTTCTCCATCCCCGCATCGCTCGCCAACGGCGTGCCCGGCGTCCAGATCCCCACCGGCTGCGTCGTGAACGGGCTGTCCGGCCCCATCACCGCGGCGAGGTAATCCTTCTGGTCCGCCACCATCAGCAGCGCCTGGCGCAGCTTCACATTGTTGAACGGCGGATGCAGGTGGTTCGGCCGCACAATGCCCAGCTCGCCCAGCAGATCGGTGTTGTCCACCACCACGTCCCGGTTGCGCGACAGCACCGGGATCAAATCGGCCAGCGGCCGCTCCACCCAGTCGATCTCACCGGTCTGCAGCGCCGCCGCCGCCGTGGCCGGATCCGGCATGATGATCCACTCAACGCGATCCACATTCACCACCTTGCCGCCGGCCATGTTGCTCGGCGCCTCAGACCGCGGGATGTACTTGTCATGGCGCAGATACACCGCGCGCGATCCGCTGACCCACTCCTCCTTCACGAAGCGAAACGGCCCACTGCCAACATACTCGGTGATCTGCTGGAAGGCGTCCGTCTTCGCGATCCGTTCCGGCATGATGTGGCAGTTATTGGCCAGCGCCATCGGCAGCAGTGGGAACGGCTTGCTCAGCATGATGTCGAAGCTGCGGTCGTTCACCACGCGCATCTCGTTCAGCTGGCTGGCGATGCGCTGCCCCATGCCATCGCGCTTCATCCACCGCAGCAGGGAGGCGATGCAATCCACCGCCCGCACCGGCTCGCCATCATGGAACGCCAGCCCGTCGCGCAACGCCAGCCGCCAGGTCAGCCGGTCGTCGCTGGTGGTCACCCCGGCCAGCATCTGCAGCCGCGGCAGCATCTGCTCGTCGAAAGTCCAAAGCTGGTCCCACACCATGTGCGCGTGGTTCGCCGCTACCGTCGCCGTGGTCCACACCGGATCGGCATTGGCGAGATTGGCCTGCGGCACGAATTTCAGCACCCGGGCAGCGCCCTGGGCGATCGCCGGGCGCGCCAGCTGGGCGGTGGCGCCCAGCGCGGCGGCGCCGGCAAGGAGGCTCCTGCGCTTCATCGTCTGCTCTCCTTGAAGCGCCCGTCATCCGGGGCGCGCATCAGCCTAACGCAGCCCGGGCGCCAAAGGGAACGACGACGTGCGCGTTGTCCCTCGCCGCGGCAGCATGCATGCTCCCGCCCATGTTCGGCCATGTCAGGAGAATGCGATGAGGATCACGGGATCAGCGATGCGGCTCGCGGCCGCGGGGCTTGCTGCCATCGGCCTGTCGGCGGCCGTGCCGCAGCAGGCACACGCCCAGGCCCAGGCGCCGGCCAACGTGCTGCGCGTGGTGCCGCATGCGGACCTCACCCTGCTCGATCCCGTCTGGGCCCCCATCGTCATCACCCGCCAATACGGGCTGATGGTCTTCGAACAGCTCTTCGCCTGGGATTCCAAGCTCGAAGCCAAGCCGCAGATGGTCGAAAGCTGGACCACCACGCCCGATGGCCTGGCCTGGCGCTTCGTCCTGCGCGACGGCCTGAAATTCCATGATGGCTCCCC
>CANHKG010000106.1 GCA_947460455.1 Rhodospirillales bacterium | reverse complement strand
GGGGTTCGCCTCGGCGCCGCCGTTGCCGGCATCCGCTACACCACCGGCCGCACCGACCTGGTGATGGCCGAGCTGGCCGCCGGCACCACGGTCGCCGGCGTGTTCACCTCCAACAAATGCCCCGGCGCCCCGATCGACTGGTGCCGCGATGCGCTGAAGGGCGGCAAGGCGCGCGCCGTGGTGATCAACGCCGGCAACGCCAACGTCTTCACCGGCAAGGCCGGCGTGGAGGCCACCAAGGCCAGCGCCGCTGCCGCCGCCAAGCTGGTCGGCTGCCCGGCCAAGCAGATCTTCCTCGCCTCCACCGGCGTGATCGGGGAAGTGCTGCCGCACGCCAAGCTCACTGCCGCCCTGCCGAAGCTGCACGAGACCCTGACGGACGATGGCTGGGAAGCCGCCGCCCGCGGCATCATGACCACCGACACCTTCCCCAAGGCCAGCACCCGCACCGCCACCATCGGCGGCGTGGAAGTGCGCATCAGCGGCATCGCCAAGGGCAGCGGCATGATCGCGCCCGACATGGCGACGATGCTGTGCTTCATCTTCACCGACGCCAAGATCCCCGCCGAGCTGCTGCAGGGCATGCTCAGCAAGGGCGTCGGCGGCACCTTCAACTGCACCACGGTGGATAGCGACACCTCCACGTCGGATACCGTGATGCTCTTCGCCACCGGCGCCACCAAGCACCCGAAGGTGGACGACGCCAAGATGCTGAAGGACTTCCAGCGCGCCCTGAACGACGTGCTGCTGGAACTGGCCCTGATGGTCACGCGTGATGGCGAAGGTGCCCAGAAGCTGATCCGCATCGACATCACCGGCGCGGTGAATGGCAAGTCCGCCAAGCGCATCGGCATGACCATCGCCAACTCCCCGCTGGTGAAAACCGCCATCGCCGGTGAGGACGCCAACTGGGGCCGCATCGTCATGGCCGTCGGCAAGGCCGGCGAACCCGCCGACCGCGACAAGCTCAGCATCGGCGTTGGCGGCACCTGGATGGCCAAGGACGGCGGCGTGGTGCCGGGCTACGACGAAACGCCGGTCGTGGCGCACATGAAGGGCCGCGAAGTCACCATCTCCGTGGATATCGGACTGGGCAAGGGAAAGGCGACGGTTTGGACCTGCGACCTCACCCACGGCTACATCGACATCAATGGCAGCTATCGTTCCTGACCTCACCATCCGGCCCGCCACCCCGGCGGACCGGGCGGCGCTGGATGAGCAGGAGCTCGGGCTCAACCTGTTCGAGAACGCGCTGGTAGGGGACCGCAACATCACCCCCGCCGGCGGCGTCGCGGCGATGGACAAGCTGCACCAGCGTGCGGAGGACAGCCAGGGCGTGGTGCTGGTGGGCGAGATCGGCGGCGCCGTGATCGCCCACCTGGTGCTCACCTTCGAGCGCTTCGGCCCCTATGTGCGCGAGGACCTGCGCAGCTACGCCCTGGTGGCCGATTTGTTCGTCCGCGAGCCCCATCGCGGCCAGGGCATCGGCCGATCATTGATCGCCGAAGCCGAGCGCCGGGCCATCGAACGCGGCATGCCGCGCATCGTGCTCGGCGTGGTCCACGGCAACCACGCCGCCGAACGCAGCTACCGCCGCCAGGGGTTCCGGGACTACGTTCTGGAGATGGTGAAAGACCTCACGTAGCTGCACGGCCATCGGACCCCTTGCGGCGCGTGCCGCATTTGGGCACTTGCTGGTTGCATGCCGCACCAGCTTACCCATGGCTGATCTGATCGCACCCTCCTTCGCCCCGTTGAAGACCGAGCGCCTCACGCTGCGCCCCTTCGCGGCGGAGGACGCGGCTGAGCTGCATCGGCTGATCAACGACTGGGAGGTGTGCCGCACCCTGGCCGCCGTGCCCTTCCCCTATTCGCGCGACCTGGCCGATGAGTGGATCGCCTCCTCCCACGCCTCGCTGGCCGATGGCCGGGCCTGGCACCTGGTGATCACCGGGCAGGAAGGCGAAAAGGAGGTCGTGGTCGGCGGCGTCGGCCTGCGGCTGTCCAAGGATGCCCGCTCCGCGCGGCTCGGCTACTGGGTTGGCCGGCGCTTCTGGGGCCACGGCGTGGCCAGCGAGGCCGCCGGCAAGCTGGCGCGCTGGGCCATGGCCAACCTGGACCTGGACCGGCTGGAAGCCACCGTGGCCACCGACAACCCCGGCTCCGTGGCCGTGCTGCGCCGCATCGGCTTCCGCCATGTGGGTGAGGGGATGGAAAGCTTCCTGGCCCGCGGCGGCGAGCAGAAGGTGCTGCGCTTCGAAGCCACGCGCGACGACCTGTTCGGCCACACCACGCCGGAGCCGCAGGAAGGCGCCGAGAAGCCCATCCTGGTGGTCGCCGCCTGCGCGCTGGTAGACCTCGATGGCCGCGTGCTGCTGGCGCGCCGGCCGGAAGGCAAGAAGATGGCCGGCCTGTGGGAATTCCCCGGCGGCAAGCTCAACCCGGGCGAAACGCCGGAAGTCGCCCTGATCCGCGAGCTGAAGGAAGAGCTGGACATCGACGTCACGGCGGCCTGCCTCGCCCCGCTGTTCTTCGCCAGCCATGGCTACGAGCGCTTTCACCTGCTGATGCCGCTCTATGTCTGCCGCCGCTGGAAGGGCACGCCGCAAGGCAAGGAAGGCCAGGCCCTGGCCTGGGTCCACAAGGACAAGCTGGCAGACTACCCGATGCCGGAAGCCGACCGCCCCCTGGTGCCCTTGCTGCGAGACTTCTTGTAGAAGTGGCGTGTCCTGCCTTTGGCCCACAAAGCCGCTGGCCCGGAGCAGGACACGCAAGGGGACCAGACCATGACGACGAAGAAGAACCCAACCGCCTGCCTGCTGGTGATCGGCAACGAGGTGCTCTCGGGCCGCACGCAGGATGCGAACATCAAGTTCCTGGCGATCGGCCTGGGCGAAATCGGCATCCCGCTGCGCGAGGTGCGCGTGATCCCAGACGTGGCGGAAACGATCATCGCCACGGTGAACGAATGCCGCGCCAAGTTCGACCACGTCTTCACCACCGGCGGCATCGGGCCGACGCATGACGACATCACCAGCGAATGCATCTCCGCCGCCTTCGGCGTGCCGTGGGAGCCGCACCCCGTCGCCTGGGCGCGGATGGAAAAAAGCTACAAGCCCGGCGAGTTCAACGCCGCCCGCCAGCGCATGGCCACCATGCCGCGCGGCGCCGCGCTGATCGACAACGAGATCTCGGTGGCACCCGGCTTCACCATCGGCAACGTGCACGTCATGGCCGGCGTGCCGCGCATCATGCAGTCGATGTTCCGCCACCTGGCGCCCACGCTGGAAGGCGGGAAGCCGATCCTCTCGCGCGCGGTGCACGCGCTGCGCATGGCGGAAGGCCTGATCGCGGACGGGCTGACGGCGATCCAGAACCGCTATCCCGAGCTGGACCTCGGCAGCTACCCCTATTACCGCCCGAGCGGCAATGGCGTGGCGATCGTGGCCAAGGGCACCGATGCCGCCATGGCGGAGGCCGCGATCGCGGAGGTCACGGCGCTGATGGTGGAATGCGGCGGTGCGCCGGTGCAGGGTGAGCCGCCGGAAGCTTAGGCGGTTCCCCTAAGCCATCCCGGTGGCGATATCCTCCACCGCATCGTGCTTCAGCAGCACGATCTCGGAGTTGTTGGGGATCTCGATGAACTTCTCCGCCCGCAGCTTCGAGAGCGTGCGGCTGACGGTTTCGATCGTCAGCCCCAGATAATCCGCGATGTCGCCACGCGTCATCGGCAGCTGGATGCGTTCCGCCACGTTCGCCGCGCCGCGGCCCGGGCAATGCGGGATCATGTTCGCCCGCGCGATCAGGAAGGAGGCCAGGCGCTCGCGCGCCGTCTTGCGGCCCAGCAGCAGCATCTGCTCCTGCGCCACCACCAGCTCGTTGCTGGCCACTTCCAGCAGCTTCTTCTCCAGCGCCGGGAAATCGTCCAGCAGCCCGCGCAGCTTGGTGCGGCTGAAGCGGCATACCTTCACCGGTTCCAACGCCTCGGCGCTGAACGCGTAGCTGGAGGAAACCGCCAGGCCCAGGAAATACCCCACCCCGGCAAACCCGGTCACCTGCCGCCGCCCATCGGGCAACAGCTTGTACAGCTTCGACGTGCCGGCAGTGACATTGAAGAAGTGCTCGGCCGGGTCGCCTTCCTGGATGAAGGTATGGCCGGGCTGGACGGAAACCGTCACCGATGCCGCCGAAAGCTTGTCCAGGTCGGCTTCGTCGATCACATGGCACACGCTCAACGCACGCGCGCCGCAGGTCAGGCAGACATTCGCGTCGCGATGGCTGTCGATGACAAGGGGCCGAGCCCGGGTCATGGCGGTCATGGGCGCTCCCGGCGACGTGCATGCCGCCAACCTTATGGAAGCCGACCCTACCGCATCCCTGGCACCATGGTGAGCCTTTTCGTCGCAATGCACGATTGCGGACCTTGACCTGGGTCAATGAGCGCTCCCCGGCACCTGCGCATGGTGCATACCATGCTCCAGGATGCCGCCCCGTTGCCCGGCCTGTATTGCGAGGACCTGCCGCCCGGCCAGGCCGGCACGGTCTTCCCGCTGCTGCGCGAGGCGATCCCCGGCCTGCAATTGCCATCCTGGCTGCGCTTCGCCCGCCGCGTCACCTCGCCGCGCCGCGCCGGCCAGTCCGGCATCATGGTGGTGCGCCGCGCCCCGCGCCCGATGCCCTGCGGCCTGTTCCTCTGGCGCCGGGACGAGGATCTCACCCACGGCGCCGTGCTGGTGGCCGAACACCTCATCGCCATCGACCTGCTGGACACGGAGCCGGTGATGGCCGCCCTGGTGACGGAGCTGGAACGCCTGGCCCAGCGCCTGGGCTGCGGCGGTATCCGCACCATGGTGATCGAGCCCGATGCCCCGTTCGCCACGCGCCTGCTCGCCGCCGGCCATGCCAGCGAGGGTGCGGCGATGTGGAAGCCCGTCGAAGGCGCGCAGGCCGAGCCCCCGCCGCGCAAGCGCAAGTAGCCCCCCCGGTTTGGGCCGGCCGCCCCCGCGGCCTATACTCGCGCCGACCATAGCTGGAATACCGCCGCGTGCCCTCGTCCCAAGCTTCCTCCGCAGATGCCGAACGCCTGCTGGCCCGCCACCTGGCCGCCTTCTCCGGCGTCACCGTGCTGGTGCTCGGCGATGCCATGCTGGACCGCTACGTGCATGGCGACGTGCGCCGAATCTCGCCGGAAGCCCCCATCCCCGTGCTGCGCGCCCGCACCCGCCGCTTCGTGCTCGGCGGCGCCGGCAACGTGGCGGAGAACGCCGCCGCCCTCGGCGCGCGCGCCATCCTGGTGGGCCTCGTGGGCGACGACGCCGCCGGGCAGGAACTGTCCGCCACCCTCAAGGGCCGCATCGGCGACGGCCTCGTGCGCGTGCCCGGCCGCCCCACCACGGTGAAAACCCGCTTCATGTCCGGAGGCCACCAGCTGCTGCGCCTGGATGAGGAGGAGCCCGAGCCGCCCGGCCCCGAAGCCGAAGCCGCGCTATTGGCCGCCTTCCGCGCTGCCCTGCCCCAGGCCGGCGTGGTCGTGCTGTCGGACTACGACAAGGGCGTGCTGACCGACACCGTGCTGCGCGAAGCCATCGCCGCCGCCCGCGCCGCCGGCATCCCCGTAGTGGTGGACCCCAAGCGCCCGCGCTTCGAGGCCTATGCGGGCGCCACCGTCATCACCCCCAACGTGCTGGAGGTCACCCGCGCCACCGGCCTGGCGGCGGAAGACGACACCGGCGCTGCCCTGGCCGGCGAAGCCGCCCGCACCCAGGCGGGGGCGGAAGCCGTGCTGGTCAAGCGCTCCGAAAAGGGCCTCACCCTGGTCCGCCACGGCCAGCCCCCGCGCCACCTGCCCACCCGCGCGGTGGAGGTGGCGGATGTCTCCGGCGCCGGGGACACGCTCGTCACCGCCTTCGCCCTGGCGCTGGCCGCCGGCGCCGAGATGCCGGAAGCCGCCCTGCTCGCCAACGTCGCCGCCGGCCTCGCCGTCGCCAAGCCCGGCACCGCCACCGTCACCCGCGCCGAACTGGCCGCCGCCCTGCACCGGCAGGAGGTGCTGGCGATCGACAGCAAGGTGATGGAGCTGGATGCCGCCCTGGCCCAGATCGCCGCCTGGCGCGCCACCGGCCTCAAGGTCGGCTTCACCAATGGCTGCTTCGACCTGATCCACCCCGGCCATGTCCGCCTGCTCGCCGCCGCCCGCGCGCAATGCGACCGGCTGGTGGTGGCGCTGAACAGCGACGCCTCCGTCCAGCGCCTGAAAGGCCCAGACCGCCCGGTGCAGAGCGAAGCCGCCCGCGCCACCGTCATGGCCAGCATGGCCGCCGCCGACCTGGTGATGCTGTTCGAAGACGACACGCCCGAACGCCTGATCCGCGCCATCCTGCCGGACGTGCTGATCAAGGGCGCGGACTACACGATCGACCAGGTGGTAGGCGCGGACATCGTCCAGGAAGCCGGCGGCCGCGTGGCGCTCATTCCGCTGGAGCAGGGGCACAGCACCACGGGCACGATCCGCCGGATCAACGCCGGGCAGTAGGGACCGTTGTTCTTTACGCCGACCCTGCGCTGAATCATCGAACCCGATACGCTCAGCTACACAGACAGCGTCGCCGCCACCGACACAAGGATCACCGGCAGGGGTTCTCCGCTGGCGGCAACCACATCAACGGCATCGAGCGTGTTGCGGGCCGGGCCAAGCGCCATCTGCGACGCTGCAACGGGATCCCCCGACAACCCTTGGCTAGGCCAGGCGCACCATCTTTGATACGCTTTGCGCCCGCTTGGCCACATGGCATGCGCGCAAGCGAATGGGGCCGTGCTTGCCTCTTGTTCGGCAGAAAAAAGAAGACCCTTTCTTCCCGCGGAGACGACCCATGCGCGTGGCCCTGATCCACATCAGCCAGGAAACCAACGATTTCCACCCGGTGCTGACCACCCTCTCCGACTACGCCGCCTTCGGCATCCACGAGGGCGCTGCGGTGCTGGAGAAGGCCCGCGGCCACGCCGCGATCGATGGCTGGATCGACGCCATCGCCGCCTCCGGCCTGCCCGTCGAATGGGTCCCCATCGTCTGGGGCGTCGCCGGCGCCGGCGGGCGCATCACCACCGAAGCGCGCCAGTTCTTCCTCGATGCCATCCGCCGCAACCTCGCCGAAGCCGGCCCGCTCGATGCGCTCGCCGTCCACCTGCACGGCGCCTGCTCGGCCGAGGGGGTGGATGACGTGGAAGGCGAACAGCTCGCCCTCATCCGCGCCATGCGCGGCGCTGATATCCCGCTGGTGATGTCGCTCGACCACCACGCCAACGTCACCAAGCTGATGGTCGATTGCGCCGATGCCATCGTCGCCCACCGCACCCAGCCGCACGACCCCTACGACACCGGCCACGTCGCCGGAGAGCTGATGGCCCGCGTGCTGCGCGGCGAGGTGAAGCCGGTGATGGCCTATCGCAAGCTCCCCCTCATCACCCACCAGGAGCAGTTCCTCACCGCCGCCGGCCCGATGAAGGACTGGTTCGACCAGGCCCGCGCCATGGAAGCCAACCCGCGCGTGCTCCAGGTCTCCCCCTGCCCGATGCAGCCCTGGCTCGATGTCGCCGAGGGCGGCTGGGCCACCATCGTCACCACCAACAACGACCCCGCCCTGGCCCATGAACTCGCCGACCAATCCGCCGATTTCGCCTGGGCCCGCCGCCACGAATTCATGGAACAGACCGCCGTGCCGATCGACGAAGCGGTCCGCCTGGCCGATGCCGAGAACCGCGGCGTGGTCGTGCTGTCCGATACCGGCGACACCGTGTTTGGCGGCACCGCCGGGGACAGCAACCTCATCCTCGAATCCATCCTGCGCCAGGGCATCTCCGGCCGCGCCCTGGTCCCGCTGATCTCCCCCCAGAACGTCGCCGCCCTGGTCGCCGCCGGGGAAGGCGCCACAGTCACCGTGGAGCTCGGCGGCACCGCGGCCACCGACTTCTTCACGCCGCTCCCCGTCACCGGCACGGTGCGCAAGATCGCCCCGGGCCGCATCACCGTGCCCAGCTTCACCCGCCCCAATATCGACCAGGGCACCACGGTGATCTTCGAAGCCGGCCCGGTCACCATCGTCCTCACCGAACGCCGCGGCACCGCCGGCAACGTGCCGGAGACCTACCGCCTCTTTGGCATCGAACCCGCCGACTACCAGATGGCGGTGCTGAAAACCGCCTCCAACTTCCAATACTTCGCGCCGATCACCTCGCGCGTCATCCGCGTGGACACCACGGGGCCAGGGCAATCGGACGTGAAATCCTTGCCCTGGAAGCGCGTGCCGCGGCCGTTCTTTCCGTTGGATGCGATCGAGGAGCGGTAGGGCGGGCCGCCCTCAGGCGGCGAAGCTCGTCTTGAACCCCTCGAAGCTCCCGGGAATCTGCCGCAGCCCATCGATCACCCGGCGCCGGGTCTTCTCGTCGTCCTCCGGCAGGAAATCCACCGACACCGTGTCGGCAATGCCACCGAACCGGTCGGCCACCGCATCGGCCAGCTTGTCGTAGGTGGCGCGCACGGCGAACAGGTCCAGCACGTCGTCCGGCACCATCGCCGCCATCTCGTTCCACTGCCCCTTGCGGCTGGCCTCGTGCAGCTTGATGCCGAGGTCGGTCAGGCCGTGGATGTCGAACACGCCGCGATAGGCCGGGGTGGAGCCATAGAACGCCACGCGGTAGCGCAGCTTCTCGGCGGCGCGGTCCACGCTCGCCTGGTCCGGC
This sequence comes from Rhodospirillales bacterium, assembly GCA_947460455.1. GTDB lineage: Bacteria > Pseudomonadota > Alphaproteobacteria > Acetobacterales > Acetobacteraceae > CAMDGX01. The sequence continues at coordinate 8,890 of CANHKG010000106.1, read as the reverse complement.
CCGGTGGCGATGAAGCCGCCGCCGGTCACCTCGAAATTCGCGAAGCTCTTGCCCGCCTTCTCCAGCTCGCCGGCCAGCAGCGGGCGCACCACGTCGGTGACGTATTTGCGCGTGGCGAAGCCGTGCAGCCGCACGCCGTCGCACAGCCGGGCCGCCGTCTTCTGCATCTCCGGCCCCACGGCCGCGATCATGATCGGCACCATCGGCAGCTTGGCCGGCTTGGGCGAGAATTCCGGCGTCATCAGCGTGAAGTTGTAGAACTTGCCGCGGTAATCCAGCTTCTCGCCGGTTTCCCAGGTGCGCCAGATCGCCCGCAGCGCCTGGATGTATTCGCCCATGCGCGGTGCCGGGTGCTCCCAGCGCACATCGAAGCGGCGCTCATTGTGCGCGCGCACCTGCGTGCCAAGCCCGAGCACGAAGCGCCCACCGGAATTCAGGTTCAGGTCCCAGCCGATATTGGCCACGATCATCGGGCTGCGCGGGAAGGAGATGGCCACCGACGTCGCCAGCTGCACCCGGCTGGTGGCCATTGCGGCGATCGCCAGCGGCATGAACGGGTCGTGCGCCAGCTCCGGGCAGGTCAGCCCATCCATCCCATCCGCCTCGGCGCGGGCGGCGGCCGGCGCGATGGACTTCCAGTCGCTGTAGGGCACTCCGGTGGTAACGCGCATCGTTTTCCCCTCCCGTGTTTGCCCACGATGGCACCATGCCGCCGGGCGGCGCGCAACCCTGCCCAGGAGGCGGGCGGGATGGACGGGCCCGGCCGGCGCCCGCACTCTGCCGCCATGCCCGCCCCCCCCATCGTCCGCCGCCCGCACCTCGATGCGACCGCGATCGCGGTGCTGGTGTTCCTCACCTCGCTGTGGGGGCTGCAGCAGGTCTCCGTGAAGATGACGATCCAGGAGGGCCTCTCCCCCTCGCTGCAGGCCGCGCTGCGCTCGCTGGGGGCGGCGGTGTGCGTGTTCGCCTGGATCGCGATCACCGAGGGCCGGCCGGCGGTGCGCGCCCTGGTGGCACGGCGCACGCTGCTGCCGGGGTTGGGCGTGGCCGTGGTGTTCGCGCTGGAATTCATCGTGCTGTTCCGCGGCCTGCAGCTCACCACCGCCTCGCGCGGCGTGGTGTTCCTGCACTCCGCCCCGTTCTTCGTGGCCCTCGGCCTGCACCTGCTGGTGCCCGGGGAGCGGATGCGCGCGGTGCAGTTCGCGGGCCTGGTAATCGCCTTCCTCGGCATGGGCGCCGCCTTCGCGGAATCGCTGTGGGCGGGCGGCGGCTCCCTGGAGGGCGACCTGCTGTGCCTGCTCGGCGGCGCGCTCTGGGCCACCACCACGCTGTGCGTCCGGGCCTCCCGCACCCTGTCCTCCGCGGCACCGGCCACGATCCTGTGGCTCCAGCTCGCCGGCTCCATCCCGATCCTGTTCGCCGCCGCCTGGTGGCAGGGCGAGGTGCCGCCCTTCCCCACCGTCTCCCCGCTTGGCTGGCTCGGCCTGTTCTACCAGACCGTGATCATCGCCTTTGCCAGCTACCTGATGTGGTTCCGCATGATCCTCACCTACCCCGCCGGCCGCGTTTCGGGCTTCACCTTCCTCTCGCCGCTGTTCGGCATCGCCTTCGGCTGGGCGCTGATGGGCGACGCGCTCTCCTGGGGCCTGCTGGTGGGCGTGATCGCCATCGTCTTCGGCATGCGGATGGTGAACACGCGCTGAGCCGCGCCTTGTGGTTGAGCGCGTGATTCACGTCTCCGGCGATTCCGCCTCCGACGATCACGCGCTACGCTGCCGCCACCCACCCCGGAGCCGCGCCATGGACGACATGCCCATCCTCACCCGCCGCCGCATCGAGGCGGAGTTCGCCCGCGGCATCTACGATGAGATGAAGGCCGAGCTGGGCGAGGAGGCCGCCCGCCGCATCCTCACCAACGCCGTGGTGAAGCTCGCCAAATCCTCCGCCGCCGGCTTCGCCGCACAGGCGCCGAACGGCCCCAGCCTCGATCATTTCCGCGCCATCCAGTCGCTCTGGACCGCGGAGGACGCGCTGCGCACCGAAGTGGTGAAATCGACGGAAACGGAATTCCACTTCAACGTGGTCCGCTGCCGCTATTCCGAGATGTACCGGGAACTCGGCCTGGCCGAGCTGGGCGCCGTGCTGTCCTGCAACCGCGACGGCGCGTTCTGCGAGGGCTACGACCCGAAACTGAAGCTGGAGCGCACGCAAACCCTGATGGGCGGCGCCTCTCACTGCGACTTCCGCTACACGCGGGAGCCGTGAAGGGCGGGAGCCGGGGCACCCCGGCTCCCGAACGCACTCAGCAACGATAGCCCTTTGCCTTGTCCCCAGAGGTGTAGCGGCAGTTCGCCTGGGCGTCGGCCGGGCTGGCGCCGACCACGGGCAGCACGATGGCGGCGCCGAGCAGCAGGGCGAGGGAGAGAGCAATCTTCGTCACGGGCTGGTTCCTTAAACATTGCCAACGCCAGCCCACGGCCAGCGTATTCAGGAATTTGCCACTGATTCCGGGCGCAACAAAGGCATACGCATGGCTGCATCCGCGCTTCACGGATCTGTGATCCCGCGGCGCGCCCTGGCTTCCCGCGCGCGCCGCCCCCGGCTAGCCTGCGTGTCCCTGCCGCCGAGGTGCGCGTGATCGAGCTTTGGATTCCCATCACCGCCACTGCCGCGTTGTTCCAAACCTGGCGCACCGCGCTCCAGCAACGCCTGCGCGGCCAGCTTTCGGTCAATGCCGCCGGCTTCGTACGCTACGTCTATGCCCTGCCGGTGGGCCTGCTCTTCGTGGCGCTGGGCTACGGCCTGACCGGCACGCCGCTGCCCATGCCCACCACGGGCTTCCTGCTCAACTCCGCCGCGGCGGGGTTCCTGCAGATCATTGGCACCACGCTGCTGATCATGGCCTTCGGCTACCGCAACTTCGCCGTCGGCACCGCCTACGCGAAAACCGAGGCGGTGCAGGGCGCCATCGTCGCCTGGATCGTGCTGGGGGAGGCGCTCACGCCCCTGTCCGTCGGCGGCATCCTGCTGGGCGTTTCCGGCGTGCTGGTGCTGTCCTGGGGCGGCAAGGGCCTGGCCCCGAAGGACATCATCGCCGCCACCTTCCAGCCCGCCGCCCTGTGCGGACTCGGCGCCGGCTTCGTCTTCGCCTTCACCGCCATCTTCATCAAGGAAGCCAACCGCGCCCTGCCGGGGGACATCGTGATCATCAAGGCGATGTTCGGCCTGCTGGTCACCAACCTGATGCAGACCGCCATGCAGGGCAGCTACCTGCTGTGGCGTGAGCCAGACCAGTTCCGCGCCGCCTTCCGCACCTGGCGCAGCTCCGCCTGGGTGGGCGCGCTCTCGGCCTGCGGCTCCGCCTGCTGGTTCAGCGCCTTCGCCCTCGCCCCCGTCGCCCTGGTGCGCGCGCTGGGCCAGATCGAGATGGTGTTCACCCTGCTCTTCAGCCGCTTCTACCTGCACGAGAAGCTGAAGCGCGCCGATATCCAGGGCCTGGTGCTGGTGGTGGCCGGCGTGGTGCTGGTGCTGTTCGGCAGATGAGGTAAGGTTTTCCCAAACGCAGGGGAAACGCGCATGACCGAACCCGTTCTGGTGGAAGTCCACAAGGGCTACCGCGTGGTGCAGATCAACCGGCCCGACCGGCTCAACGCGCTCGATCGCGCCACCCACGTGGTGCTGATGCAGAAGCTGCTGGAAGCCGAGGCCGACGAGAGCTGCCGCGCCCTCATCCTCACCGGCACCGGCCGCGGCTTCTGCGCCGGCGCCGACCTCGCCGGCCGCAACCAGCCGCCGGAGCCGGAGCCCGAAGGTGCCCCCAAGCGCGATTCCGGCAGCTCCATCGAAGAAACCTGGAACCCGCTCGCCCGCAAGCTCGCCGTGATGCGCATGCCGGTGATCGCCGCCGTCAACGGCATCGCCGCCGGCGCCGGCAGCTCCATCGCGCTGGGCTGCGACATCACCATCGCTGCCCGCAGCGCCTATTTCCTGCAGGCCTTCACCCGCATCGGCCTGGTGCCGGATTGCGGCGGCACCTGGTTCCTGCCCAACCTCGTCGGCCCCGCCCGCGCCCGCGGCATGGTCATGCTGGCGGAGCCGCTGCCGGCGGAGAAAGCCGCCGAATGGGGCCTGATCTGGGGCGTGCACGACGACGACAAGCTGATGGAAGAAGCCCACAAGATGGCCGCCAAGCTGGCCACCATGCCCACCAAGGCCATCCTGATGTCCCGCCGCGCCCTGGCCGCCGCCACCTCCGGCAACGACCTCAACCAGCAGCTCGATCTCGAGCGCGACCTGCAGGGCATGGCCAGCCGCACCGAAGACCACAAGGAAGGCGTCACCGCCTTCCTCGAAAAGCGCCCGGCGCAGTTCAAGGGTCGCTGATGCCCCCGCCCGCCGACCCGCAGGCGCTGGCCGAGGCCTGCGCCGCGGCGATGTGGGCGGAGGATACCGCCAGCCAGGGCCTCGGCATGGTCCTGGAATCCGTCGGCCCCGGCACCGCCCAGATGGCGATGCCGGTGCGCGACGGCATGGTGAACGGCCACGGCCTGTGCCACGGCGGCTTCATCTTCACCCTGGCCGACAGCGCCTTCGCCTTCGCCTGCAACAGCCGCAACGCCAAATGCGTCGGCGCGGCCTGCAACATCAGCTTCCTCCGCCCCGCCCGGCTCGGGGATCGGCTCACCGCCACCGCGGAGGAACGCCACCTCGCCGGCCGCTCCGGCCTCTACGACGTGCGCGTGACCAACCAGGCGGGCGAGGTGATTGCCGAACTGCGCGGGCAGTCCCGGGCCATTGGCGCGGTGTTTTTCACGTGAAGCGAGAACCTTCTTTTTCCGAAGAAAAAGAAGCAAAAAGACTTCATTTGTTTGCATCTTCCCAGCGTGCATTTTCCATTCATCGCGCTGGTGTTCCTCCCTGCTCTCCTTGAAAAAGCTGGTCAGGCGCGGCGGCGGCGCAGCGTGCCCAGCCCGGCAAGGCCGGCGGCGAAGATGGCGATGCTGGCTGGCTCCGGCGTGGCGGTGACGGCCTGCACGATGTAGGTGCGCTCGCCGTCGTAGCTGTAGGTGGCGGGTTGGCCATCGACACGGGTGTTGTCCACCAGGTTGAGGAAATCGGCATTGCCGGTCTGGTCGCCGAAGACGCTGACGGAGGCGCCGGTGAGATACAGCGTGCCGGTGACGAGGCGGATGGATTCGAAGTTGAGGATCCCGCCGGCGTAGTCGAAGCGGCCATCGGGGCCGAGGTCGAACACCAGCGTATCGGTGCCGGCGCCGCCATCGATGTTGCCGTTCACGATGGCGCCGTTGTTCAGCGTGAGCGTGTCGTCGCCATCGCCGAGCGAGAGGGCGGCGCCGGTGCCCTGGTTCTCGATGGTGCCGGCGTTGGTGACCGTGTCGTTGCCGCCGCCGGTTTCCACCGCGGCGCCGGCGGTGTTGCCGCGCATGATGCCGCCGGCCTGGTTGGTGATGGTGTTGGCGAAGGTGCCGACGATCTTGGTGGCAAAGCCAGTCTTGCCCTGGATCAGCCCGGCATTGGTGATGGTGGTGGCCGCCGCCGCGTTGCCGCCGCTGCCATCGTGCACCAGGATGCCGCTGCCGATGGCGGTGGGGTCGCCGTTGGGGGCGTCGGCGATGTCGGCGGAGCCGATGATGCGGCCGGTGGCGGTGTTGCTGACGGTGCCACCGACCATGGAGATGGCTTCGGGATTGTTCTGCGGGTTGCCGGTGATGGTGCGGGCACCGCGGCCCAGCACATCGCCGCTGTTGGTCAGGCCGAGCAGGGCGCCCACGTGGATGCCGTCGCCATCCGCGCTGGTGGCGCCGGCGAGCACGCCGCCCTGGATCGTGGCGCCCGCGGCGTTGCTGATGTTCATGGTGACGTTCGTGGCGACAGGATCGAAGAAGACGCCGGAGCCGTTCACGCCGGAGATGGTGCCGCCGGCGTCGTTGGTGATGAACTGGATGTTGGAGAGGCCGTTGGACTGGGCGGAGATGCCGTGGCGGCCGGAGATGGCGCCGGAGTTGATGACGGTGACGCCGGTGCCGGTGGAGATGCCGATGCCGTCGGTGGACGAGGGCGTGGCGGTGCCGCTGGGTGTGGCGACAATGGTGCCGGAGTTGGTGATGGTGCTGAGGGGGCCGGGCCTTATTGCGGCGCTGGCGTTGGCGCCGGTGACCGAGATGGTGCCGGAGTTGGTGATGGTGGAGTTCGTGCCCCCAAACACGCCGCGCCCCGCCGTGGCGGAGATGGTGCCCTCGTTGGTGAGGACGCCGTTGGTGCCGAGCCGCACCGCCTGTACGGTCCCCCTGATGACGCCGGTGGACTGGTTGGTCAGCTGGTTGGCCTTGCTGACAACCGAGCCCAAATCGACTCCTGTGGAAGCGCTGCCTGTGGTCGAGATCGTGCCACTGTTGGTGAGCGTCACCTCGCTGTTGAGGCCAATGCGGAACGCGGTCGCTGAGGTGGCGGTGATCTGCCCTGTGTTGCTCACAGAGATGATCGAGTTGGCAGTGGCGTTTTCGAGCGCAAAGCCAGTACCGGTTTGGCGGATGGTGCCGTTGTTGGTCACCGTGGTCCGGCCGCTTAGCCTAACGGCGTTGGACCCCCCGGAGTTTTGGATGAGGCCGTCGTTCACCAGTGTCGCCGTGGTGGACCCGCTGGCGCTGCCTCCCGTGACCGTGACGGTCGCGCTGCCGCTGCCGGAGATGGTGCCGGTGGACTTCACCGTGCCGGTTGCCGAGGTTGTGGCGCCGTTAATGGATTGCTGAACTGTGACCAACCTATCGATGGTGTCGCTGCCAAACGGCGTGAACTGGGCCGCGGCGGGCGTGACGATGGTGAGGGTGGCCGCGCCGGCGAGGGCAGGAACCGTGAACCGCATGATGAAATCCCGACAGGGGGCCGCCGGGGCGGCCGAAGGAGAGCAATTCCCCGCGACCTATCGCAACGATATGTTGCCGACTATGCAATTCCGGCATGTTTCGAAGTGGCAGTTAACTTTCGCGCCGGGGCGCTACTGAAGGTCCTGCCGCGAGATGCCCTTCCAGCGCAGGTTGGGCATCGTCTTCTTCGGGTCCTTCTCCATGAACAGGAAGGAGCTGTAGCGGTGCTGCAGGATCATGCCCGTCTCGGTGTCGATGGCGAAGCGGCCGGCCATGTCGACGCGGCCGATGGCTTCGTCGCCCAGGTCGGTGCGGGCCGTGGCGCGGCAGGTGGCAACCAGCACGGGGCGGCGGCGCAGGGTGGCGGTGCCGTCGGGCGTGCAGGTGAAGCCGCCGCCTTCCACGGTGGTGTCCGGGTCGGCCTCGGCGATCTGCAGCGGCAGCAGGAAGGGGGCTTTGGGCGCCAGGGTGGTGGCGCGCAGGCCATGCGCCTCCAGCATGACGCGGAAGACGGTATGCAGCCTGGCCAGCATGGCCGGCGGCGGCGCGGCCACACCTTCGGGCGGGGTGACGATGACATCGCCCACCGTGCCGGCCGCATTGCGGGTGGCGGCGAAGGCGATGCGCGGGCCGCCGCGGATCGGGTCGCTCAGCATGTCCAGCTGCCAGGTGGCGCCCTTTTCCGCAGCCGTGGTGACGGTGAAGCAGGAGGGCTCGGTCTCCAGCACCTCCTTGCCGTTGGGCTGGGTCAGGTGCCGGGTAACGCAGAGGCGCTTGAACGGGCCCCAGCCGATGCCGCCGATGGTAATCGGGCCGGTGAGCGGCTTGGGCGGGGCGGCGAGCGAGAGCGCGGGGGTGCGCTGCAACAGCGAGGCATGCGCCTCCGGCCCCACCGGGGCGGCGGGCTTCGGCTGCGCCAGGGCGGGGGTGGCGAGCAGGAGGGCGGCGGCGAGAAGGCGGAGCATGGCCGGCGGACGGCTACTCGGCGGCCTTGGCCGATTCCTGGCCCTGCACGGTGAAGAACGAGGCCGTCTTGGGCTGCTGCGGCAGTTCCACGCGGGTTTCGGTGAGGCGGGCGAAGCGGGCCGGCTTGCCGCGGATCACCTCGCCCTCATGCGTGCTGGGCATCGGGTTGCGGGCCAGCGGGATCGCGTCCGCCGCCGTGTACACGCAGATATACAGGCCGCGCGGGCGGTCGCCGCTATTGGCCGCCGAGCCGTGGGCGAGCTTGGTGTGCATCAGGCACACGGCGCCGGCCGGGCCGTAGCAAGGGATGGATTGCGCCAGCAGCGCCTGTTCCGTGGCCGGCGCGACGGCACCGGTGAAGCGCTCGCCATCGAACAGGGAGTGCATCGGGCCGCGATGGGAGCCTGGCACCACGGTCAGCGCCCCGTTGGTGTCGTCGATATCGTCCAGGAACAGCAGCGCGGTGACGATGTCGTCGTTGGTGTGCGGGGTGTAGGCGAAATCCTGGTGGTAGAGCACCTCGGTCTTCGCACCCGTCAGCTTCAGGTTGATCTTGCAGTGATGGAACTTCACGTCCGGCCCGATCAGGTCGGCGATCATGTCCGTCATGCGGCTGTCGCGCATCGCCTCCAGGTAGGCGGGCGAGATGTCGGAAGGGTTGTTGATGCGGCGCAGGGCCGGATTCTCGGCGCTGTGCTCGGCGCCCATGTCGAAGCGCGGGCGGCCATCCACCGTGGGTGGGCCGAACGGGGCACGGTGGGCGCGGCTGGCTTCAACCCAGCTGGCGATCTCGGCCCGCAAGGCGGCAAGCTGGGCGGGGGTGACGGCGTTTTCGGCAACGAGGAAGCCGTCGCGCCAGAAGGCCTCGGTTTGCTCACGCGTCAATGCGGCCATTGCTGTTCCCCCTTCGATGCACTGCCGTTATGCGGCGCACGGGCGGCGTGGGGCAACAGGGATGTGGGGGGGTGGAGCGGGTGAAGGGAATCGAACCCTCGTATGCAGCTTGGGAAGCTGCCGTTCTACCATTGAACTACACCCGC
>CANHKG010000105.1 GCA_947460455.1 Rhodospirillales bacterium | reverse complement strand
CCCTGGACCCCGCTGGGGCCTTAGGCCCCAGACCCCGATACCTTTTCCGCCTTCGGCGGGGAGGGGCCGACTCGTTGGTTCGATCGGCCTCGATGGCCCCTCCCCGCCGAAGGCGGAACAAATGTGGGTCCAGGGACCTCAGGTCCCTGGCGGGTCCAGGGCAGAGCCCTGGCCTTGCCTTCCCTCGGGCCCAACCCACCCATGACCGTATCCGCCAGGCGGGCCGAGGCGCTGGGGGCCAGGTTGCCGCCGTTGCAGGTGGCGGCGGAGCGGGTGGCGGCGACGGTGGCGCAGGGGGTGCATGGGCGGAGGCGTGTGGGGCAGGGGGATTCGTTCTGGCAGTATCGGCCGTTTTTGGCCGGGGACGATGCGGCGCGGATTGATTGGCGCCAGTCGGCGCGGTCGGACCGGCATTATGTGCGCGAGACGGAGTGGGAGGCGGCGCAGACGGTTTGTTTGTGGCGGGATGGCTCGGCGAGCATGCGCTGGCGGTCCAAGGCGGCGCCTGTGGACAAGATCGAGCGGGCCGAGCTGTTGCTGCTGGCCTTGGCGTCGTTGTTGTTGCGCGGCGGGGAGCGGGTGCGGCTGATGGGCGGCGAGCCGAGGGGCTTGTCGGGCCGGGTGGGGCTGGACCGGATGGCGGACCAGATGGCGCGCCTGCCGGAGGGCACGGGCATGCCGCCGGAGGTGCCGGTGCCCAGGCATGCCAGGGTGGTGCTGATCGGGGATTTGCTGTCGCCGCTGGAGGAGATTCAACGCGTGGTGGCGCGGCTGGCGGGCACGCCGACGACGGGGCATCTGCTGCAGGTGCTGGATCCCGCGGAGGCGCTGCTGCCGTATGAGGGGCGGGTGCGGTTCGAGGGGTTGGAGCGCGAGTCCGACATGCTGATTCCCCGCGTGGAGGGCGTGCGCGGTGCCTACGCGGAGCGGCTGGCGGCGCAGCAGGCGGGCTTGCAGGCCATTGCCACGGCGGCGGGCTGGGGGTTTGCGATGCATCGGACGGATCACACGCCGGAGGCTGCGCTGCTCGGCCTTTATACGGCGCTTGCGCCGCAGGCGGGCCGCCGATGATCTTTGCCTCGCCCTGGGTGCTGCTGGCGCTGGCCGCCCTGCCGATATTGTGGTGGCTGCTGCGGATTACGCCGCCGAGCCCGCGCACGGAATCCTTCCCGGCGATCCGCCTGCTGTTCGGGCTGACGGCGCCGGAGGAGACGCCGGCGCGCACGCCGTGGTGGCTGCTGGCGCTGCGCATCCTGGCCGCTGCGCTGGTGATTGTGGGCCTCGCTCGCCCGGTGATCGATGCCGGCACCTCCCTGGCCGGCGGTGGGCCGCTGGTGCTGGTGGTGGATGACGGCTGGTCCGCCGCGCCGGATTGGCCGCGGCGCGTGGCGGCGGCGAACGGGGTGCTGGATCATGCCGAGCGTGCGGGGCGGGAGGTGGTGCTGGTGACCACCGCGCCCAGCGAAACCGCCGCCGCACCTTCCGCCACGCCCGCCATGCCGGTGAGCGAGATGCGCGCCCGCCTCGCGGCCCTGCGCCCGAAGCCTTGGCCGGCGGATCGCGCCGCCGCCGCCGCCGCGCTGCGCCCCTGGGCCGGCAAGGGTGGGGCTGCCTATGTCGCCGATGGCCTCACCGGCCCCGGCTGGGATGCGTTCGCCGCCGCGCTGGGCGCCATCGGGCCCGTGACCGTGCTGCGCGACGAGGTGCCGCCGGCCCGCCTGCTGCTCGCCCCGCGCGCCGAGCCGGACCGGCTGGTCGCCACCATCCAGCAGGCCCCCCGCCCGCTGGCCGAGGAGGTGGCCGTGCTCGCCCAATCCGGCGACGCCCGCACCCTGGCCCGCGCCACCGCCACCGTCCCGCCCGGCGCCACGGAGGCCGAGATCGCCTTCCTGCTGCCGCCGGAGTTGCGCAACCGCTTGGCCCGCCTGGTGATCGAGGGCCCGCCCTCGGCCGGCAGCGTGGTGTTGCTGGATGAACGCTGGCGCCGCCGCCCGGTGGGGCTGCTGGCCGGCGATGCGGTGGCGGCCGAAATTCCGCTTACCGGCGCGCTGTATTATGTGCGCCGCGCGCTCGATCCGTATGTGGAGTTGCGCCTGGGCGACCTCGCCACGCTGTTGTCGCGCGACCTCTCCGTGCTGGTGCTGGTGGACCACGTGGTGGCCAGTGGCCCCGAGCAGGCCATGCTGGCCAACTGGGTGGAGAAAGGCGGCCTGCTGCTGCGCTTTGCCGGGCCGCGCATGGCCGAGCAGCCTGATGCGCTGCTGCCGGTGAAGCTGCTGGCTGGCGATCGCCAGCTGGGCGGCGCCATGTCCTGGAGCCAGCCGGCCGGGCTTGATGCCTTCCCTGCCGCCTCCCCCTTCGCCGGGCTGCGCGTGCCGGCCGAGGTGCGGGTGACCCGCCAGGTGCTGGCCCAGCCCGATGCCCGCCTCACCGAGGCCACCTGGGCGCGGCTGGCGGATGGCACCCCGCTGGTGACCCATGCCAGCCGCGGCCTCGGCCGGGTGGTGCTGTTCCACACCACGGCGAATGCCGATTGGTCCGACCTGTCGCTCTCGGGCCTGTTCGTGGACATGCTGCGCCGCCTTGTTGCGCTTTCGGCCGGGATTTCCGGCGTGGCGGAAGCGGACGACACCCGCCTCGCCCCGGTGGAAACGCTGGACGGGTTCGGCACGCTGGGCCCGCCCCAGGCCGCCGCCGGGCCGATCGCGGCGCGCGATTTCGCCGCCACCGCCGCCTCCCCGCGCCACCCGCCGGGGCTGTATGGCCCGGAGAACGGCCGCCGCACACTGAACCTCGCCAGCCGCCATCCCCCTCTCGCCGCCGCACCGGCCATCGCCGGGGCGCGGGAGGAGCCGGTGGCGGGCACCGCGCCGGAACGCCTGCTTGCGCCGTGGTTGCTCGCCGCCGCGCTGGCCCTGTTTGCGATCGACCTTGTGATCTCCCTGTTCCTGCGCGGCCTGGTGCGCGGTCGCGTTGCCGCGCGGGCCGCGATCCTGCTGCTGGCCACCGCCCTGCCGGCCCAGGCGCAAACCCTGATCCCGGCGCAAACCCCGGCCCACCCCGCGCTCGTCACCCGCCTCGCCCATGTTGTCACCGGCGACGCCACGGTGGATGGCATCGCCCGCGCCGGCCTCGCCGGCCTGTCGGACTACGTGAACCGCCGCACCAACGCCGCGCTGGGCGAGCCCGCGGCCATCACGCTGGGTGAGACGGAGCTTTCGTTCTACCCGCTGCTTTACTGGCCCATCGTCCCTGGCAGCCCGCCGCTTTCCGGCGCGCAGGTGACGGCCCTGAACGAGTTCATGGCCCATGGCGGCATCATTTTGATCGACACCCGCAACGGCGGCAGCGGCGAGGGCTTCAACGCCGGTGGCGAGCAGGCGCTGGAACAGCTGGCCCGCAACCTCGCCGTGCCGCCTTTGGCCGCGCTGACGCCGCAGCACGTGCTGGCGCGCAGCTTCTACCTGCTGCAGGACTTCCCCGGCCGCTTCACCGGCGACACCGTGTGGGTGCAGCGCGCGCAGGACCGCACCAACGACAGCGTCTCCCCAGTGATCATCGGCGGCCACGATTGGGCCGCCGCCTGGGCGATCGACGCCCAAGGCCGCAACCCCTACGCCACCATCCCCGGCGGCGCCCGCCAGCGCACCCTGGCCTACCGCTTCGGGGTGAACCTCGTGATGTACGCCCTCACCGGCAACTACAAAGGCGACCAGGTGCATATCCCGGCCATTCTGGAGAGGTTGGGGCAATGACAGGAATCAACTTTTCCGACTGGCCTCGCTCTCCACGTGGAGAACGAGGCGCCATGAATGAAGTTTTTTTGCTTCTTTTTGTTCACAAAAAGAAGGCTTGCTTCCGATGAGAATGGAACAGGCCATCGCCGCCATCCGCTTCGAGCCGGCTTTGCCGCTCTGGCTGCTGGCCGCCCTTGCAGCCCTCTGCCTCGTCGCCCTGGTGCTCGCCGCCTTCCTGCGTGCCCGCGGCACCCCCTGGCGTTTCCTGGCCTTTGCCGTGCTGCTGCTCTGGCTTTCCGGACCGCGCGTGGTGGAGGAAACCCGCGAGGGCCTGCCCGACATCGCGCTGCTGGTGGTGGACGAATCTGCCTCCATGCAGGTCGGCACCCGCGCCGCGCTGGCCGAACGCGCCCGCGCCCGCATCGAGGCCCAGGCGCGCGACCTGCCGGGGCTGGAGCTGCGCACCGTGACGGTGCCGGAGGCCGGCAGCGAGGGAACCCGCCTGTTCGCCGGCATCGAGCGCGGCTTGGCCGACATCCCGCGCTCCCGCCTCGCCGGCATTATCGCCATCACCGATGGCCAGGCGCATGACATCCCGGAATCGCCCGTCGCCGATGCCCCGCTGCACGTGCTGATCCCCGCCAAGGCGGAGGAGGTGGATCGCCGCGTGCGCGTGGTGGAGGCACCGGGCTACGGCATCGTCGGCAAGACCGTGACGCTGAAGGTGGTGGTCGAGGATCTCGGCCTGCCCAATCGCGGCCTCTCCGCCGGCCGCGCCGCGCGCCTGACCATCCGCCGCGATGGCGAGCCGCCGCGCACGGAAGAAACACCGCCCGGCGTGGAGCGCGAGGTGGAAATCCCCATCACCCGCGGCGGCCCCACCGTGGTGGAGCTCTCCGTCGATCCGCTGCAGGGCGAGGTCTCCCACGCCAACAACCGCGCCGTGGTCAGCATCAACGGTGTGCGCGACCGGCTGCGCGTGCTGCTCGTCTCCGGCGAGCCGCATCCCGGCGAGCGCACCTGGCGCCGGCTGCTGAAGGCAGACCCGGCGGTGGACCTGGTGCATTTCACCATCCTGCGCCCGCCGGAAAAGGACGACATGACGCCGCTGAACGAGCTGGCGCTGATCGCCTTCCCGGTGCGCGAGCTGTTCCAGGTGAAGATCAAGGAATTCGACCTGATCATCCTGGATCGGTTCGCCAACCGCTCCACCCTGCCGCCCGTGTATCTGCGCAACATCGCCGATTACGTGCGCGAGGGCGGCGCCCTGCTGATGAGCGCGGGGCCGGAATTCGCCTCCGCCTTCTCGCTCGCCGCCAGCCCGCTGGCCACCGTGCTGCCCGCCCGCCCGGCGCCCGGCGGCAACGCGCTGGTGGAGGATGCCTTCCGCCCGGAGGTGACGGCCCTCGGCGCCCGCCACCCGGTCACGGAGAACCTGCCGGGCTGGAAAGCCGGCGCCCCGCCCAGCTGGGGCCGTTGGTACCGCCGTATCGAGCCGGCCAATCTGCGCGGCGACGTGATCCTGGCCGCCCCCACGCCCGGCGGCGGCGAGCCGGCCCCGCTGCTCACGCTGGAACACATCGGCGAGGGCCGCGCCGCGTTGCTGCTGTCCGACCATATCTGGCTCTGGTCCCGCGGCCATGATGGCGGCGGCCCCCAGGGTGAACTCCTGCGCCGCATCGCCCACTGGCTGATGAAGGAGCCGGAGCTGGAGGAAACCGCCCTGCTCGCCCGCATCGAGCGCGGCCAGCTGACGGTGGAGCGCCGCACCACGGAGGATGCACCGCCCCTGCCCCTCACCGTCACCGACCCCGACGGCGCCGCGAGCCGCCTGGCGCCGGAGCCGGTGCGCCCCGGCCGCTCCGTTGGCACCATGCCGGCCGCCGCCCCGGGCGTGTGGAGCGTCAGTGACGGTGTCCGCACCGCCTATGCCGCCGCCGGCGCCGCCAATCCGGTGGAGATGGCCGATATGCGCGCCACCGCCACGCTGCTCGCCCCGCAAGTGAAGGCCACCGGCGGCAGCGCCCAGTGGCTGGACGGCATGGCCCCCATACTGGCAAATAGTGGCGCCCCGAACCTGCGCCGCACGGAGCCGAACCGCGAGGCCAGCGGCACTGGCTGGATCGGCCTGCAACGCCGCCACGACCACGTCGTTACCGGCATCTCCGCCAGCCCGCTGCTGCCTTCCTGGCTCGCCCTGCCGCTGATCCTCGGCCTCGCCCTGCTTGCCTGGCGGCGCGAGGGCGCATGACACGGGAGGAAAGTGCTTTCGAACCCCCTGAACATCCCCCGCGCGGCCTGCCCGCGCTGCTGGCCCTGGTGGGCTTCATCGGCCTGTGCCTGCTCGTTGGCGCCGCCGGCAGCACGCTGACGGCCGAGAGCGTGCGCGGCTGGTACCTCACCCTGAACCGGCCCCCCGGCGTGCCGCCCAACTGGGCGTTCCCGGTGGTCTGGACCTCGCTCTATGTCATGATGGGCACCGCGGCCTGGCTTGCCTGGCGCCAACCCGGCCACTGGCACGCCCTGCGCCTCTGGGGCTGGCAGCTGCTCGCCAATGCGCTCTGGACGCCGGCCTTCTTCGGCTTGAACAGCCCAGTCCTCGGCCTCGTGGTTCTCGCCGCTCTGCTGCCGCTCATCGTCCTCACGCTGCGTGCCCTGCTGATGCTGGACCGCCGCGCCACCTTCCTGATGCTGCCGTATTTGCTTTGGACCCTCTATGCGACGTATCTCAACCTTGGGTTCTGGTGGCTGAACCCCTGACAGGAACCGCAAGGCGCCCATGAACACTCCCTCCCGCCTCGCCCTCGCGACCCTGCTCGCCCTCGCCGCATCCCCGGCGGCGGCGCAGATGAACGCCATGGGCAGCAACTCCCCGCTGAGCAACACCGGGCAGGACGACAGCCGCTGGAAGGAGCAGAAGAAGCCCTCTGCCCTGCCGGGGTCCCGCTTCACCTCGGCCGCGCCCGCCGCCCCGGAACGCCCCGCCGCCGACATGGCGCCCAACGAGGCGCTGTTCGATGCCGTGAACCGCGGCGACATCGCCGCCGCGCGCGATGCCCTGGGCCGTGGCGCCGATGTGGATACGCGCAACATCCTCGGCCTGACTGCGCTCGAAACCGCCATCGACCTCGGCCGCAACGACCTCACCTTCCTGCTGCTGTCGATGCGTGGCGCCTCCAGCGGTTCGTCCGCCCCGCCGCCCGCGGCCACCCGGCCGCCGCCACGCCAGGCCGCCGCGCAGCCCGCCCCGGCCCGCGTTGCCATCGCCCCCCAGCCGGCGCCGCCCCGCCCGCGCCCGGCCTACAACGACCCCGGCACCCCCGCGCCCCAGTCCGGCTTCCTCGGCTTCGGCCCCGCCCCCCGCTAAGGACCCGCAGATGACCGAGGTCGACTGTACCCGCCTCACCGGCCCCGAGATCCGCGCCGTTGCCGCCCGTGGCAACGCGCTGGCGGTTCTGCCCGTCGGCTCGCTGGAACAGCACGGCCCCCACCTGCCGGTCATCACCGATACCCGCACCGCCTGGGAAATCGCCATTCGGGCCGCGCGGATTGCTGCGCCGGACATGCCTGTGCTCGTGCTGCCCGGCATGTGGACCGGGATGAGCGAGCACCACCTGCCCTTCGGCGGCACCATCACGCTCAACTTCGCCGAATTCCGCGGCGTTCTCTCCGGCGTTGCCCGCTCGCTGCGCGCCCTCGGTTTCGCCCGCCTGCTGCTGGTCAACGGCCATGGCGGCAATATCGACCCGCTCTCGGTTGCCGCCCGCGAACTCGCCGTGGAATACGGCCTGCCGATCGTCTCCTGCACCCCCTGGAACGTCGCCGCCGAGGCCGTGGCCGGGATCCTGGAAAAGCAGAAAGGCCCCGCCCACGCCTGCGAGGCCGAAACCTCCGTCATGCTGGCGATGACGCCGGATACCGTCCGCACCGACAAGCTGGAGGAAGCCGTCCAGCAAGCCCCGCCTGCCATCACCGGCCGGCCCGGCTACAGCCGCTTCTGGAGCTTCTCCGAACGCGCCCCCATCACCGGCACCATCGGCGACCCCCGCGCCGGAACCGCCGAGAAGGGCGAGCGCCTGCTCAACGCCATGGCCGCCGCTCTCGCCGAGGGGATGGCGGACGCGATCCTGTGGCGCACCCCCGACCCCGTCTGGACCCCCGGCCGCGGCCAGGGCCCCACGGCAGGTTCAGCGCTGGACTGACCCCGCGCGGGTAGCGCGAGGATCTGCCACCGCCCTACGGCCAGGCCACCGCGGGCGGCAGGCTCATCAGGATGGCTTCCACGTTGCCGCCGGTTTTCAGGCCGAACAGGGTGCCGCGGTCGTGGATCAGGTTGAATTCCACGTAGCGGCCGCGGCGGACCAGCTGGTGCTGGCGTTCCTCCGCCGTCCAGGGCTCGGCCATGCGGCGGCGGATGATGGCGGGGTAGGCATCCAGGAAGGCCAAGCCCACGTCCTTCGTGAAGGCGAGGTCGGCCTGCACATCGCCGGTGAAGAGCTGGTCGTAGAAGATGCCGCCGGCGCCGCGGGGTTCGCCGCGGTGCGGCAGGAAGAAGTAGCGGTCGCACCATTCCTTGTATTTCGGGTAGTACGCGGGGTCGTGGCGGTCGCAGGCGGCCTTGAAGGCGGCGTGGAAGCTCTCGGCGTCGTGCTCGGACTCCGGGCTGTCGAGGCGCATGGGGGTGAGGTCGCCGCCGCCGCCGAACCAGCCCTTGGTGGTGACGATCATGCGGGTGTTGAAATGCGCGGCCGGTACGCGTGGGCTGGCCATGTGGGCGACGAGGCTGACGCCGCTGGCCCAGAAGCGGGGGTCTTCGGCGGCACCGGGGATCTGGGCGCGGAAATCCGGGCTGAACTCCCCCATCACGGTGGAGACGTTCACGCCGACCTTTTCGAACACCCGCCCGCGCATCAGGCTCATCACGCCGCCGCCGCCATCGGCGCCTTCGGTGGTGGGGCGGGCCCAGGCCTTGCGTTCGAAGCGGCCGGGGGTGCCGGGGCCGTACTGGGCCAGGCCCGCGGCTTCGTCCTCGATCGCCTCGAAGGCGGCGCAGAGCCGGTCGCGCAGCGCCTCGAACCAGGCGCGGGCTTCGGGCTTGAGGGCAGCATGGGGGGGCGGGGTGTCGGTCATGGGTGGCAGAATAGACACACGGCGAGCGAGTTGCGGAGGGCGTACCCGAGGCCTAAAGTGGGGTTGGGCACGATTTGTCCTCTGTGTGCGCCCGCGAGGCCTTGCCCGCACGCGCATGTGGGATTAATCGGCTAGCACCGCCCCGTTGCAACGGGTTCAGTCGCCAAGGCTTGGCGCCGGGAACCGAGGCAGGCCGGGGGGATGGCTGACGACGATCCACGCCGGGCGACGGCCAGCCGCCCATCGCGGGTCAGGGACAAGAACGCCCCTCGCGGGGCAGGCAACCGAGGTCACGTATGGCTGATAGCGCCGCCGCCCCCCAAGCAGCCCCGCACGCGGGCGGGGCCGAGGTCACGAAGCGCGACTTCCTCAAACTGGTGACCGCCGCTGGTGCCGCCGTGGGGGTGGGCGCCATTGTGTGGCCGCTTGTGGACAGCATGAACCCGTCGGCCGATGTGCTGGCGCTGTCCTCCACCACGGTGGATCTCGCCCCGGTGACCGCCGGGCAGGCGATCACCGTGATGTGGCGGGGCAAACCGGTGTTCGTGCGCCACCGCACGCCCGAGGAAATCGCCAAGGCGAAGGTCGACGACAAGGGCCGCCTGCCGGACCCGGCGCTCGATGCGGCCCGCGTGAAGCCCGGCAAGGAGCAGTGGCTGATCGTGGTTGGCATCTGCACCCATCTGGGCTGCGTGCCGCTGGGCAACCGCAGCACCGAGGTGCGTGGCGAGTACGGCGGCTGGTTCTGCCCCTGCCATGGCAGCCACTACGATACCTCCGGCCGCATCCGCCAGGGACCCGCCCCGGCAAATCTCGCCGTACCCCCTTACGCCTTCGAGGGCGACACCAAGATCAAGATCGGCTGATCGTACCCACACGCGATCGCAGCCTTCGGAGCACATGCCCATGGCCGGCCTGCACAAGAGCGAGTTCGAGAACCCGGTGATCAACTGGGTCGACTCGCGCCTTCCCATCTTCACCATGCTGCAGAAGGAGTACGGGGTGTTTCCCACCCCGCGCAACTTCAACTACTTCTGGAACTTCGGCGCCCTGGCGATGATCAACCTTGTGATCATGATCGCCACCGGCATCTTCCTGGCGATGAACTACACCGCGCACAAGGACATGGCGTTCGACTCGGTCGAGCGCATCATGCGCGACGTGAACTGGGGCTGGCTGCTGCGCTACGTGCACGCCAACGGCGCCTCCATGTTCTTCATCGTGGTCTATATCCACATGTTCCGGGGCCTCTACTACGGCTCCTACAAGACCCCGCGCGAGCTGCTGTGGATCCTGGGCGTGATCATCATGCTGCTGATGATGGCGACCGCGTTCATGGGCTACGTGCTGCCCTGGGGCCAGATGTCGTACTGGGGTGCGACCGTCATCACCAACCTGTTCTCGGCCTTCCCATTGGTGGGCGAGCACATCGTGACCTGGCTGTGGGGCGGCTTCTCGGTGGACAATCCCACGCTGAACCGCTTCTTCAGCCTGCATTACCTGCTGCCGTTCGTGCTGGTGGGCGTGGTGTTCCTGCACATCGCCGCCCTGCACATCACCGGCTCCAACAACCCGCTGGGCATCGACGTGAAGGGCCCGCAGGACACGCTGCCGTTCCATCCGTACTACACGATCAAGGACAGCGTTGGCATCTGCGTCTACTTCATCGTGTTCGCGCTGTTCGTGTTCTTCGCGCCGAACTACCTGGGCCATGCCGACAACTACATTCCGGCCAACCCGCTGGTGACGCCCGCGCACATCGTGCCGGAATGGTACTTCCTGCCGTTCTACGCCATCCTGCGCTCGGTGCCGGACAAGCTGGGCGGCGTGCTGCTGATGTTCGCCTCCATCGGCGTGCTGGCGCTGCTGCCGTGGCTTGATACCTCCCCGGTGCGCAGCGCCCGCTTCCGCCCGGTGTACCGCATCCTGATCATTGTGCTGGTGGTGACCTGCGTGGTGCTGGGCGTGTGCGGTGGCAAGCCGGCCGAGGGCATCTGGGTGGTGCTGTCGCGTATCGCCACGGCCTACTACTTCCTGCACTTCCTGGTGATCCTGCCGGTCCTGGGCAAGTTCGAGCGGACGCTGCCGCTGCCCGAGAGCATCAGCCGCGCCGTGTTGCCGACAGGTGGCGGGCCCCTGCCCGGTGGGGCCGCCGCGAAGCCGATGGAGAAGGCGTGATGAAACTCCTGCGCAACATCGCCGCCGCCGCGCTGCTGGCGCTCGGCACGCCGGCGGCCGCCCTGGCCGCTGGCGAGGAGATCAAGTTCCCGCCGCAGATCTGGAGCTTCAGCGGGCCGTTCGGCACGTTCGACCGTGCCTCTGCCCAGCGTGGCTTCCAGGTCTATTCCGAGGTGTGCTCGGCCTGCCATGCGGTGAAGCAGGCCTACTACCGCGACCTGAAGGGCATTGGCCTGTCCGAGAAGGAAGTGGAAGCCATCGCCGCAGCGGTGATGGTGCCCGCGATCGGCGACGATGGCGCGCCGACCGAGCGCAAGGGTATGCCCTCGGACCGCTTCCGTTCCCCGTATGCGAATGAGAAGGCGGCCCGCGCGGCCTTCAACGGCGCCTATCCGCCCGATCTTTCGGTGATGATCAAGGCGCGGCCCGGTGGGGCGGACCAGCTCTATGCGCTGCTGGTTGGCTACTCCGACCCGCCGGCGGGCGTGACCGTGGGCGACGGGATGTACTACAACAAGTACTTCGCCGGCCATCAGATCGCCATGGCCCCGCCGCTGGCCGATGGGCGCGTGACCTATGCCGACGGCACCCGCGCCTCTGTCGAGCAGATGTCCCGCGACGTGACCACCTTCCTAGCCTACATCGCCGAGCCGGAGATGGAGACGCGCAAGCGCCTTGGCGTGAAGGTGGTGCTGTTCCTGCTGTTCCTCACCGGCCTGACCTATGCCACCAAGCGCAAGGTTTGGTCCGACGTGCACTGAGACCCGGCCGCTTCGGCCGAGATGAACGCCGCCGCGCCCCACCGGGCGCGGCGGTTTTCTTTTGAGAGAGACCCACATACCGGAGGCGCGGCATGAGCAGCATCCAACCCGTGATCGGCATCATCGGCGGCTCCGGCCTGTACGACATCGATGGGCTGGAACGCACGCGCTGGCACAAGGTCTCCACCCCCTGGGGCGACCCTTCCGATGAGCTGCTGGAAGGCTGGCTGGGCGATGTGCGCTGCGTGTTCCTGCCGCGCCATGGCCGCGGCCATCCGCTCTCACCCACCGACCTCAACTACCGCGCCAATATCGACGCGCTGAAGCGGATGGGCTGCACCGATGTGCTCTCCCTCTCTGCCGTGGGCAGCCTGAAGGCGGAGCTGCCGCCGGGGCATTTCGTGATCGTGGACCAGTTCATCGACCGCAGCTTCGCGCGCGAGAAGAGCTTCTTCGGGGCCGGCTGCGTGGCGCATGTGTCGGTGGCCCATCCCGTTTGCCCGCGGCTGGGCGATGCGGCGGAGGCGGCGGCACGCCAGATCGGGCTGCCGGTGACCCGTGGCGGGACCTACCTGGTGATGGAAGGGCCGCAATTCTCCACCAAGGCGGAGAGCGAGCTGTATCGCAGCTGGGGCTGCTCGGTGATCGGCATGACCAACATGCCGGAGGCCAAGCTCGCCCGGGAGGCGGAGCTTTGCTACGCGACGATCGCCATGGTGACCGACTACGATTGCTGGCACCCGGACCATGACCACGTGACGGTGGACGCGGTGGTGAAGGTGCTGCTGGGCAATGCGGAGAAGGCGCGCGACCTGGTGCGTGCCGTGGTGCCCACGATCGGCGCGGCGCGTGGCCCCTGCCCCGCCGGATGCGACCGGGCGCTGGACCATGCGCTGATCACGGCGCCGGGGAAGCGGGATCCGGGGATGCTGGCGAAGCTGGATGCGGTGGCGGGGCGGGTGCTGGGGTAGGGAAGCGGTTCTTTTTTGAAAAAAGAACCAAAAAACTTTTGTTTGCTGGGGCGCGGTGGCGGGTCCGCTTTGCGACCCGCCCTAGAGGTGTGAGTCATCGCCGCGGGGCGCGGGGTTTTCGCGACGGATTCGGGGTGGCTTTGGGCGTGCGGGACCTATGGGGGCGCGCGGGCGGCCTGGGCCGGGCGGCGTTCGGGCGCGCGGTGGCCCGAGAGGGCCATGCCACGGTTGGGCTTGCCGCGCATGAGCCAGCCGATCTCTGCCCGCAGTTGCAGAAGGCGGCGCAGGGCATGGGGGTCCTGTGCGGAATCCAGGTCTTCGCTGAGGTCGGTGTTGCCGAAGAGCCAGTCCTTGCGCAGCAGGTGCCGCGTGCGGCCGGGGGCGTCCGCCTTCGAGATGGCGGCGAGCAGGGCCAGCAACAGGAGCTTGAGGATGGCCGGAATACGGGCGTGCAGGATCGCCCGCGCCCAGGGGCGCGGTGCGTCGGCTTCGCTCGGTGCGGCGGGTTGATGGGTCATCACCGGTTATTGTGCCGAACGCAACACCGGTGGACCAGAGATTTTTAACCTAAATCACCGAATTAACGGCACCTAACGTGCGTTGACGCTAACCGTGCCTCTCCCCGGAGAACGAGGCGCAAAGTCAGAAAAGTCTTTTTGCTTCTTTTTCTTCAGAAAAAGAAGAATCTTGCTTAGCAGCCCGGCTTTGGAACACTCAACTCCGTCAGCTTCCCGGCCAGCACGTAGTCGCCGAAATCCATGCTGAGTTGGTCGGCGATGCCGTTTTCCCAGTAGCGCATGCCGACTTCGTATTCGGGCTGCTGGTTGCCGCCGCTGCGTTCGAAGAAGGCGATGCGCACGCGCACGCTGGAAAGCGGGCTGAGCGCGGGCCAGCGGGTTTCCGCCGGGGCGGCGAGGCCGGCGATGGCGGTGGTGCTGTCTTGCGCGCCGTCGGCGCTGGTGCCGTCGAACAGCGGGATGGCGACGAAGCGCTTGCCTGCCTTGGCGGCGGCCAGGATGGCCTCGGTATGGGCGGTGGGGAACATGGTGCCGGCGGGCAGGTCCTGGGTGGTGTCGGCCGGCTGGGTGTAGGTGGCGCGGCCGGGGCCGCCGGTGCGTTCCAGCGTGGCGGAGCCGGCGAGGTCGTTCACCACCGCGTCTTCCGTGGTTTGGCGCAGGCGGAAGCGCATGCGCAGCCCGTCCTTGCTTTCCCAGGTGGTGTAGTCTGAGGTGAGGTCGATATCGGTGCCGTCGCGGCTGGTGACGGTGATGGCGAGGCGCTGGCGGACGGCCCAGGCGTCGCAGGCGTCGATCACTTCGAAGCCCATGGTGCCGCTGGCGCCGATGATGTCGCCGCGGGCGGATTCGAGCGTGAGGTTATAGAGCGCGCGGTGCCCGGTGATTTCGACGGCGGCGGCGGCCAATGGCGCGAGCAGGGCGGCGGCGCAGAGGGCCGCGACTGTCCGCGGCAGGGCGGGCCGGAGGAAGGCGGGCAGGCGCATGCGGGCAACTCCGGAAACGTGCCCACACAATAGGTAGCAGAGCGCCACCGCGCCAGCGCGTGTCAGCCCAGAAAACGCACGATCACGCCACTTGCGCTTGCTGTGAGCAACGCTTGAGCATCCTGACCGAGCAGCGCGGCGATGGCGGCGTTGCCGTCCGCGGTGCGGACCGAGATGCCGAGGATGGCGGGGAGGGCGGGAAGGGTGGCGCCGGGCAGCAGGTTCCGCGCGGCTTCGGGCGGCAGCACGCGGACGGTGCCGTGCGGCAGGCGCAGGGCGACGCCGCCCATGGGATCTGGCACCACCGGGCGGCCGGCGGCGCGGGAGAGGCGGGCGGCGAAGGCGGCGGGGGGGGCGGCGGCCACGATCACCTCCTGCAGGGCGATGGCCTGGTTGGGGTGGGCGAGGAAGGGCGCCTGCCAGACGAGCTCGGGCGTGAGGTGGCGCAGGAGTTGGAGGCGGGGGTCGGCCTCCGCCAGCGGGATGCGGGCGAAGGCGGCTTCGCCCTCGGCCGGGGGAGCGGGGCGGCTGGAGCGGGAGATGGTGGCGGCAAACCCGGCGTGGTGGAGGCGGGCCTCGGCGGCTTCCTCGTCGTCGGTGGCCAGGGTGAGGACGTGGATGCCGGTGTGGTGGGCGAGGAAGCGGGTGATGGTGCCGCTGGGCCTGGTGGGGTCGATGGTGGCGAGGAGTTCGATATAGCCCTCGCGCAGCATGATGTTGCGATTGCCGGTGCCCGTGGGGGTGCCGCCGGACATGTGCGGCAGCAGGGGCTGGACCGAGAAGCCGAGCGCTTCCCATTCGGCCGCCGCCGCGCCGAGATCGGGCACGGCGACGCCGACATGGTCGAGGCCGGTGGCGAGGCCGGTCATGGTGCGGCTTCGTATTTCTCCAGGTGCCATTCGGCTGGCTCCCGTGCCGCTTCGGCGTACCATTGCTCCATCAGCGGATGGGCGCGCACGGCGGTGCAGTATTCCTGCGCGGCGGCCGGGAGGGGCGGCTGGTAGGTGAGCAGGCGGCAGACCACCGGGGCGTACATCACGTCGGCATTGGTGAAGGTGGCGCCGAACAAATAGGGGCCGCCGGTGCCGAAGCGGGCGCGCGTGTCGGCCCAGAGGGCGGCGATGCGGGCGATGTCGGCCGCCGCGCCGTCCGTGAGGCATTTGCCGGCCGCACCCGGGCGGAACAGGGTCATCGGCATGGCCATGCGCAGTTCGCGGAAGCCGGCATGCATCTCGCCCGAGATGGCGCGGGCATGGGCGCGGGCGATGCGGTCGGCGGGCCAGAGGGTGGGGGCGAATTCGGCGCAGTATTCCGCGATCGCCAGGCTCTCCCAGAGCTTGGCGCCCTGGTGTTCCAGATAGGGCACGGTCCCGCCCGGGGAGACGGCCCGCACGCCCGGGGTGACGCCGCCGGCCAGGGGGATGACCACCTCGGCCACATCGAGCCCGGCCAGCTTCACCGGCAGCCAGCCGCGCAGGGACCAGGAGGAGTAGCGCTTGGTGCCGATATAGAGCGTGCCGTCGGTCACTGCAGGACGTCCTTGTTGACCACGTTCTCGGCTTCCGGCTTGCCGTCGATGGCCGAAAGGATGTTGCGGACGCAGGCGACGGCCATGCGGTCCAGCGCCTCCTGCGTCACGCCCGCCATGTGGGGGGCGAGGATGACGTTGGGGAGGTCGAAGAGCGGGTTCTTGGGGGCGGGCTCGGTTTCGAACACGTCCAGCCCGGCGCCGGCCAGCTTGCCGGTGGTCAGCGCCGTGTGGAGGGCGGGTTCGTCGATGATGCCGCCGCGGGCGGTGTTCACCAGGAAGGCGCCGGGCTTCATCTTGGCCAGGCGGGCGGCGTTGAACAGGCCGATCGTGTCCGGCTTCTTGGGGCAGTGGATGGAGACGAAATCGGCCTTTGCCAGCGCGGCATCGAGATCGGGGGCGGGGGTGCAGCCGCGGGCGCGGATCATGTCTGGCGCCACGAAGGGGTCGTGGATGTGGACGTCCATCTCCAGCGCGCGGCAGCGGGCGGCGAGGCGCGTGCCGATGCGGCCGAAGCCGACGATGACCAGGGTTTTGCCGTAGAGGTCGAACAGCTTGTGGGCGTATTTGCCGGTCCAGTTGCCCTCGCGCACGACGCGGTCCTGCGCGGTGCCGTTGCGGGCGAGGTGGAACATGAAGAACAGCGCCTGTTCCGCCACGCTGACGGAATTGGCGGTGCCGGCGATGAAGAGCGGGATGCCGCGGGCCGAGAGGGCCGGGACGTCCACCGCGTCGTAGCCCACGCCGATGCGGCTGACGACTTCGAGGTGCGGCGCGGCGGCGACGGCGGCAGCGGGGAAGGGGCGGCCCCAGAGGGCGACGCCGGCGGCGGTGGCGAGCATTTCGTGGAAGGTTTCGGTGGAGAGCTCGGGGCTGAAGGGCACCGGCTCCAGGTCCTCGCGCCCCTCCAGCACGGCCCAGCCGGCGCGCGCCATTTCGGTGGGCAGCAGGATCTTCTTGCGGTTCACGGCCATCAGTTCTTCCTCCCGGCGTCGTTGGCGGAAAGTGCGGCCGTTCCGCCTCCTCGTGCAAGACGCCGGCAGGCGTCGGAGCAGAATTTCACGGCGTCCCAGTCCTTCGCCCATTTCTTGCGCCAGGCGAAGGGGCGGTGGCAGGCGGCGCAGGGCTTGGTGGGGAGGTCCGCCTTGCGGCGCATGCGGGGCATCAGCGGGGTGCAACCGGGGCGGCGGGGGCGGCCGGTGGGGTGGCGCGGCGGATCAGCAGCAGCATGGCCAGCGAGGGGAAGGTGAGGTAGCTCAGCAGGCGGAAATCATTGCTGTAGGCGATGATCGCCGCCTCCCGGCTGACCATGGCGTTCAGCCGCGCCATCCCGTGCTGCGTGTTGGGATCGTAGAGCTCCGCGGTGCGCGGGGAGGCGTGCATGGGCCGGCCATAGGGCGTGACGGTGGCCGAGAGCCCGGCCTGGGAGGCCTGCATGCCGCTGACCAGCATGAAGGAGGTGACGGAGATGCCGGCCGCACCGCCGATGTTGCGGGCGAGCGCCTGCAGGGCCGCCGCATCGCCGCGGAACTGGGCCGGCAGGGTGGTGAAGGCCAGCACCGTCAGCGGATTGAAGATGCACCCCATACAGAAGCCTTGGATCGCCATGCCGGCGACCAGGGTCGGGATCGGCACCTCCGGGGTCCAGGTGCTCATGTCCCGCAGGGCCCAGCCGAGCAGCAGCAGGCCGAAGCCGACCATGTAGCGCTGGTCCACCCGGGTGCCGAGCTTGCCCGCGATCAGCATGGCGCACACCGTGCCCATGCCGCGCGGGGCCAGCAGCAGGCCGGTATCGGCCACGGGGTAGCCGGACAGGCGCTGCAGGTAGGGCGCCAGCAGGGCGGAGCTGGAGAGCAGGATCGCCATGGTGAACAGCATCATCACCAGCCCGCCGGT
>CANHKG010000104.1 GCA_947460455.1 Rhodospirillales bacterium | reverse complement strand
GCCCTGGCCGTGCTGAAAGGCCGCGCCCGCGTCAAGCGCACCATGTGGTCGCGCCGCGCCCAGGAATACGAAGCCAAGATCAACTCCGGCGACCCCGCCGCCATCGCCGAAGTGGTGCGCGACCTGCACCGCAACGCCGGCCAGCCGGACCAAAGCTTCTCCGAACGCCAGATCTACGAAGCCGCCATGGACCGCCTGGCCGCCGAACTCGCAGCCCTGGACCAGACAGACAAGATGACGGCGCTGATCAAGTTGGGGAATTTCCTCAAGACCCTGTAGGGAAGAAAGCGGTTCTTTTTTGAAAAAAAGAACCAAAAAACTTTTTTCACTTTGCGGCATCGCCGCCTCGTTCTGCCTGATCGGCCGAGCGAGGCGGTTTTCGTTTGCAAACGAATAAAGTCTTTTTTGCTTCTTTTTTCTTCAGAAAAAAGAAGACCCTTCCTTCCTGATTCTATGCGTTGAGAAAATCCCTTTCCATCGTGGCTGCTGACATGGCGCGTCCGGCGCCTGCCGGCCGGGTATCGCCGGATGCTGGAGCGCGGGGAGGACCTGCCGCCGCAGCGCCCGCGCGCCGCCCGCCGATCGCCTATCCACCAACCCCTTCTTCCCATCCGCACGCCGATGGAGAGGGCCAGGACGCGGCTCATAGCGTTGGTAAATCGGTTCTTTGCGATAGACATAAAGAAAGGCCCCGGGGTTGCCCCCGGGGCCCTCCTCCTTGCGGCGATCCCGTGGGATCAGTCGCTGTTGGTGCGCACCCCGATCAGCTGCAGCAGCAGCATGAACAGGTTGATGAAGTTCAGCAGCAGGCTCAGGCTGTCCATCACGCTGCGCTTGCCGGCCTCATCGGGGCCGTAGGCGTAGGCATACTGAACGTAGTCGGCCTTGATGCGCTGCGTGTCATAGGCGGTCAGGCCCACGAAGATGAACACGCCGATCACCGTGATGGCGAAGGCCAGGGCAGAGCTGCCCACGAACATGTTCACCAGGCCGGCGATGATGATGCCGATCAGGCCCATGATCAGGAACCCGCCCAGCTTGGTCAGGTCCGCACGGGTCGTGTAGCCATACAGGCTCATCGCCGCGAAGGTGCCGGCGGTCACGAAGAACACCTGCGTGACGCTCTGGCCGGTATAGACCTTGAAGATGTTGGTGATGCTGGCGCCCATCGCTATGCAGAACGCCCAGAACAGCGCCTGCACCGCGGTCTTGGAAAGCCGGTTCACGCCGAAGCTCAGCACCAGCATGAAGGCCAGCGGCGCGAACATCGCCACATAGGCCAGCACGCCGGGCACATGGCGCACGCCGCGCGGGGTCATCACCGCGGGGTAGAACATTTCGTAGATCGCCGGCACGCTCACGATGCCGTAGGCCACGATGCCCGTCAGCACCAGGCCAGAGGTCATCCAGTTGTAGACGCGCAGCATGTAGGCGCGCAGGCCGGCGTCGATGACGGCCGCGGAGTCCGCCGCGCGGCCGACGCCGGGATAGGCGCGATAGTCGGGACTGAGAGCCATCGGTGTCGCTTCCCTGATCAGGCGGGATGCCTGTTGATCCGTCATTTTGGTGATAGCCGCACCGCGTTCAAGCGAATTCCCTGTAATGTTCGCCTGCCGCACCCGCCGCCGCCTGTTTCGGGGCCTATTCGTTGCGCAGCAAGGGCGCCGCGCGCGCTCGCAGCGCCGCCTCGGTGCCCGCGAATCCCACCAGCAGCATCATCGCGATGCAGGCCAGCACGGTGGCCGCCAGCGTGCCGGGCAGGAATGCCCAATCCGCCTGCATCAGGAACCGCACCACGCCCCAGCTCGCCGCCGTGCCCACCGCCGCGGCCAGCAGCCCGGCCACCGCGCCCAGAATGCCGAACTCCACCAGCCAGGCGCTGCGGATCTGCCCACGCGTCGCCCCCAGTGTCTTCAGGATCACCGCCTCGCGGATTCGCTGCCGCTGCCCCGCCGCCACCGCGCCGGCCAGCACCAGCCCGCCGCTGGCCAGCGTGAGGGACCCGGTGGCCGCCATCGCCGCCGCGATCCGCTCCAGCAACTCCGTCAGCGTCCGCAGCACATCCTCCACCCGAATGCCGGAGACATTGGGCAGCGCATCGGTCACCGCCCGCAGCACCCGGGGCTGCGCGGCGGCATCGGCCCGGACGGTGGCGATATGGCTATGCGGCGCCCGCTCCAGCAGCCCGGGGCTCACCACCATGGTGAAG
This sequence comes from Rhodospirillales bacterium, assembly GCA_947460455.1. GTDB lineage: Bacteria > Pseudomonadota > Alphaproteobacteria > Acetobacterales > Acetobacteraceae > CAMDGX01. The sequence continues at coordinate 15,619 of CANHKG010000104.1, read as the reverse complement.
TTGATCCCCATGCTGCGCCATTCGATCGCGCGCAGATTGGCCACCTTCAGGTCGAGATCCCGCCCCAGCACGTTCACCCGGATCACATCGCCAATCTTCAGCCCCCAGCCCGCCGCGATCTTGGCATCGAAGGAGGCCAGCGGCGGCCCGCGATAATCCGCCGGCCACCACGCGCCAGCCACCAGCCGCGTGCCCTCGGGCGGCGTGGCGGAATAGGTCAGTCCCCGGTCCCCGCGCAGCGCCCAGGCGGTTTCCGGCGTGGTCTGCACCTGGTCCGCGGGCACGCCCGCCACCGCCACGATCCGTGCCCGCAGGCTGGGCACATGCCGCACCTCGCCCACGCCGGGCTGCGCCGCCAGGATGTCCTTGAACTGCTGCAGCTGGTCATTCTGGATGTCGATAAAGAAGAAGCTCGGCGCCCGCTGCGGCAACTGCTCCGCCACTTGGCGCCGCACATTGCCCTGGATCAGCACCACCGCCGCGAGCGTGGACAGACCGAGCCCGACGGAAACCAGCATCAGCGGCGTTGCCGCCCCGGGCCGGTGCAGGTTGGAAAGCCCCAGCTGCGCCCAGGCCCGCCGGCCATGCGGCATCACCCGCGCCGCCGCCATCAATGCCCAGCCACCCACCCGGAACAGCCCCAGCGTCATCGCGGAGGCCGCGCAGAACCACAGCGCGAAGCCCCGCTCCGGGCTGGTTACCACCACCAGCCCCACCAGGGCGGCCACCAGCGCGGCGTTCGCTACCGCGAGCCAGCCCGGCGGCCGCACCCCGCTGGGAACCACCGCCTCGCGGAACAGCGCCGCGCCGGGGATGCGCATCGCGCGGCCCAGCGGCCACAGCGCGAAGCTCGCCGCCGTCAGCATCCCGAACAGCGCCGCCAGCCCCAGCGGCTTCCAGAACACCCCCACCACCGGCGGCACCGGCAGCACATCGGCCAGCAGCAACGTCGCCAGCACCGGCAACGCCGCCCCCACCACCAGCCCGATCGCCACCCCCAGCCCCGCCAGCGCCATCACCTGCACCAGCGCGATCAGGAACACCGTCCCGCCCGAAGCGCCCAGGCAGCGCAGGATCGCGATCCCCCGCGCCCGCGCCGAAAGCCACGCCCGCACCCCGTTCGCCACCCCGATCCCACCCACCAGCAGGGAGGTCAGCCCCACCAGCGTCATGAACAGGCTGGTCCGCTCGATGAACTGGGTCACCTGCGGCGCCGCATCGCTCGCCACCCGGATGCGCCAGCCGGTGTTCGGGAACGCCACCCGCAACGCCTGCACCGCGCCCGCCACATCGCTGCCCGCCGGCAAATCCGCCCGCAGGTGATGCTCCACGATCGCGCCCGGCTGCAGCAGCGCCGTTTCCGCCAGTGCCTGCAATGAAATCAACGCCCTGGGCCCGAACAGGGAAGGGCTCGCCACCCGGTCCGGCTCCGCCGCCACCACCGCTCGCAGCTCCAGGCTCGCATTGCCCAGCCGCAGCACCGCGCCGGGCTCCACCCCCAGCCGCGCCAGCACCGCCTGTTCCACCGCGATGCCGAACCGCCCGTCCTTCGCCCCCAGCGCCGGTTCCTTGCCCATCTCCGGCGTGAAGCCCACCGCGCCGATCAACGGCCAGGGCCGATCCACCGCCTTCAGCTCCACCAGCATCCGCTCGCCATTGGGCGCGATCAGCATGGAACGCAGCGTGACGATCTCCGACAGCCGCGCCCCGCGCGCGCCCAGCCACCCCTTCACCGCCGCCGGCAAAGGCTGCGCGCCGCCGAGCACATCGATATCGCCGCCCAGGATGCGCGTGCCATCCTGCTGCAGCCCGCGAGAAATGCCCTCACGCAGGGAGCCGATCGCGGCGATCGCCGCCACGCCGAGGGCGAGGCAGGCCAGCACGATGCGCAGTCCCACGATCCCCCCGCGCAACTCGCGGCGGGCGATGCGCAGAACCGTGCTCACGCGGCGATCTTCCCGTCCGCGATCCGGATGGTCCGCCCGCACCGCGCCGCCAGGGCGGGGTCATGGGTGATCAGCATCAGCGTGGTGCCGTAGCGGGCCTGCAAGCTGAACAGCAGGTCCATCACCACATGGCCGGTGGCGCCGTCGAGATTGCCGGTGGGCTCGTCCGCCAGCAGCAGGCGGGGGCGAGGGGCGAAGGCGCGGGCGAGGGCCACGCGCTGCTGTTCGCCGCCGGAGAGCTGGCCGGGCAGGTGGGTGAGGCGATGGCCGAGGCCCACGGATTTCAGGCTTTCGGCGGCGCGTTCCAGCGCATCGGGGGTGCCGGCGAGTTCCAGCGGGATGGCGACGTTTTCCAGCGCGGTCATGCTGGCGATCAGATGGAAGGCCTGGAACACGATGCCGACCTCCCGCCGCCGCAGCCGGGCCAGGGCGTCTTCGTTGAGGCGGGTGAGTTCCTGGCCGGCCAGCTTCACGCTGCCGGAGGTGGCCCCTTCCAGCCCGGCCAGCACCATCAGCAGGCTGGTCTTGCCGGAGCCGGAGGGTCCGACCACGCCAACGGCTTCGCCGGCGCGGATATCGAGATCAATGCCGCGCAGGATGTTGACCGGCCCGGCGGCGGACGGCACCGTCAGGTGCAGGTCGCGCACCTCCACCAGGGGCGGAGACGTCGCCATATGGGCTGCATGGGCCGGAACATCGGCCTGAAGGGAGTCTGACGACGTGACCATAACGGCACGATATGGGCCCGGCTGGACCCGGCGCAAAGCAGCCATCGCGCTGGCTTGCGGTCTTTTCATCTCCGGCCGCGCCGTGGCGGCGCCGCTGCGCCTGCTGGTGCTGGGCGATTCGCTGGCGGCCGGGTTCGGCCTGCCGGCCGCCGAGGGGTTCCAGGCGCGGCTGTTGGCCGGGTTGCGGGCGCGCGGGCTGGAGGTGCAGCTGGTGGACGGCGCGGTGAGCGGCGACACCACCGCGGGAGGGAAGGCGCGGCTCGATTGGGTGCTGGCGGAGCCGGTGGACGCGGCATTGGTGGAGCTGGGCGGCAACGATGGCCTGCGCGGCATCGATCCACGCAACACGGAGGCGAACCTGGCGGCGATCCTGGAGGCACTGGCAGCGCGGAAGATCCCGGTGCTGCTGAGCGGCATGCTGGCGCCGCCCAATCTCGGCCGCGACTATGGCGACGAATTCGCCGCCGTCTTCCGCCGGCTGGGGGCGCGCCCGGGCGTGATGTTCGATCCGTTCTTCCTGGAGGGCGTGGCCGGCGACCCCGCGCTGAACCAGCCGGACCGCATCCATCCCAATGCGAAGGGGGCTGCGATGGTGGCCGAGCGCATGGTGCCGCTGGTGGCAGCGCTTCTGGCGAAGGTCGGGAGGAACTGATGCGCCTGTTCGTCGGGCTGGAACTGCCGTGGGAGATGCGCGCGCGGCTGGCCATGCTCTCCGGCAGCGGTATCCCGGGCGCGAGATGGGTGCCGATCGAGAACTACCACCTGACGCTGCGCTTCATCGGCGAGGTGCCGCCCTATCGCGCGGAAGAGCTGGACGAGGCGCTGGCGGCGCTGCGCGGCAAGCGCTTCGCCTTCGAGCTGAACGGCGTGGGCACCTTCGTCAAGGGCGGCCGCGATACGTCGCTCTGGGTGGGGGTGGCGAAAAACCCGCAGCTGGAGCACCTGGCCGGCAAGGTGGAGACGGCGCTGCAGCGGGCGGGGATGGAGCCGGAGCGGCGGCGCTTCGCCCCGCACGTGACGCTGGCGCGGCTGGACAATCCGGCGCCGGACAAGCTCGCAGGCTTCGTGCAGGCGCATAATCTGTTCCGGGCCGGGCCGATCGAGGTGGAGCACTTCACGCTGTTCAGCTCCCAGCTGGGCAAGGAGGCGTCGGTCTACACGCCGGAAGTGGAGTATCCGCTGGCGTGAGCCTCGTTCATTTCATCACCCACCCCGATGTGGTGATCGACCCCGCGGTGCCGGTGCCGGACTGGCCGTTGTCGGAACGCGGGCGGGCGCGGATGGCCGCCGCACTGGGCGCGCCGTGGGTTTCGGGCATTTGCGCGGTCCATTGCAGCACGGAGCAGAAGGCGATCGACGGGGCGGCGATGCTGGCCGGGCATCTGGGCCTGCCCTTCGCCACCCATGCCGATCTCGGCGAGAACGACCGCAGCGCCACCGGCTACCTGCCGCGGGCGGAGTTCGAGGCGACGGCCGATCTGTTCTTCGCCCATCCCACCGAAAGCATCCGCGGCTGGGAGCGGGCGGTGGATGCGCAGGCGCGGATCGTGGCGGCGGTGGACCGGCTGCTGGCGGTGCCGCCGGTGGGCGATCTCGCGATCGTGGCGCATGGCGGGGTGGGCGCGCTGCTGCTCTGCGCGTTGCTGGGCGAGCCGATCAGCCGAACGCGCGACCAGCCGCCGACGGCCTCCGGCGGGTTTCGCTTCGCCTTCGAGGCAGGCAGCCGCCGTGTGGTGGCGGGCTGGGAAAGGATTGATGGCTGAGCTGGGCTTTGCGGAAACGCTGGAGCAGGCCGCCGCCGCCGCGCGCGCCTGCACGATCTGCGCGGCGCAGTTGCCGCTGGGGCCGCGGCCGGTCTTTCGCGTGTCGGAGACCGCGCGGCTGCTGATCGTAAGCCAGGCGCCGGGCACCAAGGTGCATGAGACCGGCATCCCGTTCAACGATGCCTCCGGCGACCGGCTGCGAGCCTGGCTGGGGGTGGATCGCGACATTTTCTACGATGCGTCCCGCGTGGCGCTGGTGCCGATGGGGCTGTGCTATCCCGGCCGGCTGCCGCAGGGCGGGGATGTGCCGCCGATGAAGATCTGCGCGCCCACCTGGCATCCGCGGCTGCTGCCGAAGATGAAGGCGGTGCGGCTGACGCTGCTGGTGGGCAGCTACGCCATCGCGCGCGTGCTGGGGCCCATTGATGGAAGGGGGGGCGGGATGGCGACGCATGTGCGGCGCTTCCACGAACACCTGCCAGAGCGGCTGCCGCTGCCGCATCCCTCCTGGCGGACGATCGGGTGGGAGGCGGCGAACCCGTGGTTCACGGCGGAGGTACTGCCGGAACTGCGGGCCCGCGTGGAAAGTCTGCTGCTGCCTGCGTGAAATTCGCGTAACCCCCTGGCTTCCGCCCGCTCGTTCCGCCACTGTCCGCGGCTTCGATCCACGCTCACGCACGGAGACGCCCCATGAAGCGCCGCACCTTCCTCGCAACTTCCGCGGCGCTGGGCGCCCCCTTGGGCGCCGCGCCGCTGGCCCGCCCGGCCCTGGCGCAGGGCGCCAACAATCCGCGCGTGCTGCGCTTCGTGCCGCATGCCGACCTCGCCAACCCCGATCCGGTCTGGTCCACCACCACGGTGGCGGCAATGCACGGCATGATGGTGTGGGACACGCTGTACGGGCTGGACGAGAGCTTCCTGCCGCAGAAGCAGATGGTGGCCGGCGAGGAGATCAGCGATGACGGCCTGACCTGGACGCTGACCCTGCGCGAGGGGCTGGTGCACCACGATGGTGAGAAGGTTCGCGCCGCCGATGCGGTGGCATCGATCCTGCGCACCGCCAAGCGCGCCCCGCTGGTGGAGACGCTGGTCTCCGTTACCAACGAGATGACCGCGATTGACGACAACCGGCTGCGCTTCCGCCTGAAGCGGAAATTCTCGCTGCTGCCCTACGCACTGACTGGCGTCTATGTGATGCCGGAGCGCATCGCCAAGACCGATGCCTTCACCCAGATCGGCGAATACGTCGGCAGCGGGCCCTACCGTTTCGTGCGCGAGGAATGGAAGGCCGGCGCCGGCGCCGTCTATGTGCGGAACGAAAAATACATCCCGCGCAGCGAGCCGATCAGCATGTGGGCCGGCGGCAAGGTGACGCATTTCGACCGGGTGGAATGGACCACCATGCCCGACCCCTCCACCGCCTCGGCCGCCCTACAGCGCGGCGAGATCGACTGGCTCGATGGCCCGCTGATCGACCTGGTGCCGCAGCTGCGCAAGTCCCCGGGCGTGAAGGTGGAGCTGTTCGATACGCTCGGCAATTTGATGAGCCTGTTCTTCAACCAGTACCAGCCGCCCTTCGACAACGTGAAGCTGCGCCGCGCCGTGCTGGCGGCGACCAGCCAGCAGGATTTCGTGGATGCGGTGCTGGGCGACCAGGCCAAGGACCTCGGCGGCACCGGCGTGGGCGTGTTCCCGCCCAAGTCCCCCTATGCCAGCAAGGCCGGGCTGGAGCTGATGACGTCCAACCTCGCCGCGGCGCGGAAGCTGGTGGCCGAGAGCGGCTACAAGGGCGAGAAGATCGTGTTCATGTCGCCCACCGACATCGCTTCCATCCGCCAGTCCTCCTTGGTGGGTGAGGCGCTGCTGAAGTCGATCGGCCTGAACGTGGAATTCGCCAGCATGGACTGGGGCACGATGATCCAGCGCCGCAACAGCGGCGAGCCGGTCGAGAAGGGCGGCTGGAGCTGCTACACCACTTCCTGGACCGGGCTTTCGATCAACACGCCGGCCACCCACCTGCCGCTGCGCGCCAATGGCCGCGCGGCCAGCGCCTGGTGGCGCCTGACCGACCCCGACCAGGAAAAGCTGCGCGACGCGTGGTTCGATGCGCCGGATCTCGCCGCCCAGCAGAAGATCGCCGCCGAGATCCAGAAGCGCGCGCTGGAGAACGTGATGTTCGTGCCGCTTGGCCTTCAGTTCGCGCCCACCGCGTTCCGCAGCAACCTCAGCGGCTTCGCCAAGTCTGGCTCCGCGGTGTTCTGGGGCGTGCGCAAGACCGCCTGAGGCAACACCTGCCACCCGGCGCGCGCGGAAACGCTGGCGCGCGCCGGGCGGAATGATCCATGCTGCCTGTCTGGAAAATCCGGACAGGAGTTCGACCATGCATCGACGCAGTTTCCTTGCAGCCGCTGGTGCAGGGGCCGCCGCTCTTGGCTTGTCCCACCCCTCGGTCGTTTCGGCGCAAGGCGCGCGTGTGCTGAAGTTCGTGCCGCAGGCGGACCTCGCGAGCCCCGACCCTGTCTGGTCCACGACCGTTGTCACCCTGATCCATTCCTACCTGGTGTGGGACAGGCTGTACGGGCTGGATGAAGGCCTGATCCCGCAGTTTCAGATGCTGTCCGGCGCCGCGGTGACGGATGGCGGGCTGACCTGGACGCTCACGTTGCGTGATGGGCTGGTCTATCACGATGGCGAACGGGTGCGGGCCATCGACGCGGTGCGGTCCATCGAGCGCACCGCCAAGCGCTACCCCTTGCCCGGCACCATGATGACGGCGGTGAACGAGCTGGTGGCGCTGGATGACAACCGGCTGCAGTTCCGCCTGAAGAAGCCGTTCCCGCTGCTGCCGCGCGCCCTGTGCGACGTGGCCGTGATGCCGGAGCGGATCGCCCTGACCGATGCGTTCACGCAGATCACCGAGATCGTCGGCAGCGGCCCCTACAAGTTCGTGCGCGAGGGCTGGAAGGCCGGTTCCAGCGTGCTCTACGTGAAGCACGACAAGTATGTGCCGCGCTCTGAACCCAACAGCATGTATGCGGGGTCGCTGGCGGCGAATTTCGACCGCATCGAATGGACGATCATGCCGGACCCGGCGACCGCCGCCGCGGCCCTGCAGCGCGGCGAGATCGACTGGCTGGACCAGCCGCTGATGGACCTGGTGCCGCAGCTGCGCAAATCCGCCGGCGTGAAGGTGGATGTGTTCGACGCCTTCGGCAATTTGATGAGCCTGTTCTTCAACGTGTTCCAGCCGCCGTTCAACAACCCCAAGCTGCGCCGCGCCGTGCTGTATGCGACCAACCAGCAGGATTACGTGGATGCGGTGCTCGGCGACCTGGCCAAGGAGCTGGGTGCCACCGGCGCCGGGGTGTTCCCGCCACGCTCGCCCTATGCCAGCACCGCGGGGATGGAGAAGCTGCCGAAGAACGGCGACATGGCGCTGGCGAAGCGCATGGTCGCCGAGAGCGGCTACAAGGGCGAGAAGGTGCTGCTGATGTCGCCTTCGGATTTCCCCTCCATCCGCCAGGAATCGCTGGTGGCAGAGGCGATGTTCAAGGCGCTGGGCCTGAACGTGGAATTCGCCAGCATGGACTGGGGCACGATGATCGCCCGCCGCAACGGCAACAACGACCTGCCGGAGAAGGGCGGCTGGTCCAGCTACTGCACCTGGTGGACCGGGCTTTCCATCGCCAGCCCCGCCGTGCACCTGCCGCTGTGGATGAACGGCGCCGATGCCAAGGCGATGTGGCGCCCGCAAGACGCGGAAATGCTGAAGATGCGGTCCGACTGGATCGACGCGCCGGACATGGAAACCCAGAAGAAGATCGCCGCCGACCTGCAGCGCCGCGCGCTGGAAGAAGTGGTGCCGTTCGTGCCGCTGGGGGTGATGTACCTGCCCACGGCGTTCCGCGATACGCTCAGCGGGTTCTCTAAGTCGTATTTCCCGGTGTTCTGGGGGGTTAAGCGAGGGTAAGCGGTTCTTTTTTGAAAAAAAGAACCAAAAAACTTTTGGAACTTTGCACCCAGCTCTCCATGGAGGACTGGGTGCAAAGTCATGAAGTCTTTTTTGCTTCTTTTTTATTCAGAAAAAAGAAGACTCTTACCTTCCCCTGAACTCCGGCTCCGCCCCCAGGAAGCTCCCCAGGGCATGGTCGAACGCCTCCGGCGCCTCGATCATCGGCATGTGCGCCGCGCCCTCGATCGCCTGGAAGGCGGCGTTGGGGATGAGGGAGGCGAGGCGCTGGCCGTAGGCGGGCGGAATCAACCCATCCTCCGCGCCGTGCAGCACCAGCGTGGGGGCTTCGATGAAGGGCAGGCGGCGGGTGAGGCCGCGGTCCGGGATCGGCCAGAGGAACTTGGTGGCGGAGCCGAGGTTGCGCTGCCGGGTCATGGGATCGTCGGGCGCGGCGGGCGCGGCCTCCGGCTTGGCCCATTTGGCGGCGGCGAAGGCGGGCGGCGGCAGGGAGAAGGCATCCGGCAGCGGGTTCACGTCGTCCCACAAGCCGTAGCTGTTCACGAGCACCAGGCGGCGGACCAGGTGCGGGCTGATGGCGGCGAGCTCGGCGGCGAACATGCCGCCGAGGCAGTGGCCGACCACGTCGATGCGACGCACGCCGAGCGAACGGATCACGCGACGGAAATGCAGCGCCTGGTCGGTGATGTCGTGCATGGCGGCCAGGCCGTCGCTTTCGCCGAAGCCCGGGTGTTCCGGGGCGATGACGAGGCGGGTCTCGGCGAGGCGCCGCAGGTAGGGGGCGTCGCCGGGATGGCCCTCGAACCCGTGGAGATACAGCAATGGCCTGCCTTGGCCGAAGCGCCACAGCCGCACGGTGGCGGCGCCGAAGGTTTGGAACTGCACGAGGCTTACTCCGCGGCTTTTGCGAGGGGCAGGTGCGTGGCCGCGGGGGTCCAGCGGTCTTCGTGCTCGGCCCAGAGGTCGCGCAGGCCGGGGATCACTTCCTGGCCGACGAGGCGGGTGTTCTCCACCGCCACTTCCTCCGGCAGGTCGCCCTGGTGCAGGCAGGCGATGAGCTGGCCGATGCGCAGGTCGGTGCACATCTCCCGCAGGCGCTGGCGCACGCGCTCGGGCGTGCCGGCGATGATGAAGCCGTGCTTGTCGTATTCCCAGAAGCTCATCTCGCCGCTGGCCGCCCGCGCCCGATCCTCGGCCGACAGCTTCGATTCCGCGATCTTGCGGTGGCCCATGATCGCCTGGACGGACTTGGAGGAGCGGTAGCCCGGCGGCGCCTCATAGGCCGGGTTGGTGTAGCGGTTGCGGTAGAAATACTTCACGCCGTCGCTGTACAGGCGTTCCGCCTCCGCATCGGTGTTGGCGCAGCAGATCAGCTGGGTGAAGGCCATGCGGTGCGGGTTCGTATCCGCCCCGCGCATGTCGCAGTATTCCCACCAGGCATCCACCAGGGGCTTCGCGGCATGCAGGCCGGAGAAGCTGAGGTGGCCGTAGCAGTAGTCGTTCTCGATGCAGAGATCCCAGGTCTCCACGCTGCCGGAGCCCGGCACCCAGATGGGGAATTTGGGCTGGATCGGCTTGGGCCACAAATTCACGTAGCGCAGCTTGGTGTATTTGCCGTTGAAGGCGAACGGCTCCTGCTCCGCCCAGGATTTCAGGATCAGCTGGCGGGCTTCCTCGAACCGGTCGCGCAGCTCGGCGGGCGGAATGCCATAGGCGAACACGCTGTCCATCGGCGTGCCGAACACGAAGCCGGCAATCACGCGCCCGCCAGAGAGGCAGTCGAGCCAGGCCATCTCTTCCGCCACGCGGGTGGGCGGATTGTACAGCGCCAGGCTGTCGCCGATGATCAGGATCGCGGCGCGCTGCGTGGTGTGGGCCAAAGCTGCCGCGAGCAGGTTGGGCGAGGGCGTGACGGCAAATGGCGTCTGATGGTGCTCGTTCACCGCCAGGCCGTCGAAGCCGTCCCGGTCGGCCTGCTGCATCAGGCGGATGAACATGCGGCACATCTCGCCCACCACATGCGGGTCGTGCAGGGATTTGGGCGTGTCCACCCAGGAGGAGATCTTCTTGGCGCGGAAATCAGCCGGCAGCTTGGGATAGCTGGCTTCGGCGAACCAATGGAACTTCATGGACAGGCCCCTTGTGCCATGGGCGGTTGCGCCGAGTTTGGCGAGGAACGGCTTGCAAGGCCAGGGGGGCGGCGTAGGGTTGCGGCATGTCCGTTTCCGTCCCCGCCAAGCCTGCCCGCGTTGAACGCCTGTGGGCGGCGCTATTGGCGGCCACGCTGCTGAACCTGCCGCTGGGCTCCGTCTATTCCTTCAGCGTGTTCCTGCGCCCGATCGAGCACGAACTGGCGATTCCGCGCTCCGCCCTCTCGCTGGTGTTCGGGCTGGCCACGGTGGGGTTCACGGTGGGCTCGGTGGGAGCGGCGTTCCTGTTCCGGGTGGCGTCCGCACCCTGGTTGGTTTTCGGCGCCGCGGTGGTGGCGGCCGGCGGGATCGCGCTGGCCTCCATGGCCCAGGGGCTCGGCCTGCTGCTGCTGGGCTACGGCGTGGTGTTCGGCACCGGGGGCGGGGTGGCTTACATCCTTTTGCAGCAGGGCGTGAACATGCTGGTGCGCAGCCGGCAGGGGCTGGTGAACGGCTATATCGTCTCGCTCTATCCACTGGGCGCGATGATCGCCACGCCCGCCTTCCACTGGTGCAACGAGGCCTTCGGCTGGCGCACCACGCTGGGCGGCCTGGCCGTGGTGCTGGTGCTGTGCGGCATTCTGGCAGCACTGCTGGCGCGGCATGGCGGGGCGCGGCTGGTGGCGCCGGCGGAAAGCGCGGAGCCGCCCGGCAAGCTCGGCCTGACCTTCGTGAAACTCTCCGCCACCTTCTTCCTCGCCGCCTCGGCCGGGCTGATGGTGCTCTCCCAGGCCCGCGAGATCGTGGCCGCCTATGGCGGGGCGGTGGGGCTGGCGGTGGCGGCCACCACCGGGATCACCGCCGCGATCGCCGCCGCGCGTCTGGGCGGCGGCTGGCTGGTGGACCGGTTCGCGGTGCCGCAAGTGATGTGCGTGGCGCATGCCCTGGCCCTGTGCGGCAGCGTGCTGCTGACGCTGTTCCCCTCGCCACTCACGGCCGTGATCGGGCTCGGCCTGGTGGGCATGGGCTACGGCTTCGTCTCCGGTTCCACCGCCGGCGGCATCGGCATCTACTGGCGGCCGGCGGATTTCGGGCGCGTGGCCGGGCGCACCTATATCGCCTGGTGCCTCGCCGCCGTGGGGCTGCCGGTGCTGGCGGGATACCTGTTCGACATGACGCGCGGCTACGGCGCGGCCATGCTGATCGCGGCGGCGGCCAATCTGGCGGGGATGGCGATGGCGCTCAGCTTGCCCAAGCGAGGCTGGAGGTAAAGCAAGCGGTTCTTTTTTGAAAAAAAGAACCAAAAAACTTTTGTTCGTTTGATGCGGAGAGATCCGATCTCTCCGCATCGTCAATCAAAAGTCTTTTTGCTTCTTTTTCTTCAGAAAAAGAAGAGTCTTGCTTAGGCGACTTCCCGCAGCACCGGCCGGTGTTTGCTTTCCGCACGCAGGGCACGGAGTTCGGCCAGCACCTCGCGGTTGAGTGCCTCCACCTCGCGCAGGCGGTCCTGCAGTTCCTCGATGGTGCGGTTGCCCGTGTTCTGGAGCAGGAACACCATCAGGAAGGTCACGATGGTGGTGCCGGTGTTGATCACCAGCTGCCAGGTATCGGAGAAGCCGAAGATCGGCCCCGAGATGCCCCACAGCGCCACGATCGCGCAGGCGATCATGAAGGCGTGCGGGCTGCCGAGATTGGCCGAGATCCACTCCGAGAGCACCTCGAAGCGATTGGCGATGTACTGCTGCATGGGTCTCTCCTTGCGACCACGCCGCCCCGGGCGGGGAGGCGCAGGAGAGAGGGCATCCTCAGTCCGCGATCCCCGCCTTGGGCGGCATGGTCTGTCGACTGTCGCTAGGCATGGGGTTGCGGGTTCCTTGTGATGCGGGCCCAACGTGGCCTGCAGGATCGGAGTTACGCCTGCTGGCTTGGGCGTTCAAGCGAGAAATCTCACTCTGCTGCAACGGCGAATTGCGCCGCGTGCAGGGCCTGATACACGCCGCCCTTGGCCAGCAGCTCGCGATGCGTGCCCTGCTCCTCGATCCCCTGTTCCGTGACCACCAGGATGCGGTCGGCGTTGCGGATGGTGGCCAGGCGATGGGCGATCACCAGCGTGGTGCGGCCCTGGGCAAGCTCGGCCAGCGATTGCTGGATGGCCTGCTCGGTCGCGGTATCCAGCGCGCTGGTCGCTTCATCCAGGATCAGGATGGGCGGGTTCTTGAGGAAGATGCGCGCGATCGCCAGGCGCTGCTTCTGCCCGCCGGAGAGCTTCACGCCGCGCTCGCCGATGGGCGTATCCAGCCCCTGGGGCAGGCGGGCGATCACCTCGTCCAGCCGGGCGCGGCGGGCGGCTTCGAGGATGTCGGCTTCGGAGGCACCGAGTCGGCCATAGGCGATGTTGTCGCGGATGGTGCCGGCGAACAGGAACACATCCTGCTGCACGATGCCGATCTGGCGGCGCAGGCTGGACAGCGTCATGTCGCGGATGTCGATGCCGTCGATGGTCACGCTGCCCTGCCGCACCTCGTAGAAGCGCGGCAGCAGCGCGCAGATCGTGGTCTTACCGGCGCCGGAGGGCCCGACCAAGGCGACGGTTTCGCCCGCGCGCACCGAAAGCGAGAGATCGTGCAGCACCGGGCGGGCCGCGTCGTAGCCAAACGTCACGCCCTCGTAGCGCACCTCGCCGCGCAGCGCGGGGGCGGGCTGGGCGCCGGGGCGGTCGGCAATGTCGGGCTCGGTGGCCAGCAGGTTGAGGTAGCTGCGGAAGCCGGCGATGCCCTTGGGGTAGGTTTCGATCACCGCGCTGATCTTCTCCAGCGGCCGGTAGAACACGCCCACCAGCAGCAGGAAGGCGACGAAATCGCCCACGCTGAGCCGCCCCTTCACGATCAGCCAGGCGCCGGCGAGCATCACCACCACCTGCACGGCGCGCATCGCCACGTAGTTCAGCGTGATCCCCGCCGCCATGGTGCGGTAGGCATCCAGCTTCACGCGGCGATAGGCGTCGTTGTCCACCGCGAACAGGCGGCGTTCGTGATCTTCGTTGGCGAAGGCCTGCACCACGCGGATGCCGCCCACGGCTTCCTCGATGCGGGCGTTGAAGGCGTAGACGCGGCCGAACTGCGCCTGCCAGTTCTTCGTCATCTTGCCGCCATAGCGCGCCACCACGAAGGCCGCGGCCGGCACGATGGTGGCGGCGACCAGCGCCAGCTCCAGGTTCACCACCGCCATCAGCGCGAAGGCACCGGCGAAGGTGAGCACGGCGATCAGCAGGTCTTCCGGCCCGTGATGGGCGACCTCGCCGATCTCCTCCAGGTCCTTCGTCACGCGGCCGACGAGATGGCCGGTCTTCTGGTTGTCGTAGAAGGAGAGCGAGAGTTTCTGCAGATGGTCGAAGGCGCGGCGGCGCAGCTCGGTCTCGATGGCGATGCCCAGCACGTGGCCGAAATAGGTCACGATGGCCATCAGGCCGGAGTTGAGCAGGTACACCAGGAACAACCCGGCGACGGCCACCGTGATCACATACAAATCCTGCTGCGGCAGCAGGTGGTCGATCACGCCGCGCACCGCCATGGGGAACAGCAGCTCCAGCATGCCAGAGAGCGCGGCGCAGCCGAAGTCGAGCGCCAGCAGGCGCCGGTGGGGGCGGTAGTAGCGCAGGAACTGTCGGATCATGCGTGCAGCGTTAGGCCGGGCGGGGGCAGCTTGTCGATGGAATTGCGGGGTGGTCTGCCCTGCCCCGGCAGGATCGGTCCGGCCGGGGCGGGTGGGGCAAGGCCACCGGGGCGGGTGGGGGAAATCCCCCAGTGGGGCATGGCCGCCGCCATATTGGATAAGTGATTCCAATCAGTTGAGATCCGTCGGGGGCGTGGCACGCCGCGTGCAGTGTTGTCTTCATCGACACCGCCGGCACCGTGCCGGTGGGTTGCATGAGGAGACCAGAAACCATGCGCTTCACCATTGCCCTTGCCGCCGCCCTTCTCGCCACCCCGCTGGCGGCTTCTGCCGCGCCGCTGCACGCTGCCCCGGCCGATGCTGGCATTTCGCTGGCGCGCGAAGCCGGCGAGGCCGCCCGCCGCGAGAACCGTCGCCAGGATCGCCGCCAGGATCGCCGCACCACCGCCATCGAGCAGGGCACCGACAGCGCCGGCGTGATGCTGGTGCGCGAGGGCGGCGTGCGCCGCAACCGTGGCGTTCGGGGGATCTGATTCGCCGTTTGGCGGCGGCGGCTGGGCTGGTCCTGGCCGTTGCCGCCACACCTGCGGTGGCGACGGACCTGACGGTTGCGTTCAAGCCGGAATACTCAACGGGCCGCTACGGTGGCCCGACGGAGCATCGCTACGACCTGCCGTGGGAAGCGAAGCTGCGGGGCGAGGGCTGGTCGGCCGGCGTGCGCCTGCCGGCCAGCATCGTTTCGGAGCGCGGCGACGGCCGCCGGCACAACGCGGGCGGGCGCGGCGACATGAAGCTCGCCGGGCTGGCCACGGCCTGGCGCGGGGCGGACGGGGCGACGCTGGATGCGGGGCTGCGGGTTCGCCTGCCGACCGGTGACGTGCCACGCGGGTTCGGCGGCGCGACGATGCAATACGCGCCCGCGCTGGAACTCTCCGTACCGTTGCCGGGCGACCTCTCCCTGGATGTGGGGCTGGAGCGGCGGTTCAACACCGGCGGCGGAGCAAGGCGCGACCATTGGTACGGCACGCTGGACCTGGGCGTGGCGATCACGCCGGCGGTGACGCTGGGCATCTCGGTGGTGGCGCGCGATGCCTCCACCCGCGGCACCGGCCCGGTGCTGGAAGTGGGGCCCACGGTGGATGTGGCCCTGGGCGGCGGCTGGGCCTTCGGCCTGCTGGCCTATGCCGGTACCACGCGGGACAGCGCGCGTTTCGGCGCCGGGGCCAGCGTGGCGCGGAAGTTCAGCTTCTGACGCCTACCGGTATTCGATCCGCGGATCGATATAGGCATACAGCACGTCCACCAGCACGTTCATCAACACGTAGATCACCAGCACGAACAGGATGCAGCCCTGGATCAGCGGGTAGTCCCGCACGCCGATCGCCTGGATCAGCAGGCGGCCGATGCCGGG
>CANHKG010000103.1 GCA_947460455.1 Rhodospirillales bacterium | reverse complement strand
TGCGCCAGCTGCGCATCTGGTCGGGCGTGACCGTCTGCGCCCTGTTCCTGCTGCCGATCGCCTGGATGGTGCTCACCTCGCTGAAGCAGCAGCGAGACATCTTCACCACCCCGCCCAAGCTGTTCTTCACCCCCACGCTCGACACCTACATCACCTACCTCACCCAGCACGACCTGCCGGCGCGCATGCTGAACACGCTGATCGTGGCCGGCGGCGCGGGCCTGGTTTCCATCGTCGCGGGCTCCATGGCCGGCTACGCGCTGGCCCGCATCCGCCTGCGCGGCGCCACCACCATCGGCATCCTGATCCTGCTCTCCCGCGGCGTGCCGCCGATCGCGCTCGCCGTGCCGATGTTCCTGGTCGCCCGCGCCATGGGGCTGCTGGACCATCACATCACCCTGATCCTGGCCTACTGCACCTTCCTCATCCCCTATGTGATGTGGCTCATGCGCGGCTTCTTCAAGGCGCTGCCGGAGGAGCTGGAGGAAGCCGCCAAGATCGACGGCTGCACCCGCTTCGGCGCCTTCATCCGCATCATCGTGCCCATCTCCCTGCCCGGCATCCTCTCCACCCTGATCTTCTCGATCATCCTGGCGTGGGAGGAACTGCTCTTCGCCCTCGTTCTCACCAACCGCGCCGCCTCCACCGTGCCGGTGGTGATCTCCGGCATCGCCGGCGACACGGTGAACGGCGCCAACTGGGGCGCGCTGACGGCCGTCGGCACCATGACGGTGATCCCCGTAGTGATCTTCGCCTTGCTTGTGCAGAAATGGCTGATCCAGGGGCTCGCCGATGGCGCGACCAAAGGGTAACGCCCCGGCGCGGGAGAAGGTGGAACACGTCCACCTCACCAAATCCGGCCTCGCGCGCCAGCACATCCAGGAGCTGATCCTCTCCGGCGCCGTGCGCGAGGGCCAGCACATCACGGCGCGCGAGGTGTGCGAGGCCGTCGGCATCAGCGAAACCCCGGTGCGCGAAGCCATCCGCGGCCTGGCCGCCGAAGGCTGGCTGGAACTCAACGCCCATCACGGCGTGGTCGTCGCCACCCTGCGCGCCGAGCACATCGCCGAAATCCACGCCTTGCGCGGCGCCCTCGCGGCCCTGGCCGTGGAACTCGGTGCCGCCAGCTACACCGCCGAAACCTTCGCGGCGCTGGATCGCAACATCGCCGAAAGCGAACGCGCCGTGGCCGCGCACGACACCGGCGCCTATGCCCGCCTCAACCGCGAATTCCACCTGCTGATGTGCGACACCCCGCACACGCCCTGGACCATGCGCCTCACCTCCAGCCTCACCGCGCAAACCTCCGCCCAGCGCCGCGGCTTCGATGCGATCCCCCACCGCCTGCGCGCCTCGCTCGCCGAACACCGCGCCATCCTCGCCACCCTGCGCCAGGGCGACACCCGCCGCGCCGCCAGCCTGCTGGTGGAACACGAACGCAAGGCGGGCGCCGCCCTCATCGCCGCGCTGAGCGATCAACGACGGGCAGCGGAGTAGCGCCGAAGGGAAGGGAGGCGAGGGGCGCTGCCCCTCGACCCCGCTGGGGCCTTAGGCCCCAGACCCCTTCACTTTTCCGCCTTCGGCGGGAGGGGCCGTCTCGGCGCGCGACACAGACCGGGACGGCCCCTCCCGCCGAAGGCGGAACTCATGTGGGTCCAGGGACCTCAGGTCACTGGCGGGTCCAGGGCAGAGCCCTGGCCTTGCTTCCTTTCAGTGCCAGGTCGCCGGCAGGGTGGTCAGCCCGCGCAGGGTGAAGCTGCGGCGCCATTTCGGCGTGTCGCGTTCCGGGAGTTCCAGGGTGGGCAGGCGGCGGATCAGGCCGGCGAAGGCCTCCTGGGCTTCGATGCGGGTGAGCTGGGCGCCGAGGCAGAAATGGATGCCGCCGCCGAAGGACAGCGGGGTGATCTTCTGGCGGGTGATGTCCAGCTTGTCGGGCTCGGCGAAGGCGGCGGGGTCGCGGTTGGCGGCGCCGAGGAAGCACACCACCTGGGCGCCCTTGGGCAGGGCCACGCCGGAGAGTTCCACATCCTCCAGCACGCTGCGCCCGGTCATCTGCACCGAGCTGTCGTAGCGCAGCAGTTCTTCCATGGCATTCGGGATCAGGGCAGGATTGTCCTTCATCGCCTGCCACTGGTCGGGGTTGCGGTGGAGCGCCAGCAGTCCGTTGCCGATGAGGTTGGCGGTGGTCTCGTGCCCGGCGGCAAACAGCAGGCCGACATTGGCGCGCAGCTCCTCCGGCGTCAGCCGGTCGCCGGCTTCCTCGGCCTGGACGAGCTGGGTGGTGAGGTCATCCTGCGGGTTGCGGCGGCGGCGGTCGAACAGGCTGTCGAAGTATTCGTTGGTGGCCAGGGTGTTGGCGTTGGCGGCGGCGATCTCTTCCGGCGAGAGCGGCACGGGGTCGACCAGGCGGCCGTTGACGCGGCTGCTGGTGAAGAACTGCTCGCGGTCTTCCTCGGGGATGCCCAGCATGTCGCAGATCACGATGATCGGCAGGCGGTGGGCGAAATCGGCGATCACGTCCATGCGGCCATTCGGTTCCACGCGATCGATCAGGGCATCCACCACGGCGCGGATGCGGGGGCGCATTTCCTCCACGCGGCGGGCGGTGAAGGCCTTGGTGACCAGGGAGCGCAGGCGGGTGTGGTCGGGCGGGTCGAGCACCAGCATCGTGCGGGACATGCTGGCATAGGCGGGTTCGTTGACGATCTGCGGCCCGTAATTCTTGGTGATGTTCTCGACGTAGTTCTTGCCGAAGCGGCGGTCGCGCAGGACCATTGCGGCGGTGTCGTATCGGGTCACCACGTTGAAGCCGATCGGCGAGCGCCAGACCGGCGCCATGGCGCGCAGGCGGTGGTAGATCGGGTACGGGTTCGCGATGAAGGCGGGGTCGAGCAGGTTGAAGTCCGGCACTTGGGCCTGCTGGGGGGTGGCGGACATCGGGGCCTCCTTCGCGCAACGTTGCGTGCAATCTACAATGCCCCCGACGCCACCGCCACAAGGATGCCCCGCGTGCTGACCATCGCCCAAACACGGATTTCGCTGTTCGACCCGCAGGACTGCACCGACAGCGCCGATGCGCTGGCGCTGCTGGATGCCGTGTTCGATCCGCTGGTGCGCCGGGTGGGGCCGGGGCGGTTCGTGGCGGGGCTGGCGGAGGAATGGGTGCAGGAGGATGCCAGGCGCACGCTGTTCCGGCTGCGGCCCGGCGCGGTGTTCCATGACGGCACGGCGTGCGATGCGGCGGCGGTGGCGGCTTCGTTGATGCGCATGGCCGATCCGGCGGTGGGGGCCACGCTGGGGGCGCCGGGGGTGTGGGCGCAGTATCTCGCGGGGTGCGAGGTGGAGGTGGTGAATTCCCGCACGCTGCGGCTGGTGACCACGCGGGACATCGCGGACATTCTGGATATCGTCAGCGCCGGGGCGGTGATGGCGCCGGCGGCGATGGCGGCGGAGAGCATGGCGGGGCGGTGGGTCGGCACCGGGCCGTGGCGGCTGGACTCGGTGGATGACAATGTTGTCGTGATGGCACCGGTGCGGGCGGGGCTGCCGGCGTTGCGGTGGGTTGGGATTGCGGAGGCCGAGGGGCGGGCGCAGGCGTTGCTGGACGGCACGGCGGATGTTGCGACGCGGGTGGGGTCCGCTGCAACGGGATTCCAGGCGGCCGAGGTGGGCGATCCCACGGCGATCATCTGCCTGCTGAACGCGGCAAAGGGGCCGTGCGCGGATGGGCGGGTGCGCCGCGCACTCGCGATGGCGATAGATCGGGCGGCGATGATCGCGGCGGTGACGCAGGGCGCGGCGGATCCGTTGGCGGGGTTCGTGAGCGATCGGCATTTCGGGTTCGATGCCGCGGCGCCTGGGGTGGCGTTCGATCCCGTGGGGGCGAAGGCGTTGCTGGCGGAGGCGGGGTATGCCGGTGGGCTTGCCCTGGTGGCGGATTGGCCGACGCGTCTGCCGGATGAGGCGCCGGTGTTGCTGCCGGTGTTGCAGGGGCAGTTGGCGGCAGTCGGCGTGACTTTGACGGCGCGAATTGAGCCGGACCGGGTGCGGTATGCCGAGCGGGTGCGGGCGAGCGATATTGCGGATCTGTGCCTGTTCGACAGCTCGCCGCTGAGCACGTTCCGGGTGCTGGCGGAGAAGATCGACAGCCGGGTGGCGGGGAGCTGGTGGCTGGGCTACCGCAACCCGGCGATCGAGGCGCTGATCGACCAGGCGCGGGTGGTGACGGACATGGCGGCGCGGGAGGCGTTGTACCGGCGCTGCTATCGGCTGCTGCAGGACGATCCCGCGTGGCTGACCTTCTATACCCACCGGCGGATGGCGGCTTCGCGTGGCACGCTGGCGTTTCGCGATGACGGGGTTTTGGATGTGCGGGCGATGGCCGGCGCCTAGTCGTTCAGGGTCATCCGCAGTTCCACCACGCCTTCCTTCTCCCGCACCGTGACGCGATCCGACAGGCGGCGGATCATGTGGCCGGCGAGGCGGGCGGGGGCGGCATCGTCGTGCAGCATTTCCTCCGGCGTGGGTGGGCGGTCTGACAGGACGACCGGGGTGCCGGTGTAGGTGAGGCGGACGTCGAGGCGGGATTCGTCGTAGGCCAGGGTGAGGGTGACGGGGCCCTGGGTGAGGTCGGCCACCTGCACGGCATCGAGGCACCAGTTGAGCGCGTTGGCGACGCGGGCGACAAGGTCCGCCCGCAAGGCCCAGGCGCCGCCGGCGCGTTCCAGGAAGGCGGCGACGACATCGGGTGACATCGAAGCGGGCCGGTGGGTGATGGCCATGCGGCGGCCGATGCCGATGCGCAGGATGGCGTTCAGCGTGATGGCGACGAGGGTGCCCAGCGCGCCGGCGGTCATCAGCGGGCGGAGGCCTTCGCCGACCCAATCGGCCACCTGGGGCACGGCTTCCACCGAGAGGGCGGCGACGATGGCCAGGCCCACGGCGGCCGACTTGCGGGCATCGAGCAGGCGGGAGGTGGCGAGTTGCATGCCACCGGCCATCATCAGCGCGCCGGCCTGGAGCAGGGTGGCGGCGATGACCGGGGCGGGGACCTGGGAGAGCAGGGCGGCGAGGCGCGGGAAGCAGGCGAGCGCGATACAAAGGCCGCCAGTGGCCAGCGCGATGACACGGCTGGTGACGCCGGTGGCAGCCTGCAAGGCGGCGTTGGTCGCGCTCATGTTCACGCCGGGGGCACCGAAGGCGCCGGCCATGGCGGTGGCGAGGCCATCGGCGGTGACGCCGCCGGCGATGCTGTGCGGCTCCGGCCGGGACCAGTCGGCGTCGTTGGTGCGTTGCAGGCTGGTGACGAGGCCGACGGTTTTCAGCGAGCTCGCGATGGCGGCGACAAGGAAGGCGGGCAGCAGGGCGATGTCGAAGGCGAAGCCAATGGTGCCGAAATCCGGCAGGTCCACCAGCGGCATGGTGGCGAGGTTGAGCTCCGGCGCCAGGTGCAGGCGGCCGAGGGCGGCGGCGAGCGCGGTGCCGAGGATCATGGCGATGAGCACGCAGGCCCAGCGCAGGGCGCCACGGCCCCAGACGGAGAGACCGACGGAGATGGCCAGGGTGGCGAGGCCGACGAGCAGGTCTTCCAGCTCCGGCGCGCCGCCGCCCGGGGTGCGCAGCAGGGTGCGGACGCCAGTGATGGCGATGGCGAGGCCGACGATGAGGACGACGACGCCGGCGATTTCCGGCGGCATCAGGGCGCGGATGCGGTGGAGCAGGCGGGCGAAGGCGACGGTGGCGAGGCCGGCGAGCAGGGTCATGCCGGCGACCAGCGGCAGTCCGCCGAGGTGGGCGGCGAGCACGGAGGGGGCGAGGAAAGGGGTGGAGGGGCTGAGCGGGGCGAGGAAGCCGCTGCCGAGGCCGCGGCGGGTGACGGCCTGGAGCATGGTGCCGAGGCCGCAGGCCAGGAAGCTCATGCTGATGAGCGTGACGGTCTGGGCCAGGGTGGCCTGAGCCTCCCGCGCCACGATCAGGGGGACGTAGAGGAACAGGAAGACGACGGTCGCCTGCTGGACCGCGGTCATGGCGACCACGGGCCAGGGCGGACGATCCTCCAGCCCGTAACGGATTGTAGCCGGCCTGCGCATTCCCTGCCTCGGTTCCCCCAGGCATCCGGGCCGGGTGGTGCCGGCGCAGGCAAGCCCTCGCCAGCGCTATATGGCGAGGTGAACGGCGCGGTGCAATTCGTTCCTGGGAGGGGATTTTTTAATTATGATATCGGAATAATTGAGTCATGCCACTGCGACCGCGGCTGGCGACCGCGCAGCGGAAGGCGGGGGTGGCGGGATGGGAGGGCGGTGCGGGACGAGGGGCGTCAGGCCGGCGGGGCGCGGACGAGGCTGCGGGCGGCCGGGCGGGCGCGCAGGGGCCTGATGGGGGGACGGGCGGCCGGGCGCATGCCGCGGGCGGGGTGCAGGCGCACATACCAATGGCGGAACGGGCCGGTGCGCTGGGCGCGCGGCGGCACCAGGCCTTCGGCGATGCGGGCGCGCGAGCGGGAGAGGGCGGGCTGGTGGCTGGAGGGGCCGGACTGCCAGGTTCGGGCGAGGCGTTCGAGCTGGCCGAGCAGGCGCAGCAGGAGGGCCAGCAGCATCGCTTCCACCGCCGTGGGCACATGGGCGCACGCCGCCGCATCCGCCTCTGCGGAGATGCGGATGCGGGCGAAGGCCTGCTCCAATGTGGCGGGGGAATGGGTCATCCCTATTATCTAACTTATTGTTAAATGGGAGGGAAGGAAATTTTCCTGCATGGCTGGCATGCGCGGGGAAGCAGGGAAGGAAGGCCTTCTTTTTCTGAAGAAAAAGAAACAAAAAGACTTCATTCGTTTGATGCGGAAAGAACCAGTCTTCCCGCATCAAGCAAATGAAAGTTTTTTGGTTCTTTTTTTCAAAAAAGAACCGCTTCCTTGTCTTCCGGGCCGAAGTTGGCGGAACACGCTTCGCGTTTCCGCCCTACGCGGGGCTGGTTATGACTTGAGGAAGCCGACGAGTTTTTCGGCTTCCTCGACGATGGGGAGCGCCAGGGCTTCGGCCTTGCGGGAGCCTTCGCGGAGGATGGCATCAAGCGTGGCGGGGTCGCCCAGGAGGCGGCTGGTTTCGACGGCGATGGGGGAGAGCTTATCGACCAGCAGGGCGGTGAGGTCCTGCTTGAAGGCAGAGAAGCCTTTGCCGCCGTGGTCGGCGAGAACGCCCTGGTGGTCGGTATCCGTCAGCGCCGCATAGATGCCGATGAGGTTGCGGGCTTCCGGGCGGTTTTCCAGGCCGGCGGCTTCGCTGGGCAGGGGTTCCGGGTCGGTCTTGGCGCGGCGGACCTTGTCGGCGATCTGCTCGGCGGTGTCGGTGAGGTTGATGCGCGACATGTCCGAGGCGTCGGACTTGCTCATTTTCTTGGTGCCGTCGCGCAGGCTCATGACGCGGGCGGCGGGGCCCATGATCATGGGTTCGATGTTGGGGAAGAAATCGACGCCATAGTCGTGGTTGAACTTCTGGGCGATGTCGTTGGCCAGTTCGAGGTGCTGGCGCTGGTCGTCGCCCACTGGCACGCGGGTGGCGTGGTACACCAGGATGTCGGCGGCCATGAGGTTCGGGTAGGTGAACAGGCCGGTGGAGACGTTCTCCCGGTCTTTCCCCGCCTTTTCCTTGAACTGGGTCATGCGGTTGAGCCAGCCCATGCGGGCGACGCAGTTGAAGATCCAGGCCAGGCGCAGATGGGCGTGCACCGAGGATTGGTGGAAGAGGATGGAGCGGGCCGGGTCGATGCCGCAGGCCAGGAGGGAGGCGGCCATCTCGCGGGTTTGGTTGGCCAGCTCCTTGGGGTCCTGCCAGACGGTGATGGCGTGGAGATCGACCACGCAATAGAGGCAGTCGTACTCGTCCTGCAGCTTCACCCAGTTCCGCATCGCGCCCAGGTAGTTGCCGAGCGTGGGGATGCCGGAGGGCTGGATGCCCGAGAAGATGCGCTGCATGGGGCGTGTGTCCTGGGTGGGAGGGCGGTTTTTCCGGTGTGACGGGGGGTTCGTCAATCCTTGCGGGTGCGGCGCAGGGGGTGAGGGGCTTCGGCTGGTTGGTGGGGGTTGCACCGAACACGACCGATGAGCCGGTTGAGAGGCGGCAAAGCGAAGCGGACACAGAGAGCATAGAGAGGCACAGAGGGGCACAGAGGGGCACAGAGGGGCACAGAGATGCCTCGTGCAGGGCACGACGGGGGTTGGGTGGTTTTCCTTCTCAGTGCTCTCTGTGGCCCTCGGTGCTCTCTGTGACCGCTTCGCTTTCGGGCAGTCGAGGCCTGCGCGGTCAGTTGCGGGGGCGGCGGAGGCGGGTCAGAAGCTGGGCCGGCTTGAGGAGGCCGAGGGCGGTGACGGCGGCGCCGTAGGTGGCCATGCCGCCGCCGACGAGGAGGGCGAGGCCGAGCCAGCGCAGGGCAGGGTCGGCGGCGAAGGGGGCGTAGGCGTGGCGTTGCAGGGCCCAGAGCACGGCGGCCATGAGCAGGGCGGCGGCGGCCATGCGGGCGATATCGAGCAGCAGCGGGCGGGTGAGGGACATGTGGCCGCGGCGCAGGAGGATCGCGGCCAGGGCGATGACGTTGGCCCAGTTGGAGAGCGAGGAGGCCAGCGGCGGGCCCATGTGCTGGAGCGGGTGCATGAGGGCGACGTTGAGGGCGAGGTTCAGCGCGATGCACCAGAGGCCGACGCGCACGGGGGTTGCGGTGTCGCCACGGGCGAAGAAGGCGGGGGCGAGGATTTTCAGCAGCACGAAGGCGGGCAGCCCGGCGGCGTAGGCGGCCAGAGCCTGGGCGGTGGGGATGACGGTTTCCGCCGTGAAGGCGCCGCGGCGGAACAGCACGTCGATGATCGGGGCGCCGACGGCGATCAGCGCGATGGCGGCGGGGAGGGTGAGGACGAGGGCGTAGCTGATGGCCTGGTTGAGGGTGGCGTTGGGGGCATTCGCGTCTCCGCCCTGTTCAGCGGCGGCGACGGCGCGGGAGAGGCGGGGGAGCAGCGCGGTGCCGACGGCGACGCCGATGACGCCGAGGGGGAGCTGGGCCACGCGATCGGCGTAGTAGAGGATCGCGGCGGTGCCGGCGGGGAGCAGGGTGGCGATGATCACATCCACCGACATGTTCACCTGGGTAATGCCGGCGCCGAGCACGCCGGGGCCCATCTTGCGCAGCAGGGCGCGGATGCGCGGCGTAAGGCGTGGGCGCGGCAGGTACAGACGCATGCCGGCGCGGCGGACGGCGATGTAGAGCAAGGCGAGCTGGACGACGCCGGAGGCGCTGACGCCCCAGGCGAGCGCGTGGCCGACGCTGGGCACGAATGGCACCAGCCAGAGCATGCAGGCGATGGAGACGAGGTTGTAGAGCACCGGGGCGGCGGCGGCGGCGGCGAAGCGATCGAGCCCGTTGAGGATGCCGGAGAGCAGGGCGGTGAGGCAGATCAGCGGCATGTAGGGGAAGGCGATGCGGGCGAGTTCCACCGTGAGGGTGAACTTTTCCGGCTCGTCGGCGAAGCCCGGGGCGAAGCCCAGCATGATGACGGGCATGGCCACCATGCACAGGAGCGTCAGCGCCAGGAGCCAGAAAGCCATGACCGCGATGGTTTCCTGGGCGAAGGTTTTGGCGCTGTCCGCGCCCTCGCGCTGGAGCAGGGAGGAGAAGGCGGGGACGAAGGCGGCGTTGAAGGCGCCCTCGCCGAACAGGCGGCGGAACAGGTTGGGCAGGCGGTTGGCGACGAAGAACGCATCGGCCACCGGGCCTGCGCCGGCCAGGGCCGCGATCAGGATATCCCGGAGGAAGCCGAGGAGGCGGCTGGCCATGGTCCAGCCGCCGACGGTGAGGATGCCGCGCAGCATCCTGGGGGCTTAGCCGATGGCGGGGCGTGCCGCCATGGTGATGGCGCTAGATGGCGCGACGGCGGGCGGCGGCGAGGCCGGCCAGGGCAAGGCCGAGGAGGGCGAGGCTGGCGGGTTCCGGGGTGGGAATGGACGCGGCGGTGTAGCCGTTGCCGTCGGTGATGGCGATGGCGGGGAGGAAATCGGTGATCGCGGCCGTGGAGGGGATGCCGACATAGCCGAAGCCGTTGAAGTAGGCACAAGCGCCGCCGACATTGGTGGCGCAGTATTGGGTGGCCTGGCCTTGGGCGGGGACCTCGTTGCTTTTGTACCAGGCGTTCTGGGACAAGGGGCCGAAGAACTGGTGGAAATAGACCGAATAGGTCTGCCCCTCGACGAGCAATGGGGCGAGGGGGTCGACCGGGCCATAGCCGACGGCGGTGACGGTCGTGAGGTCGAACAACACTGTATCCGTGCCCGGAATGGTGTTGGCGGCCAGCTGGCTGAGGGGGCGGACACCGCGGGCAATAAGATCGCCCTGGGCATCGTTGATCGAGACCGAGTACAGGTTCTCGGAGCCGCCGAAGGTCCAGAGGAGATCGAACGGAATGTAGGCGCGCGCGGCATTGCCGGTGGCTTCGGCGGTGAAGGTGAAGCCGGCGGAATAGACGTTGATCCAACCGCAGTTGAAGGCGCCGTTGCAGTAGCCAGAGAGGTCGGCGGAGTTGCTGGACTGGTACCCGACCGGACCCAGCTGGAACGGGTCGTAGTTGTCGTAGAGGGTGAGCGCCCGGGCTTGAGGTGCGGCGGCGAGGGTCGCCACGGCGAGGGCGATGGCGGGCAGGAAACGCATGTTGTGAGTCTCCGCGCCCCCGTCACGGCGGAGCGCCCTGGCTGTGATGAAAGGGCACGTCGAAATTAAGGAATTTTTAATCGCAATTGGCACGTCGCACAAATGACCGAGTTGTAATGTGCGACTTTGTTACGTTTTGGTCACTCGTCGCGCCGAGGGCGGGCGAGGATGTCGCGGATCGCTTCGGGCAGCGCGAGGCGGCCATCGACGACGGCGGCGACGGCTTCGGCGATGGGGAGTTCCACGCCGGCGGCGCGGGCGCGGGCGACCAGGGCGGGGGCGGTGGCGACGCCCTCGGTGACGGAGGTTCGGGCGGCGAGGATCTCGGCGACGGTCTGGCCCCGCCCCAAGGCGAGGCCGAAGGAGAAGTTGCGGCTGCCGGGGCCGGTGCAGGTGAGCAGGAGGTCGCCGAGGCCGGAGAGGCCGGCGACGGTCTCTGCCCGGCCGCCCAGCGCGGTGGCGAGGCGGGCGAGTTCGGCCAGGCCCCGGGTGACCAGGGCGGCGCGGGCGTTCTCGCCCAGGCCGGCGCCGATGACCGCGCCGGCGGCGATGGCGACGACGTTCTTGGCGGCACCGCCGACCTGGGCGCCGATGGGGTCGTCGTTGCCGTAGAGGCGGAATTGCGGGGTGGCGAGGAGGGCGACGGCCTGGGCGCGGGCCTGCGCATTGGTGCCGGCGATGACGGCGGCGGCGGGGAGGCCGCTTGCGATCTCGGCGGCGAAGTTGGGGCCGGTGAGAACGCAGGCGGGGCGGGTGGGGTGGAGGTCGGCCAGGATTTCGAGCGGCAGGCGGTTTGTGCCCTGCTCCACGCCCTTGCAGCAGGCGACGAGGAGGCCGGGGGGGAGATCGGGGGCGAGGGCGCGCAGGGCCTGGGTGGGGGTGGCGAGGAGGAGGAGGTCGGCTTGTTCCCAGCGGTGGGAGATGTGCAGCGCCTCTGGCAGGGTGACGCCGGGGAGGTGGGGGTTCTGGCGGGTGCGGGCGATGGCCTCGGCGCGGGCGGGGTCGCGGGCCCAGAGGCGGACCTGGGCACCGGCGCGGACGGCCTGGAGCGCGAGGGCGGTGCCCCAGGCGCCGGCGCCGATGACCTGGATGCTACTCATCGGCGATCCTTGCGAAGGCGGTGCCGGCGCCGTCTTCCCGGTCGGAGAGGCGGGCGAGAAGGGCTTCCAGGATGGGCGGGGCGGCCTGTTCGAAGCCGTAGGGGGGATTCACCACGAGGAGGCCGCTGCCGTTGAGGCGGGTGGGGTCCAGCGGGGCGCGCAGGTGGAGTTCGGCGGTGACGATGTCGCGCAGGCCGGCGGATTGGAGGGTGGCGAAGAGGGCGCGGAGGGGGGCGCGGTGCTTGATGGGATACCAGGCGGCGAGGACGGCGCCCTTCATGCGGCGGTTGGCGGTGGCGAGCGCGGTGGCGAGTTGGGTGAACTCGTCCTCCGCCTCATAGGGCGGGTCGATCAGGACGAGGGCGCGCTTTTCGCCGGTGGTGGGGGGGAGGAGGGCGCCGAGGGCTTCCCAGGCGGAGCGGTGGTGCACGGCGACCTGCGGGTCGCGGGCGAAGAGGCGGCGCAGGGTGGCGTGGTCTTCTGGGTGGAGTTCGCAGGCGGCCAGGCGGTCTTGCGGGCGAAGCAGGGCGCGGATGAGGGCGGGGGAGCCGGGGTAGAGGCCGAGTTGGTTCACCAGGGCGACGTAGGTGGCGAGCGCGGCCGGTGGGTTGCGCAGCAGGCGGAGGATGCCGCGTTGGGCTTCGCCGGTGCGGGTGGCCGGGGTGGCGGCGAGGTCGTACTGGCCGATCCCGGCATGGGTATCGAGCACGAAGAGCGGGCCGGGCTTGCGCTGCATCGCGGCGAGCAGCCAGACGAGCAGGGCGTGCTTCAGGCAGTCGCCGTGATTGCCGGCGTGGAAGGCGTGTCGGTAGTTCATGCGGCCGGCTTCATGTCGGCTGAATCGAGCGGCCAGCGCGGGCGGGGGGCGTGGTTCAGCTCGTCGGTCCAGCCCTGGCGGAGGCGTTCGAGCGCGGCCCAGGCGACCATGACGGCGTTGTCGGTGCACAGGCGCAGGGGCGGGGCGACGAAGCGGAAGCCGGCGCGGGTGGCCTCCGTGGTGAGGGCCTGGCGCAGGGTGGCGTTGGCGGCCACGCCGCCGGCGACGACGAGGGCGGTGGCCGGATGGGTGCGGCGGAAGATCGCCATGGCGTGGCGGGCGCGGTCGGCCATCACATCCGCCACCGCGGCCTGGAAGCTGGCGGCGAGGTCGGCGGCCTCCTGCACCGGCAGGGCGCCCGGGGGGTAGGCGGCGACGGCGTGGGCGACGGCGGTCTTGAGGCCGGAGAAGGAGAAGTCGCAGCCTTCGCGGCCCTTCAGCGGCCGGGGGAAGGGGAAGCGGGTGGGGTTGCCCTGTTTCGCGAGTTTTTCCACGGCGGGGCCGCCGGGCCAGCCGAGGCCGAGGAGTTTGCCGACCTTGTCGAACGCCTCGCCCACCGCGTCGTCGATGGTGGTGCCGAGGCGGCGGTGGCGCCCGGGGCCTTCCACGGCGACGCATTGGCAGTGGCCGCCGGAGACGAGGAGGAGGAGGTAGGGGAAATCGAGGCCGCCGAGCGCAGGCAGGCGCGGCGAGAGGGCGTGGGCTTCGAGGTGGTTGATGGCGAGGTAGGGCAGGTTGTGGGCCAGCGCCATGCCCTTGGCGAAGCCGCTGCCGACGATGAGGCCGCCGATCAGGCCGGGGCCGGCGCTGGCGGCGATGGCGGCGAGGCTGGCCGGAGCGGTGTTGGCCCGCGCCAGGACATCCGCGACCAGGGCGGGGAGGTGGGCGAGATGGGCGCGGGCGGCGATCTCTGGCACCACGCCGCCGAACTGGGTGTGGTCTTGCTGGCTGAGGACGGCTTCGGCCAGCACGGTGCCGTCCGGCGCGAGGACCGCGGCGGCGGTTTCGTCGCAGGAGGTTTCGATCCCTAAGATGGGACCAAGCGGGGCGGCCATGCGGTCCGGTTGCATCCTTTGCCTTCACTTTACGGTTGGCGGGTAATAGGACACCACGATGCCCGCCGCACCCCCTACCAACGCCGGACATCCCGGTGCTGCTCCCGCAAGCCGCCCCAAGGCGCCGCCGCATGCGCGGACGTTGCCGTTGCGGGTGGGCACGCGCGGCTCGCCGCTGGCGTTGTGGCAGACGCGGTATTTCCTGCAGCGGCTGACCACGTTCTGCCCGGTGCTGCGGGCGATGGATGTGTTCGAGGAACATGCGATCCGCACGACCGGGGATGCGACGCAGGCGGCCGGCACGCGGCTGGCGGATCTGGGCGGCAAGGGGTTGTTCGCCAAGGAGATTCACGAGGCGCTGCTGGATCGGCGGGTGGATTTCGCGGTGCATTCGCTGAAGGATCTGGAGACCGATCTGCCGCCGGGGATCGTGCTGGCCGGGACGCTGGTGCGCGAGGATGCGCGCGAGGCGCTGATCCTGCCGGCGGGCACGGTGGTGGACCCGCAGGACCCGCTGGCGGCGCTGCCGAAGGGGGTGCTGGTTGGCTCCTCCTCCCTGCGGCGGCAGGCGCAGCTGTTGCACCTGCGGCCGGATCTGCGATTCGCGACGATCCGCGGCAATGTGGCCACAAGGATCGAGCGGGTGCGGAACGGGGATTTTGGCGCGACGCTGCTGGCGCTGGCCGGGATGAAGCGGCTGGGGCTGGAGGGCGAGGCGTCGGCGGTGCTGGGGCCGGAATTGCTGCTGCCGGCGGCGTGCCAGGGCATCGTGGGCGTGACGGTGCGGGCCGACGACGTGGAGCTGCGCGCCATGCTGGCCGGGATCGAGGATGCCGATGCGCGCGCCGTCTCGCGCGCCGAGCGGGCGCTGCTGGCGGCGCTGGATGGTTCGTGCCGCACGCCGATCGGGGGGTATGCCAGGCTGCTGGAAGATGGGCAGCTGCATCTGACCGGGCTGGTGGCGCGGGAGGATGGCAGCTTCCTGCTGCGCCGGGCGATCACCGGGGCGCGCGGCGATGCGGAACGGCTGGGCCAGGAGCTGGGTGCCAGCCTGCGGGCCGATACGCCGCGGGATATCCTTGCCTGATCCACGCCCGCGCGGCGTGCTGATCACGCGGCCGGAATCGGGCGCGAACGAGACGGCGGCGCGCGTGGCGGCGCTGGGATTTGTGCCGATCCTGGCGCCGGTTCTGGGCATTGCCGCCCTGCCCGCCCGGCTGCCTGCCCCGGACAGGCTTCAGGCCGTGCTGGTGACCAGCGGCAATGCGCTGCCGGCGCTGGGTCCGGCGTTCCATGGTGCAGCGCTTTTGGCCGTTGGGGATGCCACGGCGGCGCGGGCGCGGGCTGCGGGGTTCGCCGATGTGGCGAGCGCGGGGCGGAACGCGGAGGCGCTGGAGGCCCTTGTGCGGGAGCGTTGCCGGCCCGGCGACGGGGCGCTGCTGTTGCCGACGGCGCGGGGCGAGGGGCTGGCCTTGGCGCGGTCGTTGCGGGAAGCGGGGTTTGCCGTGGTGCGGCGAACGGTTTATGCTGCGGTGCCGCAAAACACGCTGCCGGCGGCGGCGGAAGAGGCCCTTTCGCGCGGCGCGGTGGCCGCGGCGTTGTTCTTTTCACCGGCCACGGCACGCGTTTTCACGAAGCTGTTGCTTGCCGCCCTGCCGGCCGGATGCCTCAACACGGTGGATGCCCTTGCTCTTTCGCCCGCGGTCGCCGCACCGCTGGCCCCCCTGCCCTGGCGCCGGCTGCGCGTGGCCGACCGGCCGAGCCAGGATGCGCTGCTGACCCTGCTCGCGGATCCCATGGAATGAGTGACCCCGCCTCCCCCAAGCCCACCCCGACCGGTGACGCGCCTGCGGCACCTGACGCTGCGCCCATGGTGGCCAAGCCAGCCCCGGTGACGCCGCCGCGGCGCGATGCGGCAGCGCCTTCGCTCTCACGCGGCGGGGCCGGGGCGGTGCTGACGGCGCTGGCGGTGGCCTTGCTGGTGACCGGGCTGGCCGTGGTGTGGCAGCAGCAGCGGGAAACCGAGGCCGCCATGGTGCCGGCGGCCGATGTGGCGGCGCTGCGCGAGCAATTGCGCACGCTGCAGCAGCGCCTGGCGCAGCTGGAGCAGCGGCCGGCGGCAGGCCCGGCCCCGGCGGTGGATTTGCGGCCGCTGGAAGGCCGGGTTGCCGCGTTGGAGCAGCGCCCGGCGCCGGCGGCACAGCCGGCCCCCGATCCCGGGCTGGCGGACCGGATGGCGGCGCTGGACCGGCGGCTGGCGCAGGCTGAACAGGCGGCGACCCAGGCACAGCAGGCCTCGGCGGCGCGGTTGGCACGGATCGCGCGGCTGCAGGCGGCGATGGCGGCGTTGGAGGCCGGGCGGGCGCTGGGCGAGATCCCGGGCGCACCGCCGGCATTGGCGCGCTTCGCCGCCACCCCGCCGCCCAGCGAGGCGGGCCTGCGGCTTGCCTTCCCCGCCGCGGCGCAGCGGGCGCGTGATGCCAGCCGCACCGGCGCGGATGAGGCAGGGATCGGCGAGCGGGTGTGGCAGCGCGTGCGCGCGCTGGTGACGGTGAAGGAAGGCGAGACGGTGCTGCTGGGCAGCCCGGCGGCCACCACGCTGGGTCTGGCGGGTGAGAAGCTGGCGGCGGGCGATCTCGCCGGGAGCGTCGCGGCGCTGGGCGGGCTTGATCCCGGGGCGGCGGCGGAGATGGCGGCGTGGCGCGGCCAGGCCGAGGCGCTGCTGGCGGCGCGCGTGGCGCTTTCCAAGATGGCGGCCGAGTGATGCGCCGCGTTGTTCTGTTCCTGACGACCAGTGCCGCGGTTCTGGTGCTGGCCTGGTGGGTGGCGCATCTGCCGGGAACGGTGGCGCTTTCCGGCTTCGGGTATTCGGTGGAGACGACCTCGCCGATCGCCGTGGTGGGCGGGGTGGTGCTGCTGGTGGCGCTGCTGCTGGTGCTGCGGCTGTTGATGGGGCTGCTGGGCATGCCAGGCGCGCTGCGCTTCTGGCGCCAGGGGCAGGCGCGCCGGCAGGGCGATGTGGCGGTGGGCCGCGCCCTGGTGGCGCTGGCGGCCGGCGAGGCGGCGGGTGCGCGGCGGCAGGCGCGGCGGGCGCGGGACCTGCTGGGCGATACGCCGCAGACGCTGTTGCTGGCCGCCGAATCCGCACGGCTGGGCGGCAACCCGGCCGAGGCGGAGGCCATCTACCAGACGCTGGTGGGGCGCACCGACAGCGCCTTCCTGGGCCTGCGCGGGCTGTTCCGGCTGGCGGTGGAGCGCGAGGATTGGCACGAGGCGGCCTCGCTGGGGCGCCGGGCGGAGGCATTGCAGCCCGGGGCGAACTGGCTGCGCGACGCGCGGCTGCGCGTGGCGGATGAAACCGGCCAATGGGGCCGCGCCCTGGCGCTGGCCGGGCCGGACCTGCCGGAGGAGGTTCTGGCCACCGCCGCTTCGCAGGCCGAGGCCGATCCGCAGGGGGCGGCAAAGCTGGCGCGGCAGGCCTGGAAGGCGAACCCCAGCTTTCCGCCCGCGGTGGTGGCCTATGCCGCATCCCTGAAGCGCGAGGGGCATGAGGCGCGGGCGGAGGAGGCGATCCTGGCGGCGTGGAAGGCGGCGCCGCATCCGGATCTTGCCGCCGCCCTGCTGGAGGATGCGCCGGATGCGCGCGCCCGGTTGCGCCAGGCGGTGAAGCTTTCCAACGCGCGGGCGGAGCATGTGGAGACGCAGTACCTGCTCGGGCGGCTTTCGCTGGAGGCGGGCGAGGTCGGCGAGGCGCGCTTCCATGCCGAGCGGGGGCGCGGGCTGGCGGTGCCGACCCGGCGCATTCTGCTGCTGCTGGCGGATATCACCGCGGCGGAGCGGCGCGATGCCTCCGCCCTGTTGCGCGCGGCAGCCGAGGCGCCAGCGGACCCGGCCTGGACCTGCGGCCAGTGCGGGACGCGGCAGGACGTGTGGCGGCCGGCCTGCCCTGCCTGCCATGCCACGGGGCGGATATCCTGGAAGGCCGCGCCTGCGGCGGATCGGCCGGCGCTGGTGGCCGAGACGATCGAGGCGGAAAGGGTGGAGGCTGGCGCCCTAGATGTTTGATCCCAGGCTTTGATGGTGCACCCTTCACGCAGGCATGGAAGGATGCGCTATGGGCGAGGTTCTCGACGGCAGCGCCACGACGACAGAGGCGGTTCGTCGTGCGATCCAGCATAGTCGAGAGAGCCTGAGAGGCCTGGCAAAGCGCTATGGCATCAACGC
>CANHKG010000102.1 GCA_947460455.1 Rhodospirillales bacterium | reverse complement strand
TTTCCACCTTTGTTTTGGGGGTTTGTCTCCCTGTCTTGTGGCGCAACCCACACCCCCCTATCCCATTGGGCAAAAGTGATGTGGGTCCAGGGACCTCAGGTCCCTGGCGGGTCCAGGGCAGAGCCCTGGCCTTCCCTTAAGCCGCCCGGCGCTGACCCTGCGCCAGGAGGTTCCCGAGGTAGGTTGCCAGGGCGCCGGGGCCGGAGCGGTCGGTGTTGGTGAGGTTGGCGCGGGCTTCGGCGTCGGGGTTGTAGTTGGTGTTGGTGTTGACGTCGTAGACCAGGGGTTGGCCGGTTTCGTCGGCGATGAATTCGATGCCGGCGACGTCCACCTGGGCGCGTTCCAGGAAGGTTTCGAGGCGGGTGCGCAGGGTGGGGTCGATGCCGGGCAGTACGGTGAATTTGTGCTCGGGCTTGCCGGGGACTTCGCCGACGGGGCAGGCGGCCTCGCCGATGGCGCAGACGTCGGCGGGGCAGAGTTCGAAGCCTTCGGAGGTATCGACTTCCACGGCGTAGACGAAGCGGCGGCCGACGAACTCGGCGCGGGTGATCACGGGGCGCGGGGCGCGGACGTAGGTCTGGAGCAGTTGGATGCCGTCCACGGGCGCTTCGTAGTCGTCGCTGGCGACGTAGTCGGCGAGGCCTTCCAGGGTATGGAACAGGCGCACGCCCAGGCCCTTGCCGCCGCGATTGGGCTTGAGGATGACGGGCTGGCCGGGGAAGTGGGTATGGGCGGCCGCGACGATCTGCGGGCGCCCGGCCACCATCACGCTGCGCGGGGTGCGCAGCCCGGCGGCTTCCAGGGCGGCGTATTGGCGGACCTTGCTGATTTCGAGGTCGAGCGCGGTTGGCCCGTTCACCACGGTGCGGCCCCAGCGGGTGAGCCAGGCGAGGAGGCCGACGGTGAGCTCGGCGGAATAGCGGTGGTCGCGCGTGTGCGAGCTGGCGGACATGCGGTTGTAGAAGATGCCCTCGGGCGGCGGGGCGGAGAGGTCCCAGGCGCCTTCGTGCAGGAACCAGTCGGTCCAGGGCAGGCTGCGCTGGTCCAGCGCGGTGGCCAGCGGCGGCAGCCAGGCGGGGTTCTCGTGGATCACGTGGATGCGGGCCATGGGGGGTTCCTCGCCTGGTTCTACGGTCTTGCGTCGGGGGAATGTAGGAAGCTGCGGATAAATGCGCAATCCGGTCTGTAAATACGGATTTCAGACGTGGTTTGGCGGCGCGGGCGAATGGGGATAGGCTGGCAGGAGTAGATGAGGAGCCGCCCATGTCGCATTTGTCCTCGCGCGAAGCCGCGCGCACGCCTGTGGTCACCGAGATGCGGGTGGTGCCGGTGGCCGGGCGGGACTGCATGGTGTTGAACCTGGCAGGCGCACACGGCCCCTTCTTCACCCGCAACATCGTGCTGCTGACGGATTCGTCGGGCCGCACCGGGGTGGGCGAGGTGCCGGGCAGCGAGGCGATTTTGCGCACGCTGCAGCGCCTGGTGCCGGTGGTGCAGGGGCGGGCGATCGGGGAATACACCAGCATCCTCAATGCGGTGCGCGCGGAACTTGCCGGCGCGAAGCAGGCGCGGCAAACCACGGTGCACCAGGTGGCGACAGAGGCGGAGCGCCGCGTGCTGGCCCAGCCGCATGAGATCAATCTGCGCACGGATAATGTGGTGACGGCGGTGGAGGCGGCGCTGCTCGATCTGCTCGGCCAGCATCTCGGTGTGCCCGTGTGCGCCCTGCTCGGCGAGGGGCAGCAGCGCGACCGGGTGAAGATGCTCGCCTACCTGTTCTACATCGGCGACCGCGCGAAGACGGATCTGCCCTATCCCGAGGGTCATGGCCCGCGCGATGGCTGGGAGCGCGTTCGCACGGAGGAGGCACTGACGCCGGATGCCCTGGTGCGCCAGGCAGAGGCGGCCGCCGCGCGCTACGGTTTCAGCGATTTCAAGCTGAAGGGCGGCGTTCTGCGCGGTGAGGACGAAATGCGCACCGCCGCCGCCATCAAGAAGCGCTTCCCGGAGGCGCGGGTGACGGTGGATCCCAACGGCGCCTGGTATCTCGCTGATGCCATTGAGCTTGGCCGCGAATGGGGCCACGTGCTGGCCTATGCCGAAGACCCCGTGGGGCCGGAGACCGGCTATTCCGGCCGCGAGGTGATGGCCGAGTTCCGCCGCGCCACCGGCCTGCCGACGGCCACCAACATGGTGGCGACGGATTGGCGCCAGATGGCCCATTCGCTCTCATTGCAGGCGGTGGATATCCCGCTGGCCGATCCGCATTACTGGACACTGCAGGGCTCCGTGCGGGTGGCGCAGACCTGCGAGGCCTTCGGGCTCACCTGGGGCTCCCACTCCAACAACCATTTCGACATCTCGCTGGCCATGTTCACCCAGTGCGCCGCCGCGGCACCGGGGCGGGTGACGGCGATCGACACGCACTGGATCTGGCAGGAGGGGATCGAGCGCCTGACGAAGGAGCCGTTCCAGTTCGTCGGCGGCGACGTGATCGTGCCCGACCGGCCCGGCTTGGGGGTGGAGATCGACCTCGACCGGCTCGCGGCGGCGCATGAGCTTTACAAGAAGATCGGCGGCGGCATGCGCGACGACGCGGTGGCGATGCAGTACCTGGTACCCGGCTGGACCTACGACGCCAAGAAACCCAGCCTCGGCAGGTGATCTCTGGGCGGCCTGCTGATCCGCTCCGTTCACCCGAAGCCGGGTGAACTGCGCGGGCAGGGCGCCACTACATCCTGGTCCCTGTGCCGGGCGCCACGGTGGCGACCCGGCGCGGCGGCACCTGGGCGGGCTGCGGCCGGCCCGATTGCGCCAGCACGCCGGTGCGCGGGCCCGCCGTGCTGTTCCAGGCATTGGTGCTGAAGGCATGGCGGCTGAAGGCGTGGCCCGGCAGGCCCGGCGTGATGCCCAGGCGCTTCTGTTCCTCCGGCCAAACGGCGGCAACGCGCTTCTGGTAGAGCTCGCCACGCTCCGGCGTTTGCGAGTGGTAGAAGGCGGTGGCCCGCGTCCAGTCCCGCGTGGTGGCATACAGGTCGGTGAGGAAGCGCGCGGCATAGGTGGCGTTGGCGGCGGGGTCGAAGGCCTGGTCCAGGCTGGCGAAGGCCTGCGGGTGGTGCGCCAAATTCACCTGCATGCAGCCGACATCGATGGATTGCACGCCACGGGCCTGCAGGGCGCGCACCGCGACGATCGCGGCCTCCTTGCTGTCGAAATACTGCCCGGCGCCCTCGGCGTTGATGGTCCAGGGCCAGGGATGGACGATGCCCTGCGCATCCACCCGGCCGGATTCCACGCGGGCGATGGCCGCCATCAGCTGCGAAGGCAGGGCGGCGGCGCGCTCCGCGGCCAGGATGGCGGCGCGGCATTGCAGGCCGCCAGCCATCGGCGGCAGGGCGGGGGCGGGCGCCTGGGTGCGGGCCGGTTGGGCCGCAACCGGCGGGGCAAGCAGCGCAATGGATATCGCCAGGGCTGAAATGAACGTGGCGCGCATGGCGCTTCTCATAACCGTTTCGGCGCGGGCAGGGGAATCACAAACCTGCCAGGGCCGTGGGTTGCACGCCGTCCCTTGGCAGGAACGGCGCGGGCGCAAGCCCGGGGGCGACCGAAAACAGGAAATTGCTGCGATGCGAAAAATCGCTTGCACACGAACGACCGTCCCCCTATCTTGTGCATCGCAGCACGGCAGCTCCGGTTGCCGACTGCTTCTTGGACGTTTCCTCCCTAAACTTGGCGGTGCCCTTGGGCACCGCCCTTTTTTTTGCCTTGTGTCCCGGCGGCGCCAGGCGGCACCGCCGGGGAGGGCCGGCTCAGCTCACCATCGCCTCCGGTGCCAGCACGAAGGCCCGCACGTCGCTGCGGTCCAGCTGGGACTGGTCCGACCAGCCATCGGTGGCCAGGTGCTTCACATAGAGGTTCTCGCTGAACCCCGCGATGCCGCAGCTGCCCAGCAACGCCGAGGCGGTCCCGTTGGGCACCGGCAGCGGCCCGGCGATGCTGGTGGCGGCCGTGCCGGCGGCCCCCAGCACGGCTGGCCCGGCGCCGCGCAGCACGGAGAAGCTGTAGGCCGCGTAGCCGTTGCGCTGCACCGCCTGGAACGGCGTGGCGACCGTGCCCGTGGTGCCATCATAGGCCAGCACGCCGCAGGCCGTTCCCGCCGGCGCGCCATCCAGCGTTGGCGCGCCGATCCGGGCCAGGGTTGGGTTGTTGTCCACCCGCACGGTCAGCACCATGCGGTTCGCCGCCGCATCCACCAGGCCCAGCGTTGCCGCATCGCGCGTGGCGATGGTGCCCGAAAGGTCGTCATCCGCCGGCACGCGCCAGCGAATGCCCAGCGCCTCCGGGTCCACCTGCACCCCGGCGGCGTTGAACAGCTCCACCGAGATCTGCCACAGCCCGCCCTGGTCTGGCCCTTCCGGGGCGCCGGCGGCGTCGAACCCCACGCCGGGGGCCACCGCGTTGGTGGGGATCACCGCGTTCTGCGTGTCCAGCACCGCGTTGGGGATAGACCATTGCCCAACGGGCGGGAGCGCGGGCGGGATCTCATAGAGATGCGCCGTGGCGCCCACCGTTTGCGGCCCCAGCGGATATTGCTGCAGCACCAGGTCGCCGCCGATTTCCTGCGTGTAGTGCCGGCTCACCGCCTCCGTGCTTGGGCGCCAGGCGGATTCGGGCTCGGTGGGGCGCTTGTAGCGCACGCGGTAGAAGCGCACGCCGAGGCTGGAGCGCAGCGAGGCATCGAACTCCAACCGTGGCCGCAGCGCACCGCCCCAGGGCCGCGTGCCGTCCAGCAGCCCGCGCTTGACCGGGTCCAGCCCGCCGGAGCCGATGGCCGTTGCGTCGTTGGCGCCATGGATACGCCAGACGGAGGTGTTGCCGATCGCCATGAACAGCACCCAGTTGTTCGGCGCCACCACGGGCGGGCAGGGCGGGCAGGCATGGGCGAGCGGGTGGGTGGTCACCAGCGTCACCTCCGTGCCGCAGGCGTAGTTCCAGTAGGTGTGGCAGGCCACCGGCAGCGGCTGCAGGATCGTCGCCCAGAAGCCCGGCCAGATACGCTGGCGGGCGACGAAATACAGGTCTGGCTGGTCTGGGTTCAGGCGCGATTTCCAGATCAGGGTGCGGAAATGGCCGCACTCGTCGGTCATCACCGTGGTGATCTTCTGCTTTGTCACCAGGCGCGGGAACAGCCAGCACAGCATCGGCCGCACCAGGTCGAGATGGGACACCAGGGCGCGCTCCAGCACCGCGCGCGGGGCGCGGGCGGCGAGCTTCAGCATCGTGGGCATCGCCTCCGCCAGGCGCGGCGGGTCCGGCTGCGGGTTGAAGGCGGCGATGGCGCCGGGGGAGGGCAGCATGGCGGCGCGGGTGCGGATCGGGCTCGGATCGAACCCCGGGCCGGGGCGCGGCGGGATCGGCAGGTCGATCGGCGGCCAGGGCCCGTCGATAATGTCGCGGATGCGGTCGATCTCCAGCTCCGGCAGGTGCGGCAGCAGGATCGGCCAGGGATCCACCTCGTAGATGTCGATCGCGGCGTTGCACACCGGCAGGCGCAGGGTGATGCCGCCGGAAACCACCTGCTTCAGCAGCGTGCCGCGCACCACGCAGAAGGAGCCGAGCCAGAAGCGCATGGCCGCCGTATCGATCTTGAAGAGCACCGGCGGCAGCTTCTCCACCCCCGGGCGCAGCGCCACATGCTGCTCGATGCCGCCGCGGCGCAGCACCTCGCCGATATCGATCTCCTTGCCCATCTCGGGCGCCACCACCACGCGCAGCGCCTGCGGCTCCGCACCGATGGAGACGGGCAGGCGGGCGCGGCCCTCCTTGTCCAGCCCCTGCAGGCCCAGCAGCGTGCCGCTGCGGCTGAACAGGTGGGCCACCAGCGGCGGCAGCCCCTCTGGCCGGTCGTCGAACTGTGCCGCGATGTCGAGGGTGATCTGGCGTTGGCCGTCGGTTCTGGTTGCCATTGAGGCGTTCTCCCGCATTGGTTGTTGCGGGGACCCTATGCGCAATCATGAAGCGTTCGCAATGAAAGATAGGATCGCAACACAACTGCCTACGGTTGTGTTTCAATGGGTTATCACGTCGTGAGGAGGGCGTGAGGCGCCCGCGCCGCTCGCGTCAATTCACGTAAGGCGGGCTCAGGCCAGCGGCAATGCGCCCAGCCGCGCCGCCGCCGCCGCCGCCGCGCGCGTCAGCGTCTGGCGCAGCGCATCGAAGCGCGGCAGCTTCTCGATCCGGGTCTCGTCCATGTAGAGCGAGCGCACGATCTCGATCTGCACCGCGTGCACGCCCTCACGCGGGCGGCCGTAATGGCGGGTGATGAAGCCGCCGGCATAGGGGTCGTTGCGCCGCACCGAGAAGCCGAGCCCCAGCAGCACCCGTTCCACCGTCGCCATCACCTCCGGCGCGCAGGCGGTGCCGTGCGCATCGCCCAGCACGATATCGGTGGCACTGCGCGGCGGCAGGGAGTTGGAGGGCATGGAATGGCAATCGATCAGTACGCAGGCGCCGAACTGCGCCCGCACCGCCTCGATCTCCCCGGTCAGCGCGGCGTGGAACGGCTCCCAGCAGGTGCTGACGCGCGCCTGGGCCTCCGCGAAGGAGAGTTTCTCCCGGTAGATGCTCTCGCCGGAGGCCACCACCTTGGCGATCGTGCCCAGCCCGGCCCCCACGCGCGGGCTGGACGTGTTCACCCAGGAGGGCAGGGGGTCCGCGAACATGCCGGGGTCCAGCTCCCACGGCTCGCGGTTGGCGTCGCAGAAGGCGCGCGGGAAGGTGGCGCTGACCAGCGGCATGCCGAGATCCGGCACATCGGCGAACAGCTCGTCCACGAAGCTGTCCTCGCTGCGGCGCAGGCGCAGCGGATCCAGCCGGGAGGCGGAGACGAAGGCGGCGGAATAGGCGCGGCCGGAATGCGGCGAGGCGAACACCACCGGGGCCAGCAGCGTGCGCGGGCGCACCACCGCCACGGGGCTTTCGCAGGCTTCGGCATCGGGCAGGGGAAGGTCCATCGCGAAAATTAAGCCTGTTGCCCGCAGCGCAGCAACAGCCTGCCACCACACTGGGATGCCGCGATGTTGTCGAGGCGGGTTGCACGGCGCCGGGGCGCGCGATAAGGAGGGTTCGCGGATGGGCGCATAGCTCAGCGGGAGAGCACCACCTTGACACGGTGGGGGTCACAGGTTCAATCCCTGTTGCGCCCACCATCCGCCTTCTTCCTTGATATCACTCATGTTTTGGCGACGGCGGGCTATTTCCCGCCGGCGGCCAGCGCCTCCTGCGCGCGATGATCGGCCAGGGTGTAGGCCACGTAGTATTTGTAGATGTTGCCCACGTACTGCACCGTCTCCTGCCCCACGATGCGCGACGCGGCCTGCTCCACGTTGTCGAACCACACATTTGGGTCCAGCCCCATCTTCACCGCCTCGGCCCGAAAGCGGCGCAGATTGCCCGGCCCGGCATTGTAGGCAGCAAACGTCATCAGCACCCGGTCCACCTCGCCCAGCGCCGGGTCGTTCACGTAGCGGGCGCGCAGATGCGCCATGTAGCGGGCGCCGGCCTCGATATTGCGGTCGGCGCTGCTGGCGATATCCCGGATGTTCACCGGCGCGCCGGCGGCGGTTGAGGGCAATAACTGCATCACGCCCACCGCCCCGCGCGCGCTGCGGCGGGACTGGTCGAGCTGCGATTCCTGGTAACCCTGCGCCGCGAGCATCAGATAGTCGAAGCCGTGCCGGTCCGCATGGGTGCGGAAGCTGCGGATCACGGCGGCGAATCGCTCCGCCCCCGCGGCCCCGCCGGCATCGCGC
This sequence comes from Rhodospirillales bacterium, assembly GCA_947460455.1. Lineage (GTDB taxonomy): Bacteria > Pseudomonadota > Alphaproteobacteria > Acetobacterales > Acetobacteraceae > CAMDGX01. The sequence goes on along the minus strand of CANHKG010000102.1, from coordinate 10,124 downwards.
AGGGCGGCGGGGTTGACGAAGTAGCGCCGGCGGATGGTGGCGCCGAACGAGGTCTTGTCCCGATGCGTGACAAAGAACTCCGCCAGCGCCGCGGCCAGCTTCGGCGAGTTCTTGCGAATCGCCCAGGCGATGTCGCCATTGCGGCGGATGGCGATCTCCGGCCGCGGCACGAGCCCCGGCAGGATGCGCGACCAGATCTCGGCCACGTGGTCGTCCACCACCGCCCAGGGCAGCAGCCCGGCGCTGACCATCTGCAGGATATCCTCGTCCTGCAGCCGCTCGCTGATCGGCACCACGCGCATCGGGCGCTGCCCGCCGGCGATGAAGCCCTCGTTCAGCGCCAGCAGGTGCCGGTAGGTGCTGGCGCTGGCCCGCACATGGATCTCCTGCCCGGACAGTGCCTGCAAGGAGGCAATCGGCGGCGCCGAGGGCCCGGTGACCAGGATCTCGCTCACGTCGCTCAGCCAGGGGGCGGCGAAATCCACGATCGCCTGGCGTTCCGGGATCACGGTGAGGTTGCCGGAAACCGCATCGCCGCGCCCGTCCACCAGGGCCTCCAGTAGCCGGTCCTGCGCGGTGGGTCGGAAGATCACCGTGATGGGCAGCGTGCCCGGCGGGCGCCGCCGGTTCAGCCAGGTTTCCAGTTCGCGGCCGAATTCCGCGGCCACCCCCATCTGCCGCCCGCGATCCAGGAAGAACTGCGTCTTGCTGTAGGGCACGATCAGCCGGAACTGGCGCCGGCGCAGGATCTCATCGAGGTCGCCGAAGGCGCGCGTGTTGGTGGGCAGGGCCACCACGGGGGTGGGCGCGGCATCCTGCGCCACGGCGGGCGGGCCCGCCCATGCGGCCAGCAACAGGCCCAAAAGCCAGGGGAGGGCGCGGGCCACGTTCGTTTGCTCCTGCCGACGGATCAGCCGGCCCAGGATGGCGCATCCCAGCCACCCTGGCCAGCGCGGGCCCAGCCGGGGATGGCGGCTTGGAGGTTGGCGCGCAGTCGGCGATAAGGCTCCCAACGATTCGACATCATTCGGGGATGGAAATGCGTCATTCAGGATTCCTGGCCGCGCTCGGCGTGGCCCTGGCCGCCGCTTCGCCCGCGGCCGCGCAAGACAAGCTGCCGGCCAGCATCTCGGCCACCGCCTACGACACCGGCTCCAACGGCTTCAACCAGATCGTCGCCGTCGGCCAGATGGTGAAGGCCCGCCTGGGCGTGGACATGCGCGTGCTGCCCGCCGGCAACGACACCGGCCGGATGGCGCCGCTGAAATCCGGCCGCGCCCAGATCTCCGCCAACGGCATCGGCACCTATTTCGCCCAGGAAGGCGTGCTCGATTTCGCCACCAAGGATTGGGGCCCGCAGCCGGCCCGCCTGATCCTCTCCTCCTCCTCCTGCAACGGCCAGGCGATGGGGGTTGCCAAGGACACCGGCGTGAAGACGGTGGCGGATATCAAGGGCAAGCGCCTGGGCCTGGTGCGCGGCGCGCCGGCCATCAACCAATCCATGTACGCCCTGATCGCCTTCGCCGGCTACACGCCCAAGGATGTGCAGCTGGTGGAATTCTCTTCCTACGGCGCGCTGTGGAAGGGGATCATGAACAACGAGGCCGATATCGGCTTCGCCAGCACCATCTCCGGCCAGGCCAAGGAAGCCGAGAACTCCTCGCGCGGCATCGTCTGGCCGGAATTCCCCGCCAGCGACACGGCGGGCTGGGCGCGGGTGAACAAGGTCGCGTCCTATTTCTACCCGCACAAATCCACCTGCGGCGCGGGCTACCCGGCCGGCGCGAGCTACGAGCTGCCAGTCTACCCGTATCCGATCTTCATCGCCTACACGAGCCAGTCCGAAGGTGCGATCTACCAGCTCACCAAGGCGATGATCGACCACTACGCCGACTACAAGGACGCCGTGGTGGGCGTGGACGGCCTGGAGGCCAAGCGCCAGAACCTCACCTGGTCCATGCCCTATCACGCCGGCGCCGTGCGCGCGCTGAAGGAAGCCGGCGTCTGGACGGAGGCCGCGGAGCGCCACAACACGGCGCTGGTGAAGCGCCAGGAACTGCTCGGCGCCACCTGGCAGGCCTTCCTCAAGACCAGCCCGCCGGAGGACAAGGACGCCTTCCGCGTGGCCTGGATGAAGGCCCGCGAGACGGCACTCACCGGCGCCGGCCTCGAACTCGGCTACAGCGACTGAGCCGGGGCATCACGTGACCAACCAGCAGGCAGCCGCGCCGGCCAAGCGCGTGGAATTCGAAGACCCCCACGTGCTCGGCGGCCCGGCCGAGGCGGAGACGATGCGCCTGCGCGCGCCACGCGGCTGGTGGCGCGCCCTGCTGCTGCTGGCCACCGCGGCCACCATCTTCCTGTGCATCAACCAGCAATTCGCCCTGCGCTTCTTCACCGGAACCACGGTGCTGAACACGCAGTACATGTATCTGCTGATCCTGCTGATGCTGCCTTTCACCTTCCTGATCTTCCCGCACAGCGAGCGCGCCTCGCTCGATCGCATCAGCCCGATCGACCTTGCCCTGTTCGTCCTTACCATCGGCGTCTCGGCCTACCTGATGAGCGTGATCGCCGAATCGAACACCATGGGGTGGGAGATGGACCCCGATGCGGTGCCCAAGCCGGTGATCGTCGCCGCCTTCGTGATGTGGGCGATCCTGATGGAGGCGCTGCGCCGCACCGGCGGCTGGAGCCTGCTGCTCAGCGTCGCCCCGTTCACCCTCTACCCCGTCGTGGCCGGCGCCGGCTGGCTCGGCCCGCTGCGCGGCCACCAGTCCAGCATGGCGGAAACCGCCGCCTACCACGTGCTGAGCAATGAGAGCCTGCTCGGCATCCCCGTGCAGGCCTTTGCCGACACGGTGATCGGCTTCCTGGTGTTCGGCACCGCGCTGATGATGACCGGCGCGGGCAAGTTCTTCATCAACCTGTCCTTCTCGCTCTGCGGCACCTTCCGTGGCGGGGCGGCCAAGGTGTGCATCTTCGCCTCCGGCCTGCTCGGCATGATGTCCGGCAGCATCGTCTCCAACGTGCTCACCGCCGGCACCATGACCATCCCGGTGATGAAGAAATCCGGCTTCCGCGCCAGCTACGCCGCCGCCATCGAGGCCTGCGCCAGCACCGGCGCCGTGCTCGCCCCGCCCGTGATGGGCGCCACCGCCTTCGTGATGGCGCAGTTCCTCAACGTCTCCTACGCCGAGGTGGCGCTGGCCGCGGCCATTCCCGCACTGCTCTACTATGTCGGCCTGTTCATGCAGGTGGATGCCTATGCCGCCCGCCACGGCCTGGTGGGCATTCCGCGCAGCGAGCTGCCCTCGCTGATGCAGACCCTGCGCGAAGGCTGGTACTACGTCTTTGTCATCGTTCTGCTCGTGGTGATGCTGCTGTATTTCAAGCGCGAGAGCCACGCCCCGTTCTACGCCACCGCACTGCTGCTGGTGCTGAGCCAGTGGGCCATGCCCACGCGCTGGACCTGGCGCAACGCCGCCAACCTCGCCATCGCCATCGCCGCCTTCGCCGCCATGACCATGTTCGGCGACGACCTCGCCCGCGCCCGCGCCCTGCCGGCGCATGTCGATCCCGGGCTGCGCATGGATGCCTACCTCAACGCCGGCCTGCGCCCACTGCTCGGCGGGCTGCTGCTGCTGGTGGTGCTGAACGAGCTGTTCACCGAAAAGCGCTGGGGCCTGCAGCGCTACCTTGCCTTCCTGGAAGCCAACGGCAAGACCTTCGTGGAACTCGTCGGCATCCTCGCCGGCTGCGGCCTGCTGATCGGCGCCTTCTCCATGACGGGCGTGATCTCCTCCCTGGCGGCCGACCTGCTGAACCTCGCCGGCGGCAACGTGCTGCTGCTGCTGGCCATGTGCGCGCTCACCAGCCTTATCCTCGGCCTCGGGCTCACCACCACGGCCTGCTACATCTTCCTGGCCATCCTGGTCGGCCCGGCGCTGGAAAAGCTCGGGCTGAACCGCATGGCGGTGCACATGTTCATCTTCTACTGGGGCATGCTCTCCTCCATCACGCCCCCGGTGGCCATCGCCAGCTTCGCCGCGGCCGGCATCGCGGGCGCGCCGGCGATGAAGACCGGCTGGGAATCCATGTGGGTGGGCAGCATCATCTACTTCATCCCGTTCTTCTTCGTGGTGAACCCGGCCCTTCTGCTGCAGGGCGCAGGCGGCGTTGCCCTCTATGCGGAGGCGCTGTGGCTCACCGGTGCTGCCGTGCTGGGCACGCTGTTCATCTGCGGCGGCATCCAGGGCTACCAGGCCTTCCTGGGCGATTTGCGCCGCGCCGGCACGCTGGAATGGCCGTTGCGCATCGCCCTCATTGTTGGCGGCATGGTGCTGGCCACACCCGGCGGCGGCGTGATGCCGATCTCCGCTACCACCATGGGCGCGCTCGCCCTGGCCGTCCTGGTGCCCACCCTGGCATTGGGCTGGTTCACCACCCGCCGGCCCGCCATTACCTGATCCGCTTGCCCACACGCCCCGCAGGCGTGAAACTGCGACCCATTCCTGGAGGGGACCCTACGTGTCTGGTTTCAAGAGCACCGATCGCTACATCGCCTCGCGCGATCTCGAAGTCGCCGTCAACGCCGCCGTCGCCCTGCAGCGCCCGCTGCTGGTGAAGGGCGAGCCCGGCACCGGCAAGACCGTGCTGGCGCACGAGATCGCCAACTCGCTCGGCCACCCGCTGATCGAATGGCACGTGAAGTCCACCACCAAGGCCCAGCAGGGCCTGTATGAATACGATGCCGTCTCCCGCCTGCGCGACGGCCAGCTCGGCGACGAGCGCGTGAAGGACATCGGCAACTACATCGTCCGCGGCAAGCTCTGGGAAGCCTTCGAATCCGGCGAGCAGACCGTGGTGCTGATCGACGAGGTGGACAAGGCCGACATCGAGTTCCCGAACGACCTGCTGCTGGAACTCGATCGCATGCAGTTCTTCGTCTACGAAACCCGCCAGACCATCAAGGCGAAGCACCGCCCGATCGTGCTGATCACCTCCAACAACGAGAAGGAACTGCCGGACGCCTTCCTGCGCCGCTGCTTCTTCCACTACATCCGCTTCCCGGACCGCGAGACGATGGAACAGATTGTCCAGGCCCACTATCCCGACATCAAGCAGGACCTCGCCCGCGAGGCCCTCACGGTGTTCTTCAAGATCCGCGAAGTCCCGGGCCTGAAGAAGAAGCCGGCCACCAGCGAACTGCTCGATTGGCTGAAGCTGCTGATGATCGAGGATTTGTCGCCGGAAGTGCTGCGCAGCAAGGAACAGCACGTGGTCATCCCGCCGCTGCATGGCGCCCTGCTGAAGAACGAGCAGGACGTGCACCTGTTCGAGCGTCTCGCGTTCCTGTCGCGTCGCGGGTAAGGCGAGGGCTCTGCCCTCGACCCGCCAGGGGGCAGGCGCCCCCTGGACCCGCATTACCTAGAGTGAGGTCCGCCGCATGTTTGCGTCCTTCGTCCTGGCCCTGCGCTCGGCCGGCCTCCCGGCCTCCATCACCGAGTACCTCACCCTCATGGGCGCCATGAAGGCGGGCGTGGCGGACTACTCGATCGACGATTTCTACTACCTCTGCCGCGCCACCCTGGTGAAGGACGAGCGCCACCTCGACCGCTTTGACCGCGTCTTCGGCGAGGTCTTCAAGGGCCTGGAGCCCCCCGAGGGCATGCCGATCCAGAACCTGCCCGAGGAATGGCTCAAGAAGCTCGCCGAAAAACTCCTCTCCCCGGAGGAACTCGACAAGATCGAAAAGCTCGGCGGCCTCGAAGCGCTGATGAAGCGCCTGCAGGAACTCCTGGAGGAGCAGAAGGGCCGCCACCAGGGCGGCAGCAAGTGGATCGGCACCGCCGGCACCTCCCCCTTCGGCAACAATGGCGCCAACCCCGAGGGCGTGCGCATCGGCCAGCAGGAAGGCCGCAACCGCCGCGCCATCAAGGTCTGGGACAAGCGCGAGTTCAAGGACTTGGACGACACCGTCGAGATCGGCACCCGCAACATCAAGCTGGCCCTGCGCCGCCTGCGCAAATTCGCCCGCCAGGGCACGCCCACGGAACTCGACATCCCCGAGACCATCCGCACCACCGCCAACAACGCCGGCTACCTCGACCTCAAGATGGTACCGGAGCGCCACAACACGGTGAAGGTGCTGCTATTCCTGGACATCGGCGGCTCGATGGACGAGCACGTGCGCGTCTGCGAGGAGCTGTTCAGCGCCGCCCGCGGCGAGTTCAAGCACCTGGAATACTTCTACTTCCACAACTGCATCTACGAGCGCGTCTGGAAGACCAACCGCCGCCGCAACGACAACATGACCCCGACGGAAGAGGTCATGCGCAAATACGGCCCCGACTACAAGGCGATCTTCGTCGGCGACGCCTCCATGTCCCCCTACGAGGTCAGCCACCCCGGCGGCAGCGTGGAACACTGGAACGACGAGCCAGGCTCCGTGTGGATGGAACGCCTTACGAAGCATTTCCGCCGCTCCGCCTGGCTCAACCCGCGCCCGCGCAACGCCTGGGACCACGCCATGACCATCGGCATGCTGCGCAAGGTGATGGAAAACCGGATGTATCCGCTCACGCTGGGCGGCATTGATGAGATGGCGAAAGAGTTGAACAAGTGACAGAAAGCAAGCGCGTTCTTTTTTGAAAAAAAGAACCAAAAAACTTTTATTCGTTTAGGGCGAGGCGCCTCCGCGCGCCCGGCCCTAACGGATAAAGTCTTTTTGTTTCTTTTTCTTCAGAAAAAGAAGATTCTTCCTTCCTACCTGCGAGACCGCCCATGTCCGTCACCGAGATCATGCAATCCTCCGCCTACCGCAAGATCGTGGAGGTGCTGGACGCCGAGCACGATCGCACGGTGGCCGACATCATCACCCTCACCGAAATCCCCGCCCCTCCCTTCGCCGAGGGCCCCAAGGCCGCGCATTATCTTGAAATGCTCCGCGCCCACGGGCTGGAGGATGTGGAGCTGGATGGCATCGGCAACGCCATGGGCCTGCGCCGCGGCGCCGGGAACGGCAAGCTGATCGTGGTGGCCGCCCATCTCGACACCGTCTTCCCCGCCGGCACCGATGTGCGCGTGAAGCGCGAAGGCACCAAGCTCTTCGCCCCCGGCGTCGGCGACGACACCCGCAGCCTCGCCGTCCTCCTCGCCTATATCAGGGCACTCGATGCTGCCGGCGTGCGCACCAACGCGGATATCCTCTTCGTCGGCGATGTCGGCGAGGAAGGCCTGGGGGACCTGCGCGGCGTCCGCCATCTGTTCACCGAGGGCAAGTACAAGAACCGCATCGAAGCCTTCTTCACGGTCGACAGCCCGGACATGGAGGGCCTCGTCGTCGGCGGCGTCGGCTCCAAGCGCTACCGCGCCACCTTCCGCGGCCCCGGCGGCCACAGCTTCGGCGCCTTCGGCCTGGTCTCGCCCGCCTTCGCCATGAGCCAGGCGATGCTGGAACTCTCCCGCATCTCCGTCCCCGCCAAGCCGAAAACCACCTTCAGCGCCAGCGTCTTCGGCGGCGGCACCAGCGTGAACGCCATCCCCAACGAGGTCTGGGTGGAAGTCGATCTCCGCTCCGAAGCCCCAGTCGAACTCGCCCGCCTCGAATCCCGCTTCCTCGCCATCGTCGAGCAGGCCGCCCAGGCCGAGAACCACGCCCGCTCCACCGCCCAGGGCAAGATCACGGTGGAAGCCAAGCTCATCGGCGACCGCCCGGCCGGCAGCACGCCCATGGACTCCGACATCGTCCAGCACAGCACCGCCGCCCTGAAGGCGCACGGCTTCGAGGTGCGCCACGCCTATTCCAGCACCGATGCCAACATCCCGATGAGCCTCGGCATCCCCGCCGTGAAGATCGGCTCCGGCGGCACCTCGGGCCGCGCCCACTCGCTGGAGGAATGGATCGACGTGGAGCAGACCAACTCCGTCAACGGCATGGCCGCCGGCCTCACCGCCATCCTCGCCGTGGCAGGCGTCGCCCCGTGAGCCACCCCCTGATCGAACTCTGCGTCGAAGGCATCGACAACGCCATCACCGCGGCAGATGCCGGCGCGGACCGCATCGAGCTCTGCGCCGCCCTGATCGAGGGCGGCATCACGCCGAGCCTCGCCACCATCCGCCAAACGGTCGCCGCCGTGCGCGTCCCCGTCATGGTCATGGTCCGCCCCCGCGGCGGCGATTTCCTCTATTCCGAGCGCGAATTCGAAACCATGCGCGCCGATATCGAAGCCATCCGCGAAACCGGCGCCCATGGCGTCGTCTTCGGCTGCCTCACCCCCGATGGCGCCATCGACGAGCCCCGCACCAAGGCGCTGGCCGAAGCCGCCGGCCCACTCGACACCACCGTGCACCGCGCCTTCGACATGACGGCGGATGCCGCCGAAGCCCTGGAAGCCCTGATCCGCTGCGGCGTAAAGCGCGTCCTCACCAGCGGCCAACGCCCCCGCGGCATTGATGGCGCCCCCCTCCTGGCCCAACTCGTCCAGCAAGCCGCCGGCCGCATCATCATCCTCGGCTGCGGCGACCTCGATGAAGCCACCATCGGCGAGGTCCGCCGCACGGCGAACCTCTCGGAGCTCCACTTCTCCGCGCCCGCCACCATCCCCAGCGCGATGCGCTACCGCAACCCGGCCCTAGCCATGGGCGGCGACGACGCCAACCGCGAATACCGCCACACGGTCACAGACCCCGACCGCGTCCGCCGCATGATCGCCGAGGCCCGGGCCTAGAGCGTGATCGTCGGAGGCGGAATCGCCGGAGACGTGAATCACGCGATCAAGCAAAGAGCTAGTGTATGATCCGCGCGCTACCTGCGCGGATCATGCACTAGAAATCCATCAGGCTCTCCGGGTCCACCTCGGTTCCCAGCTGGAACAGCAGGTCGCCCGGCTCCACCATCGGCCGCACCCGCTCCACCACCAGCAGCCCGTCCCTGGGAAAGCGCACCTCCACCCCGGGGCTGCCCAGCGAAGTCACCGGCCAGATCGTACCGGCCAACTCCCCCGCCCGCACCGTCTCGCCAATCCGCCGCGCCGGCTCGAAAAGCCCGGGCACCTCCGCCATCGGCGCGCTGCCCGAACCCGCCAGCCGCAGGAACCGCGTCTCCCCCACGGGCGCCACCCCGGCATCCCGAATCCCCACATGCGCCAGCAGCCGCTCCAGGCACGCCCCGGCCAAATCCTTCAGTTCCACATCCAGGGACGCCCCGCCGCCAAACTCGGCCGAGACCATCACCACCCCACGCCGGTCGCACTCCGCCGTCATGGAGCCATAGGCCCCGGTCCCCGCCGCAATCACCGTGAACGGCGCCCCGAACGCCCGCGCCGCCGCAATCTTGCGCCGCCGGAACGCCGCATCCCCCCCCCAGTGCAGATAGGCACACGGCAGGTACCGCCCGGACCCGCCGCCGCTATGCAAATCGCAGGCAAAACCCGCGCGGCTGAGCACATTCGCCGCCACCCACGCCGCAATCGCCCCCGTCGGCCCCGTGGCGGGATCGCCGGGAAACACCCGGTTGAGATTGCCGCCATCCAGCGGAGACACCCGCCGCCCCGCCCGCACCGCCGGCAGGTTCAAGGCAGGCATCACGATCAGCCGCCCCGCCAGCCCCGCCGTGTCCGTCGCCCGCAGCAGCCGGTGCAGCAGCGCCTGGCCCTCGTATTCGTCGCCATGCGTGCCCCCACTCAGGAACATCGTCGGCCCCGGCCGCCCACCCACCAGCACCGCCACCGGCACCGGGATCACGGAGAACGCATGCCGGTCATCGGAATGCGAAAGCCGCACATACCCGGTGCGAAAACCCGGCGTGTCGAAATCGATCTCGGCGGCGGTCGGCGGCTGAGCCATGGCGGGCACTCCTTCGTCCCACACCGAACCACGCACCCCGCCGCGGCTCAACCCCGCTTGACACACTGCGGCCCACACCCCGGGATAGCGCCCTCGACACGCCTGGAGATGCCCCGGATGCGCACCCTTCTCGCCGCCACGCTGCTGCTGGCCGGCGCCCACGCCAACGCCCAAACCCTCACGGTCGCCATCCCGTCAGACGCCACCTCGATCGACCCGCATTTCCAGGACATCGGCCCCAACGCCAACGTCGCCCGCCAGATCTTCGATTCCCT
>CANHKG010000101.1 GCA_947460455.1 Rhodospirillales bacterium | reverse complement strand
GGTGCGGTCGGATCATTGATCCGACCGCACCCCCTCTGACATTGGGCAAAATACTGTGGGTCCAGGGACCTCAGGTCCCTGGTGGGGTCCAGGGGCAAAGCCCCTGGCCTTACTTCAACTTGCGCAGTTCCTGCGACAGGTCGCGCTGCGGCCGGGCGCCGAAGTGGCTGATGATTTCGGCGGCTGCGATGCTGCCCAGCGTGCCGCACTGCTTGATGGATTTCCCGGCGGCCAGGGCGGCCAGGAACCCGGCGGCATAGGCATCGCCGGCCCCGGTGGTATCGATCACCTGGGTCGCCACGGCCTCCACCAGCGCGGTGTCACCGCCCTGGATCACCATGGAGCCATTCTCGCTCATGGTGATGGCGGCCAGCGCTACGTCGCGCCGCGCCCAGGCGGCGGCTTCGGCCAGGGTGTTGGTTTCGTACAGCGCGGTGATCTCGGCCTCATTGGCGAACAGGATATCCACATGTCCGGCCACCAGCTCGCGGAACGCGGCGCGATGGCGATGCACGCAGAACGCGTCGGAAAGCGAGAGCGCCACCTGGCGCCCGGCGGCATGGGCGGCGGCGGCGGCACGGCGGAAGGCCTCCTGCGCGGCCGGCGGGTCGAACAGATAGCCCTCCAGGTACGTCACGGCGGCATCGGCCACCAACGCGGGGTCCACGTCCTCGGGCCCGAAGGTCACGCAGGCGCCCAGGAAGGTGTTCATGGTGCGCTGCCCGTCGGGCGTCACCGCGATCAGGCAGCGCGCGGTGGGCGCGCCACCGGAAGCGGCCGGGGTGGGGTAGTGCACGCCCACGGAGGAGATGTCGTGGCGGAACACCCCACCGAGATAGTCGTCCGCCACCTTGCCCAGATAGGCCACGCGGGCCCCCAGCAGGGCCGCCACGGCGCAGGTATTGGCGGCCGACCCACCAGAGCTTTGCACGCCTTCCGGCAGCTCGCCCGTCAGCCGCTCGGCGGTGGCGGCATCGATCAGCGCCATGCCCCCCTTGTGCATGTCGTGCTTGGAGAGGAAGGCTTCCGGCACGGGCGCCACCACGTCCACGATGGCATTGCCGATGCCCAGCAGGTCAAATCGGGCGGGGTTGGCCATCTCGTCTCTCCGTGCCTAGAGCAACAGACCATCGGACGGAATCGTCCGATGGGCTAAAGTTGCTCGCCAAAACAAAGACCGGGAGTGGTGGCCGACCGCCCATCAGGTCGGCTACCGCTCACGTATGGCGCAGCGCGTAACATCCCCCCTTTCCGGCGGCAACCTGTGACCCCTGCGAAGCCCTTCCCGATGGCGCTGGCGATCGCCCAGCTAGACGACCCGGCCTTCCTGCGCGCGGTCCTGCAAAGCGTGGCCGCCGCGGTGGCCGCCGTGCTGGCGCTCGCCGGGCTGATGGCCCTGGGCGGCATGGAGCTGGCCTGGCTCTGGGCACCCCCCGCCGATCCCGCGCAGTCCGGCTGGCTCGCCTGGGCCGCCGGCGCGGCGGGCTTCCTCGGCGCGCTGGTGCTCGGCCTGTTCCTGTTCGTGCCGCTGGCCACCGCCGTGGCCACCCTGTTCGTCGACAGCATCGCCGGCGCGGTGGAGCGGCGGCACTACCCCGCCCTGCCCCCCGCCCAGCCAGCCAGCCTGGCCGCCCAGGCGTGGGACGGCGTGGCGCTGGGCGCCATGGTGCTGGCCATGCAGGTCCTGGCGCTGCTGGTCTCGCTGCTGATCCCCGGCCTCGGCCTCGCTGTCGGCTGGTTCGTCACCGCCTGGGCGATCGGGCGCGGCCTGTTCATGGCCGTCGCCCTGCGCCGCTGCCCGCGCCCCCAGGCGCTCGCGCTGTACCGCGCCCGGCGCGGCGCGGTGCTGCTGCAGGGCGCGCTGGTCGCCGCCGCGGCGCTGGTGCCCGGCCTGAACCTCGTTGCCCCCGTGCTGGGTCTTGCCGCCATGGTGCACGTTCTCGGCCCCCACGTATCCTTGCCGGGGCGGATCGGGCCACCGTTCGGGTTGTCCCGGGCGGGCGGGGCGTGATAGCCCAACCCCTGTTACCACTGCCTGGATCGGACTGAGCCGTGTTCAAGCGCCGCAAACCCGAAGAACCCGCGCCGGCGGAGGCCCCCAGGCCAGCCGTCGAGGCACCACCCCCCGGTGCCCCCCGCCCCGCCGACTCTGGGCTTGGCGTCCCGCCCTTCCGTCCCGCGCCCCCGAAGGAGGCACCGCCGATGAGCCGACCCCCGTTCCCCACCGCCCCGCAGCCCGGCCCCGGCATGTCGCCCGGTGGCATGTCCCCTGGCGGCATGTCCCCCGGCACCCCGCCCGGCCAACCCGCCGGCGCCGCGGCCCAGCAGCAGCGCCGCACCCCCGCCGAACGCCGCACCATGGTGATCGGCCGCGGCATCAGCGTGCACGGCACCATCCAGGATGCCGAGCGGCTGGAGGTGCAGGGCATCGTCGAAGCCAAGATGATCCACGCGACCGAGCTCTCCATCGCCCAGGGCGGCATGTTCCGCGGTGAGGTGGAAGTAGAGGAAGCCGAGATCGCCGGCACCATCGACGGCACGCTGACCGCCCGCAACGCGCTGATCGTGCGCGCCACCGGCCGCGTCCTCGGCACCGCCCGCTGCCGCCGGCTGCAGGTGGAGGATGGCGGCCAGATCACCGGCCAGATCGAAATGATCACCGACGCCCCCCGCGCCGCCACCCCCCCCACCGGCGAGCCCGCCAAGCCGGCCGACGCCAGCTGACATGAGGCGGGCCGCAACACGCGCCGCCACGCTGGCGGCGCTGGCCTGGCTCGCCGCCTGCGCGGCCCCGCCGCAAGCCGGCACCACCGCCGGCACCGCGCCGCAGCCCGCCGCCACGCCAGAGACCCCACCGGCAGAAGCCACCCTGCCGGTGGAGTCGCTGCTGCACGTCCGCACCAGCGAGCTCCGCACCCGCTTCGGCGACCCGCACAACCAACGCCGCGACGGCGGCGCGATCGTCTGGAACTATGAGGCAGACGGCGTCTGCCGCCTCAACCTGGTCCTGCAAGGCGTGCGCGGCGCCGCGGCGGAAGTGGTCCACGCCCAAGCCCGCATGGCCCCCGGCGGCACGGAGGAAGCCTGCTTCGACCGCCTCCGCCAGGAAGCCCGCGTCTCCCCGGTGCCCGTCCTGGAAACCGTCGCCAGCGCCCCGCCCCCCTCACCCGCCCGCGCCCGGGCCAGCACCCGCCCCGCCGCCGCCAGCCGCGCCGCCCAGCGCCCGGCCGCCTCCCGCCCGGGAACCTGAAGCCCCCCCGCCTTCCCCCATCCCTTCGCGCATGGCACGCTGGCGCCGTGCCTGAAGGAACCACCCGCGTGCCCCTGATCCTCGCCAGCCGCCCCAACGCCTATTCCGGCAGCCCGCTCGACCGCGCCGCCCACCATCGCGACAACGAAGCCTGGATCGCCGCCGCGATGAACAGCCCCGACGCCCTGTTCGCCCCCGTCTGGCGCGCCCGCAACCTGATGCGCGGCATGGCCGATGGCCGCCCCGAAGCCGTCTTCCTCTCCGGCGCCGCCGCTGCCGCCCTGCGCATGCAAGGCTGGCCCGATGGCGGCATCTGGGCCTTCCTCGGCATGCAGGGCCCGCAGCCCGTCTTCTGCGTGGATGTCTCCCCCGAAGACCGCCCCCTGCCAGACCTGCCCTCGGAACTCGGCGCCTTCACCGATCTGCGCTCGGTGGCCGGCATGCTCCCCAACGAGGAAGCCTCCATCCTCGCCCATGCCCGCGGCCTCATGCACTGGCGCACCAAGCACCGCTTCTGCGGCGTCTGCGGCGCCGCCTGCACGCCCAAAAGCGCCGGCCACTCCACCCAATGCACCGGCTGCGGCGTCAGCCACTTCCCCCGCACCGACCCCGCCGTGATCATGCTGGTCCACCGCAACGGCCGCTGCCTGCTCGGCCATTCCAAGCGCTTCCCCAACTCCACCATGTATTCCACCCTCGCCGGCTTCGTGGAGCCCGGCGAAACCCTGGAGGAAGCCGTCGCCCGCGAGGTGTTCGAGGAAGCCGGCGTGCGCGTGGCCAACGTGCAGTACCATTCCAGTCAGCCCTGGCCCTTCCCCGCCAGCATCATGCTGGGCTTCTACGCCGAGGGCACCACAGAAGAGATCACCATCGACCCCGAGGAAATCGCCGACGCCCGCTGGTTCACCCGCGACGACCTGCGCCGCCACAAGGACCTCGGCTTCACCCTCCCCCGCGGCGACAGCATCGCCAGCCGCCTGATCGCGGATTGGATGGCAGCGGAGTAGCAACCCGGGGGCGGCACGGCAGTCAGGCCGCGCCGCCCGCATTTGCCGGAATTGCATATTTGCCACAATTCACGGTGTCACAAGAATTTACAGCACCGTTGCCAGCGACCCGAGGCGCATCGACAGAGCCTTGATTCCGCAATGCTTCGTCGCATGGCGCAATGTTTGCATACATCCCTGGGCCAACTTTGCGGCTGTAGCGGCGGCAAGGATGGAACCTGATCGATCTCATACCCAGGAACGGAACGACCTAATGCCCCTTCTCCACCACGCCCTCCGATGGCTCGCCCCGGCCGCCCTGGCCGCTGCCGTGCTGGCCACCCCGGCCAAGCCTGCTGATGCCGCGGTCGTCACATTGAATTATACGGTGTCAGGAACCGATTTCATTGATGGGCCGCCTTCCGCAGACCCTGCTTCGGTCTCATTCTCGCTGTCCTTCAATAATAGCCAATATATATTCGGGCAGGCTGCAGGCCTGTCAATTCTCAGCGCCAACTTTGACACTGGAACAGTGTTTACTTTCTCCTACATCAAACATTTCGATCTAATTTCTATTGGAGGTGGCCCTGATGGAGATGCCTCAATGACCGGCGAGGTTCCGGACTTTCTAATAAACTTGGTGAACGTGTCATCAGCGCCGATGCTTGATTCCTTCTATGTGAGTGGACCGGAAAGTATTTACCTCATGCAGGCCCAATCGACCACACTCACGCTCTATTCGGCACCCGCCCAGGACACCCCCGAACCCGCCTCCCTCGCCCTGTTCGGCGTCGCCATGGCCGCCCTCGGCACCCTGCGCGCCCGCCGCCAGCACAGGCAGGCCGCCTGAGGTAAGCAAGCGGTTCTTTTTTGAAAAAAAGAACCAAAAAACGTTTCTTGGTTTGATGCGGAGAGACTCGCTCTCTCCGCATCAAACGAACAAAGTCCTTTTGCTTCTTTTTCTTCAGAAAAAGAAGATTCTTCACCTCCCTGCAATCAATCCCCCGATATGCTCCCACCGCCTGCGCGGAGGGACCATCCCATGACCATCCTGCTCGTGCTGTTGCTGGTGGCCGCGGCCCTCATCGCCGCCGTCTATGTCTACGACACCCGCCAAACCAGCCACACCATCCTGCGCAACTACCCCGTCATCGGCCATTTCCGCTATTTCTCCGAAAGCTTCGGCGAATACATGCGGCAGTACCAATACCTGCCCGATTGGGTCGAACGCCCCTTCAACCGCCTCGAACGCGCCTGGATCTACCGCACCGCCAAGGGCATCTCGAACCTCGTCAGCTTCGGCAGCGAAACCTCCCCCGCCTTCGCCTTCCGCCCCGCCGCCTTCGGCGTGCTGGAGGAGGAAACCACCGAATGGACCCCGCGCCGCATCGGCATCGCCGAAGGCCCCAATGCCCCCCTGGGCGCCTGCCGTGAACCCTACGATCCCCCCAGCTTCTTCAACATCTCCGGCATGAGCTACGGCGCCCTCAGCCACGCCGCCGTCTCCGCCCTCTCCCGCGGCGCCAAGATGGGCGGCGTCTGGCTCGCCACCGGCGAAGGCGGCCTGGCCCCCTACCACCTCGAAGGCGGCTGCGATGTCATCATGCAGATCGGCACCGCCAAATACGGCGTGCGCGATGAGCACGGCGCCCTCAGCGAATCCCGCCTGCGCGAAATCGCCGCCCACCCCCAGGTCCGCATGTTCGAAGTGAAGCTCGCCCAGGGCGCCAAGCCCGGCAAGGGCGGCATCCTCCCCGCCGCCAAGGTCACCGCCGAGATCGCCGCCATCCGCGGCATCCCCCAGGGCCAGGCCAGCATCAGCCCCAACCGCCACGCCGACATCGCCAACATCCAGCAGCTCGGCGCCTTCGTCGATCGCGTCCGCCGCATCACCGGCAAGCCCGTCGGCGTCAAGTTCGTCATGGGCCAGGAATCGTTCCTCGATGATTGGTTCGCGGACTGCACCGCCAACCCCGCCCACTGCCCGGATTACATCCAGATCGATGGCGGCGAAGGCGGCACCGGCGCCGCCCCGGCCCCGCTCGCGGATTACGTCGGCCTGCCCATCACCCAGGCCCTGCCACTGGTCGCCGAAGCCCGAGACCGCCACGGCCTGCGCACCCGCATCCGCATCCTCGCCTCCGGCAAGCTCGTCACGCCCGATAAGGTCGCCTGGGCGCTGTGCATGGGGGCAGACTACGTCTCCTCCGCCCGCGGCTTCATGTTCGCGCTGGGCTGCATCCAGGCCATGAAATGCGGCTCCGGCCACTGCCCCACCGGCGTCACCAGCGCCGACCCCCGCCTGATCCGCGGGCTGGACCCCACCGACAAGTCGGTACGCGTCATGCACTACGCGAAGCGCCTGCGGGAGGAGGTGGAGATGATCGCCCATAGCTGCGGCGCCACCAACGCCGGCGGGCTGCGGCCGGAACACGTCACCGGCATCGAGCGCGGCGTGGGCGGCTTCCGCAACCTCGGCGGCTGAACCCAGCCCAGGCAGCACCGAAGCCCCCTGATTGCAATATATTGTTACATTAAACTGTCAGCGCGCCTGACACTCTGAGAGCGAAATCTTCAAGCACGCCGGCAATCGCTTGTTTCCGAAAGATCATTGTAATCGGTAAGGGATTTGGTAATACGTACGCATTCGCCGTACGGGGTTCATCAAAGCCATGCATTCCAAACACCGATCCAGCCGCCTCGCGCGGCTCGGCCTCGCCGCCGCCATCGGTACCGCCGCCCTGGGCACCACCGCCCTTCCCGCACAGGCCGCGCCGAACTTCGTGCTGAACTTCCTCAACACCACCTCGGCCCCCGAACAGACCGCCTTCACCCAGGCGGCGGCGATCTGGTCTTCCGTGCTGGCCGACAATGTCACCGTCAATCTCACCGTCGGCACCGCGGCCCTGGGCCCCACCATCCTGGCCCAAGCCGACAGCACCTCCGTACGCTACAGCTACAGCACCACGCGCAACGCCCTGGTGGCCGATGCCACCAGCAGCAACGACGCCATCGCCACCGCCAACCTGCAGGCCGGGCCGAATCTGCGCCTCCTCATCAACGGCACGGCGAACAACCCCAACGGCAGCGGCAGCCTCACCCCCTACCTCGACAACACCGGCGACAACACCAACCAGGTCAACATGACCCGCGCCAACGCCAAGGCGCTGAGCCTCGGCAGCGGCGGTCTCCTGAACACCTCCCTGGCCAGCGGCTGCACAACCCTGGCCTGCGACGGCTACATCGCCTTCAACACCACCAGCTTCAACTGGGATCTCGACCCCACCAACGGCATCACTGCCGGCCTGTTCGATTTCGTCGGCATCGCGGTGCATGAAATCGGCCACGCGCTGGGCTTCATCAGCGGCGTGGATGTCCTGGATACCAACAGCCCCGGCGCCGGCCCCTACGTCGACGACCAGTTCACCTACGTCGCCCCGCTGGATTTCTTTCGCTGCAGTTCAGCCAGCGCCGCCCTGTCGGCCCTGGATTGGACGGCCGGCACCAACACCGGCACGCGCCTGTTCTCGCTGAACAACTGCGCCACGTCGCTCGCCAGCTTCTCCACCGGCCGGATCCTTGGCGACGGCCAGCAGGCCAGCCACTGGAAAGACAACCTGGGACTCGGCATCATGGACCCCACCAGCGCGCCCGGCGAACAGCTCACCATCACCCCGCTGGATCTCACCGCCTTCGACGTGATCGGCTGGAACCTCGCCTCCACCCCCACCGTCTCCGCCCCCACCGTCGCCACCCCGGCCCCGGCCTCCGCCCTGGTCTTCGCCTTCGGCCTCGCCGGCCTGGGCCTCGCGCGTCGACGCACCCTGGCCTAACACGCCCACACATGGCCTGATGGCGGCTCCTGCCGAACCGGAGCCGCCACCATGATCTCGCCCAGCTTCCCCGCCTCGCCCGACATCACCCGGGTCCCCAACCGCACCCTGCCCAGCAAATCCGGCGTCGCCGTCTACCGCCTCCCCGGCGGCGGCGGCTTCATGTGGGCCGTCGCCACCAGCCCAGACCGCACCCAGGACATCAAGGCGCAAACCGTCGGCTGCCTGCGCGCCCTGGAAAAGCACCTGGTCGCTAATGGCCTGGACCTCACCCGAATCGTCCGCGCCGAAGTGGTGGTCACGGACCACGACAACAAACCCGCCTTCGACGAAGCCTGGGCCAGCGTGATGCCCGATGGCCAAGGCCCCGTCCGCAGCTTCGTCGAATCCCGCATGCCCGAAGGCGACCTGATCGAAATCATCATCACCGCCGTCTTCCCGGCCTGAGAGCCAGAAAAGCAAGCAAGCCCTTCTTTTTCTGAAGAAAAAGAAGCAAAAAGACTTCCAAACAACGCACCCCACCACCCAGGGGAGGGCGGAACGCGAAGCGGTTCCGCCAGCTCCCTCTTCCGCAGCAGAGCAGGCTCAAGCCCGCCACCGCGCGGAGAACAAAAAAGCAAGCGGCCACAAAGACACAAAGAAGCAAGCCAAGGGAGAAGAAACTCATCTCTCCCACCCAAAGACAGGCGAAACGCGAAGCGTTTCCGCCATCTTCTTTCTCCTCCCTTGCCTTGCTCCTCTGTGTCTCTGTGCCTCTGTGTCCCCTTTCTTCCTTGCTTCCTGCCTTACTTCTCTCCCCTCGCCACTTGGCGGGGGATTGAGCCGCGAAGGGGATCAATGAGGGGGGCTCTTGGTTTGCCCACGCCCCACCACCAGAAAAAATCCCCACGCACCCCCTTGCATCGCCACCAAAAGTTAGTTATCTATCTAACCATGATCCAGTTCACCAACATCATCACAGGCCTGATCCAGGGCCTGCGCCGCGTCATCGCGCGCGCAGCCCCTGTCGTCAGCGCGCCCGCACGCCCGATTTGGGCCGGGCCCGAGCTCCGCTGGATCATCGCCCCCCATGGCGACCTCCCGATCCTCCCCGGCCCCATCTGGACCCTCCTCTGGCTCCGCCTCCACCGCCTCGGCAACCGCCTCACCCGCCTCTACGAGCGCTGGCAAACCAACACCCTCCCCACCCCCCGCAAACCCACCCAACGCCCGAAAACCCCCCGCACGCCCCCGCCCCAGATCCCCGAACTCCCCGCCCCCGGCATGCCCCTGGTCGACGCCCCCATGCGCCTCCCCCAAGGCCGAGGCTGGATCACCAGGCGCATCCCCGAAGCCGGCCCCAGCGCCGGCCACCTCCACGATCTCCTGCAACAGCCCAACACACAGGATTTCGTCCAAGCGGCCCCGCAAGCCGCCCGCCTCCTGCGCCCCCTCTGCCACGCCCTCGGCGTGGATCAGCCCACATGGCTCCAACGCCCGCCGCGCCCCCGCAAACCCCGCAAGCCGCGCGCGCCCAAGCCCCGCCGCCTGAAACTCACCGACCCGATCCTGAAGCTGCGCCCCTACGAGATCGCCGCCGCCCGCTATTTCCTCAAAAAATATGGCCGCGACTGAGCATCCCCAGCCACGGCCATTTCATTACGAACCAGGATTTTTCCGGAAAGATTCAACCCACCGGCAGAACCCCCCCCGCCCTCAGCTCCGCTCGCTCAGCAAGCTCAACTGCCGGTTATCCGCATTCGCCATGTCAGGCAGCGCAATCGGATAGTCCCCGGTGAAGCAGGCATCGCAATACTGCGGCGCCCCGGCATCCCG
Organism: Rhodospirillales bacterium; assembly: GCA_947460455.1. GTDB lineage: Bacteria > Pseudomonadota > Alphaproteobacteria > Acetobacterales > Acetobacteraceae > CAMDGX01. Next base: position 8,073 of record CANHKG010000101.1, on the reverse strand, counting down.
CCCCTTGTGCCCCAGCGCCCGGTACAGCCCGTCCTGGCTGATGAAGGCCAGGCTGTCCGCCCCGATCAGCTTGGCCATCTCCGCCACCGAATGCCGCGCCGCCAGCAGCTTGCCCCGCTCCGGCGTGTCGATGCCGTAGAAACAGCTGTGCGTCGTCGGCGGGGAGGAGATGCGCATATGCACTTCCGCCGCCCCGGCCGCGCGCACCATCTCCACAATCTTGCGGCTGGTGGTGCCGCGCACGATGCTGTCATCCACCAGGATCACCCGCTTGCCCTCGATCACCCCGCGATTGGCGGAATGCTTCAGCTTCACCCCCAGATGGCGAATGCTGTCGGTCGGCTCGATGAAGGTGCGGCCCACATAGTGGTTGCGGATGATCCCCAGCTCGAACGGGATGCCGCTTTCATCCGCATACCCCATCGCCGCCGGCACGCCGCTATCCGGCACCGGCACGATCACGTCCGCCATCACATGGCTTTCGCGCGCCAGCTCCGCCCCGATGCGCTTGCGCGCCGCGTACACCCCCGTGCCCTCCATCACCGAATCCGGCCGGGCGAAATAGATGTATTCGAACACGCAGAACCGCGCCGGCGCCTTGGCAAACGGCTTGATGCTCTGCACGCCCTGGTCCGTGATCACCACGATCTCGCCCGGCTCCACGTCGCGCACGAAATCGGCACCCACGATATCCAGCGCACAGGTCTCGCTGGCCAGCACCCAGGCCCGCCCGCCCTCGGCGTTTTCCATCTGGCCCAGGATCAGCGGCCGCACCCCCAGCGGGTCGCGCGCGCCGATCAGCGCCTCGTTGGTCAGCGCGATCAGCGAATAGGCGCCCACCACCTGCTTCAGCGCGTCGATCAGCCGATCGACCACGGTGGAATACTGGCTGATGGCAATCAGGTGGATGAACACCTCGCTGTCCATCGTGCTCTGGAACAGGCACCCCCGCCGTACCAGCGTGCGCCGCAGCCCGGTGGCGTTGGTCAGGTTGCCGTTATGCGCCACCGCCAGCCCGCCGAACTCGAAATCGGCATAAAGCGGCTGCACGTTGCGCAGCACGGTATCGCCGGTGGTGGCATAGCGATTGTGCCCCACCGCGTTCGGCCCCGGCAGCCCGGCAATCACCCGGGCATCGCCGAAATTCTCGCCCACCAGGCCAAGCCCGCGATGCTGATGAAAGTGGTGCCCGTCATGCGCCACGATCCCCGTGGCCTCCTGCCCACGGTGCTGCAGCGCATGCAGCCCCAGCGCGGTCAGCGCCGCGGCATCGCCGTGGTTCCACACCCCGAACACGCCGCACTCTTCGTGCATCTTGTCGTCGCAGTGCGACGCGGGGTGATCATCAGCGCCAGGGGCGGAGAGGTCGGTTTCGTCGCCGGGGAGGGATGTCATGGTCATAGGCTACTCCTGGCGGGGATCGCGGGCGGCGGGCTACGGCTTGGGTTGCTGGCGGCCGAGCGGCACCGCCTGCAGCAGGTCGATCGAACGGGCGGCAGGCAGCGGCGGCAGCACGGGCACGCTGGGGCGGAAGCGTTCGGGAATATGGTCGGCCAGTTTCGTGGCACCCTCGGCCACGAAGGGCAGCAGCCGCGCCTCGCGCACCGGCTGGGGCCAGCGTTCCGGAATGCTGACCCACCCCGCCCCGATATAGGCAGCGATCACCAGCAATGCACCCCGCGCCAGCCCGAAGGCGATGCCCAGCGTGCGATCCAGCGCCCCCAGGCCCAGCCCGTGGATCACCTGCGCGATGATACTGGTCATGATCGAGAGGATCAGCAGCCCCACCAGGAACAGCACGGCATAGGCGATCACCTCCGCCATCTGCTCATTGCCCACGAAATCGCGCACCAGCGGGCGGGCAATATCAACGAAGGTATAGGCGAACCAGGCCGCCCCGGCCCAGGCAACGATGCCCAGCGACTCCCGCACGAAGCCGCGCATGAACGCCGCCGCGGCCGAGATGGCCACGACAACGAGAACGGCAAGGTCGACCCAGTTCAACGGTCGGCCCGGAGAGGGGGGGTACGGGGCATGGGCGGGGCACCGTATATCCCCCCTTGCCCCGGAAGCGCCACCCCCGGCGCCGTCATGCCCGCGGCTTGGCCGGTTTCTGGGTGAAGCGAGCCACCAGGTCGCCCAGATGCCCGATCTCATCCAGCGCGATGCCCTCGGGGGCAGACAGCTTGCGGTTGCCCCCCGCCACCCGGCGCGGCAGGGCGGCACGGGTGAAGCCGAGCTTCTGCGCCTCCTTCAGCCGCGCCTCCGCCTGCGCCACCTGGCGCACCTCGCCGGAAAGGCCCACCTCGCCAAAATACACGCTGGCCGGATCGGTCGGCTGGTCGGTCGCGGCACTGGCCAGGGCGGCAGCCACGGCCAGATCGGCGGCCGGCTCGCTCACCCGCAGCCCGCCGGCCACGTTCAGGTACACATCCGTCGCGCCCATCTTCAGCCCGCAGCGCGTCTCCAGCACCGCCAGCAGCATCGACAGCCGGCCGGAATCCCAGCCGATCACGCTGCGCCTTGGGGAGCCGCCGGCATTGGCGCTCAGCAGGCACTGCACCTCCACCAGCACCGGGCGCGTGCCCTCCATGCCGGCGAACACCGCGCTGCCGCTGACATTGCCGCGCCGCTCGGCCAGGAACAGGGCAGATGGGTTGGCCACCTCCGTCAGCCCCTCCTCGCCCATCTCGAACACGCCGATCTCGTCCGTGGCGCCGAAGCGGTTCTTCACCCCGCGCAGGATGCGAAACTGGTGGCCGCGATCGCCCTCGAAGTGCAGCACCGCATCCACCATGTGCTCCAGCACCCGTGGCCCGGCGATGGTGCCCTCGCGCGTCACATGCCCCACCAGCACCAGCGCCGCTGTCTGCTGCTTGGCGATACGGATCAGCTCGAAGGCACTGGCCCGCACCTGTGAGACCGACCCCGGGGCACTCTCCACCCCCTCCATCCACATCGTCTGGATGGAATCGATCACCACCAGCGCGGCGTCCTTGGTCTCCGAAATCGAAGCTGCGATGTCCCGCAGGTTGATGCTGGCCGCCAGTTCCAGCGGATCGCCCGACAGCCCCAGCCGCCGCGCCCGCAGCCGCACCTGGTCCACCGCCTCCTCGCCCGAGATGTACAGCACCCGCTTGCCGCTGCGCGCCAGCCTTGCAGCGGCCTGCAGCAATAGGGTAGATTTCCCAATACCGGGATCGCCTGCGAGCAGAATCGCCGAGCCCGGCACGAAGCCGCCGCCCAGCACCCGGTCCAGCTCCGCAATCCCCGTGCCCACCCGCGGCGGCGGATTTGCCACCCCGGCGAGATCGACGAACTGCAGCCGCCGCCCCTTGGCCACGGCCGCCGTGGAGGCCTCCTCCACGATGGTGTTCCATTCGCCACACGCCTCGCAGCGCCCGGCCCATTTGGGCGTGATGGCACCGCAGCTTTGGCAGACGTAGCGGGTGGTTGCCTTCGCCATCAGACCTCCGGCGCCTTCTCCGGAAACAACGCCCGCTCCACCAATGCGCACACCAGGTGCGCCGCCGTCATGTAGACCTGCTGGATGATCGGGGTCCACGCCGAGGGCGCCAGCAGCAGCCGGTCGCAGGCAGTCGCCATGGCCCCGCCGGTGCCACCGGCAAAGCCGTGCACCACCATGCCGCGCTGCCGGGCCGCGGCGATCGCGGCCAGCACGTTGGGTGAGTTGCCGGAGGTGGAGATGGCCAGCAGCACGTCACCCTCCCGCCCCAGCCCCAGCACCTGGCGGCTGAACACCTGCTCGAAGCCATAGTCGTTGCCGGTGGCGGTCAGCACGGAGCTATCGGCCGTCAGCGCGATGGCGGCCAGCGGCGCGTGGTCGAACATCAGCCGGCCGACCAGCTCGCCGGCGATGTGCTGCGCATCGGCGGCACTGCCACCGTTGCCGCACACCAGGTAGCGACCCCCGGCACGCATCGCGGCGGTGATGTCGGCCGCCATGCCCTGCACCACCGCGTGCGCGGCGGCATCGGTAGCGAAGGCCTCCATCGCCGCCCGGCTGGTGGCCAGATAGTGGGCGGTGTAGCGCGCGGCATCGGTCATTGCGCGGAGTCCTCCTCGGCGAGCGCCCCTTCGTCGATGCCCAGCAAGCGGCTCGCCTCCTCCGGGTCCATGGCGGTGATGGTCTTCAGCTTGCGATCCACCTGGCGGGTGCGGGTGCGGGCCTTGTCCAGCGCGGTGGTAAGGGTGCTGGACTGCTTGTGCAGCCGGTCCAGCGTTTCGTCCACCTTGCGCATCTCGGTGCGGGTGGCGCCCAGCAACATGCCAACCTCCTCCGCCTTGCGCTCCAGGGAGAGGGTGACGTGGCCCAGATGGATGGTGCGCAGCATGGCCGGGAACAGGGTGGGCCCCAGCACGATCACCCGGTGCTCGCGGCCGATGGTATCGATCAGCCCGGGCACGCGGGCGACCTCGGCATAGAGCCCATCCGTCGGCAGGTACATGATGGCGAAATCCACCGTCAGCGGCGGGTGGATGTATTTCTCCCGCATCTTGCGCGCCTCATCGATGATGCGCCGGGCAAGCGCCGCGCGGGCGAGGCGGTCGGCATCGGCGTCGCCGTCATCCTGGGCGGTGAGCAGGCGTTCGTAATCCTCGGTGGGGAACTTGGCATCCACCGGCAGGCGGGCCTGCACGCCGTCACGGCCGGGCATCAGGATGGCGAATTCCACGGAATCGCGGCTGTCCGGGCGCGGCTTCCAGTTCGCCTCCCAGGCATGCGGCGGCAGGATATCCTCCAGCATGGCGCGCACCTGGGTCTCGCCCCAGCCACCGCGCGTCTTCACGTTGCCGAACAGGCGCTTGAGGTCGCCGATCTGGGCGCCGACGGCCTGCATCTCGCCCATCGCCTTCTGCACCTGGGCGAACTGCTCCGTCACGCGGGCGAAACTCTGGGTCATCTGCTGTTCGACGGACTTGGCGAGCTGCTCGTTCACCGCGCCCTGGATCTCCGTCAGCTTCTTCTCGTTGCCCTCGCGCAGCGCCAGCAGCGCTTGCTGGGTTTCCGCGCGCATGCCGGAGATATCCTGGCGCAGCGCGGCGGCGGCGGCCGCGGTCTGCTCGGCGAAGGCCTGGAGCTGGGCGGTCATGGCACCCTGCATGGCGCCGATCTTCTGCTCGTTCCCCTCGCGCAGGGTGCCGATTTCAGCACGCAGGGCCGTGGCGGCGGCGGCGGATTGCTCGGCCAGGGCGGCCAGGCGCTGCTCGTTGCCCTCGCGCAGGGTGGCAACCTCGGCGCGCAACGCGGCGGCATCGGTGCCGGATTGCGCGCGCAGGGCATCGACGGTGCCGGCGATTTCGGTGCGCAGCCCGGCGCCGCTTTCGGTCACCGCGCGGGCCAGGGCGCGCTCGGTCTCGGCCAACGCGGTGCGCTGGGTGGCGGTGGCGGCATCCAGCCCCAGGCGGGTCTGCTCGCCCAGCAGCTTCAGCTGGTGCAGCACCGCGGCCTGGCGTTGCACAACGACGCACGCCGCAAGCGCGGCCAGCGCCGCCAGCAGCGCCAAGCCGGCGGCCAGGATCGTCCAGGTGGCGGGGTCCATGCACGTGCCTCCGAATCCGGCGGCATTGTGCCACGCCGGGTCGTGGCGGTGACAGCCTGCCTAGGCGGACCTGGCCTGCCGCGTCGCGCGCTCCACCAGCAGCCAGGAGACGAGGCCGGCGGAGAGGAAGCCCAGCATGGTGAGCGCCACGCCCAGCGCGCCGAAATCGTCGTGCATCTCGGCCACCACCACGCTGGCCACGGCCATGCACAGCATCTGGCCGGCGCCCATCAGCGCGGCGGTGACGCCGGCATGGTGCGGCACCGGCTCCAGCGCCGCATGGGTGATGTTCGGCGTGGTCAGGCCACGGCAGATGCCCACCACCACCACGAAGGGGATGAAGGTGGCCACGGAGACGACGCCGGCCCCGGTCACCAGCGACGCCCCCAATGCCGCCAGCGGCGCCAGGGAGAGGCCGACGGCGAGCGGCGCCTGGGCGCCGACGCCACGGCGGGCGAGGATGTTGTTGATCGTGCTGCCCAGCAGGATGCCGGAGGAGGTGGTGGCGAAGAGCAGCCCGAACATCGCGGTGGAAACACCCATCGTGCCCATCAGCAGCATCGGCGAGCCGGCGATGAAGGCGAACAGCCCGCCGGAGCACAGCGTGTTCACCAGCACGTAGCCCATGGTGCGGCGGTACTGGAACACGGCGGCGTAGCGGCCCAGCAGGTCCAGCCGCGCCCCGGGCAGAGGGGGCCGGCTTTCGGCCAGGCCAAACCACACGGCAACCACCAGCGCCGCGCCGGCCAGCGCCAGCGTGGCATAGATCACCCGCCAATCATGGAACAGCAGCAGCAGCAGCCCGCCCAGCGTGGGCGCGATGATCGGGGCGATGGTGATGACCATGCTCACCTGGCTCATCTTGATGCGCCCGGCCTGGCCTTCGAAGCTGTCGCGCACCACGGCCATGGCGAGCGTGGTGCCGCCGGCGGCACCGATCCCTTCCAACAGGCGGAAGGCCAGCAGTGCCTCGATACTGGTGGACAGGGCGCAGCCCAGCCCGGCCAGGGCATACAGCGCCATGCCGGCCAGCATCACCGGGCGGCGGCCGTGGCGGTCTGACAGCGGGCCCATCACCAGCTGGGAAAGGCCGAAACCGGCCAGGAACAGCGAAAGCGTGAGCGCCGCCTGGGTGTGGCTGGCGCCGAGGGAGGATTCGAGCAGGGTCAGCGCCGGCAGGCCGAGGTCGATGGACAGCGGCGGCAGGGCGGCGAGGCCGCCGATCAGGAAGGTGAAGGCGAGGGATTGGGGACGAAGCGCCATAAGCCTCTCTGGAACCAACGGAAATCATGGTCATCCCGCAGCCGCGTTTTGGCGGGTGGCGGGCGTACACCGCGGCGTGGCCGCGCTTCATCCGGTCAGTGCACGGCGCCTGGTGCCGGGCCTTGGGGGCCTGGCAACCGGTGCCGGGAATGCAGCCTCGCCGGCGCAGCCTCTCCCAGGGGCCCCTCGCGCCTTCTTCCATCCGTCCCTGCCTGCATTCCGGCGGGGCCGGGCCTCCCGTTGCCTGTCCGGCTTGCCTGGGCGGGTCCCGGCTGCCGGCATCTCGTTACAGTGTTTTACCTGTATGTGCATAACAAGCGCGAAACGGGGCCGCGATCAAGCCACGTTGCGTGTCGGGACTTATCTCGGGATTAACAGAATTCAGCCCAGGAAGTCCCGCACCTGGGCTGCGGCCTCCGACAGCCCCACGCGCTGCACCGCCACGCCGGCCGGGAAGGCCGAGAGCAGGCGGGTGGGCGTGGAGCGATCCAGCAGCACGAAGGCGCCGCGATCGCTGCCGCTGCGGATCAGGCGGCCGAAGGCCTGGCGCAGGCGGAAGCGGGCGACGCGGGCATCGTAGCCGGCGGTATCGCCGCCCGAGAGGTGCACGCGGCGCTCGCGGTGCAGGATATCCGGGCGCGGCCAGGGCACGCGTTCGAACACCACCAGGCGCAGGGCGCGGCCGGGCACGTCCACGCCATCGCGCATGGCGTCGGTGCCCAGGAGACAGCTGTCTTCCTCGGTGCGGAACACGTCCACCAGGGTGGCGTTGTCCATCGCGTCCACGTGCTGGGCGAGCAGCGGGATGCCGGCTTCCTCCAACGGGGCGGCGATGCGGGCGTGCACCGCGCGCAGCCGGGCGATGGCGGTGAACAGGCCGAGCCCGCCACCGGCGGAGGCCTGGAACAGGGTGCGGTAGGCGCCGGCCAGCGCGCCGATCTCGCGCGTGTTCACGTCTGTCACCACGAAGCAGCGTGTTTGCGCGGCGTAGTCGAACGGGGAGGCGACGGCCACGCGGATGGCCGGGCTGGGCAGGTGGGTGGCACCGACGCGGGCCTCCGCATCCGCCCAGGCGGCCTCCACATCCTCGGCCCCCGCATCGCGCAGCGTGGCGGAGGTGACCAGCAGCCCTTGCGCCGGGCGGGCCAGGGTGGCGGCGAAGGGGATGGTGGGGTCCAGCCAGTGGCGGTGCAGGCCGACGTCGCGATCCTCGGTGCCGCGGCGATCGAGGCGCAGGAACATCACG
>CANHKG010000100.1 GCA_947460455.1 Rhodospirillales bacterium | reverse complement strand
TGCAGGATATCCGGGCGCGGCCAGGGCACGCGTTCGAACACCACCAGGCGCAGGGCGCGGCCGGGCACGTCCACGCCATCGCGCATGGCGTCGGTGCCTAGGAGGCAGCTGTCCTCCTCGGTGCGGAAGACATCCACCAGCGTGGCGTTGTCCATCGCATCGACATGCTGGGCGAGCAGCGGGATGCCGGCTTCCTCCAGCGGGGCGGCGATGCGGGCGTGCACCGCGCGCAGCCGGGCGATGGCGGTGAACAGGCCGAGCCCGCCGCCGGCGGAGGCCTGGAACAGGGTGCGATAGGCCCCGGCCAGCGCGCCGATCTCGCGCGTGTTCACGTCTGTCACCACGAAGCAGCGCGTTTGCGCGGCGTAGTCGAACGGGGAGGCGACGGCCACGCGGATGGCCGGGCTGGGCAGGTGGGTGGCGCCGACGCGGGCCTCCGCATCGGCCCAGGCGGCCTCCACATCCTCGGCCCCCGCATCGCGCAGCGTGGCGGAGGTGACCAGCAGCCCCTGCGCCGGGCGGGCGAGGGTGGCGGCGAAGGGGATGGTGGGGTCCAGCCAGTGGCGGTGCAGGCCAACGTCGCGATCCTCGGTGCCGCGGCGATCGAGGCGCAGGAACATCACATGCTCCGGCCGCTCGCCGGGCTCGGGCGGCTCGGCGCCGACGGCGGCGAGCATGGCGCCCCAGGCGCCCAGCGGATCGACGGCGCGGCGCTTGAGGGAGCGGCAGGCGGCCTCGATGCGGGTGCGGGTGGCTTCGTCAAGCTCCTCCGCCTCATCCTCCAGCCGGGCCGCCATGCGGTCCATCAGCGTTTTCAATGGGGTGGCCAGGCGTTGGAGGGCGCGGGCGAGGCCGGCGGCGCGTTCCGGCAGGTCCGGGCCGACCGGGTAGAGATCGCATTCGATGGCGCCGATGGCTTCCCCATCGCCCTGCACGCGGGCCAGGGCCTGCTGGCGGGCGGCGCGCAGGAAGGCTTCGGTGGGGTTGGCCTGCTCGCCGTCGATGCTGGGTAGTTCCAGCCCGAGCCGTTCCGGCCAGCCGGGGGCCGGCAGGGCGCGGGCGGCCATCAGGGCGGCATCGAGCGGTGCGAGCAGGTCATCGCGCGCCGCCACCAGATCCTCCACCCGGCGGCGCAGCCCGCGGGCGCGGGAGCGGCCGCCTTCGGCGCCGAGCAGCCAGCGGCGCAATTCGGCGGCCTCCATGCCGGAGATCACTGCGGAGAAGGCACCGTCGGCGGCATCGAAGATGTGGTGGCCTTCGTCGAACACGTAGCGGCTGGGCACGGTGGCATCGTCCAGCCCGCCCCAGACGGCCTGGGCCATCACCAGCGCGTGGTTGGCCACCACCAGCTCCGCCGAGCGGGCGCGGCGGATGGTGTGTTCCACGAAGCATTTCTTCCAGTGCTCGCAGCCGGCATGGATGCATTCGCCGCGCCGATCGGCCAGCCCCGCGGAATAGGCGGGGGGGAAGAGGTCGCCGAACCAGCCCGGCAGGTCGCCGCCCTGGATGTCGCCATCGGTGGTGGCCATCGCCCAGCGCGCCACGAGGCCGAGCGGGATCACACCGGGATGCGTCTGCCCCGAGAGCACGATGCCCAGCGCATCCTGCAGGTTGAGCAGGCAGAGGTAGTTCTCCCGCCCCTTGCGCACCACCACGCGGCGGCGGCGTTCGGCGGCGTTGGGGAAGAGGCGGGCCATCTCGCCTTCCACCTGGCGCTGCAGGTGGCGGGTGAAGGTGGAGATCCAGACGCTGCCCTTGTTGCGCTCCGCCCACAGGCTGGCCGGCGCCACGTAGCCCAGCGTCTTGCCGGTGCCGGTGCCGGCTTCCGCCAGCACCAGATGCGGGTCGCCGCGCTGCTCGCGGGGGGCGAAGGCGTGGGTGACAGCGGCGGCGTAGTCGCTCTGGCCGGGCCGGGCTTCGGCGGCGTCGCCCAGCATGTCCGCCAGGCGGGTGCGTGCCTCGCCTTCCTCCACGCCGAGGGCCGAGGGGGCGGGGGGCGGCGGCAGGTCTTCCCATTCCGGCAGGCGCTTCCAGACGCGCATCGGCTCGTCGGACGCGACCGCGCCGGGCAGGCCGAGGGCGGCCAGCACGGCATCGGACCAGCCCCAGCCGGCCTTTCCCATGCGGGCGGCGAGTTCGGAGAGCGGCTTGGCCGCCGGCAGCCCGCGCAGGCCGGACAGGCGGCTCAGCAGCGCCTCGGCGATGTCCGGCAGGATCGCGGCGGCGGCCTCCAGCCCCGGGGCGGGCGGCTTCATGTCCAGCGCCAGGGCCAGGCCGCGCGGCGTGGGGGCGACGCCGCGCGCCGGGCGGACGAAGGCGAACAGCTCCAGCAGGTCCAGGCATGGCTCCTCACGCAGGCCCAGCCGCTTCAGCGTGGCCGGCGCATGGACGAGCAGCGGCGCCTTGCCGCGCACCTCTCGCCCCGCTGCCTCCGCCGGCAGCAGCAGCATCTCGCCATCTTCGGTCAGAACCGCGGCCCGCGCGGCGCCCGCCACCACGGAAGGTGAGTCGAGCAGGGAAATCGGTGGGGGCATTTGCATCCTTATAGGCAAAGCCGGAGCGAGGGGCACCCTCCGAAGGGAGCAAAGGAAGGGAACCGCCAAGGCGCCAAGATCGCCAAGAAGGACGCCAAGAGGCGATGGCGTGCGTCTTGGCGATTCCCTTGGCGCCGTTGGCGCCTTGGCGGTTCACTCCCTTGTTCCTTCCCTTGCCCAACCCCGCCATTCCCGCCCCACGGTTTCCCCTGCCTGCCAAATCCACTAGGGTCCGCCGCATGTCCGCCTCAGCCCCCGCCCAAGCCCCCACTCTCCCCCGCGCCTGGCCTTTCGAGGAGGCCAAGAAGGTGGTGGAGCGCATGGCCAAAACCGGCAAAGGACATGCGCTGTTCGAAACCGGCTATGGCCCGTCTGGCCTGCCGCATATCGGCACGTTCGGCGAGGTGGCCCGCACCTCCTGGGTGCGGCGGGCCTTCACCGAGCTCACCGGGCTGCCCAGCAAGCTGCTGGCGTTCAGCGACGACATGGATGGCCTGCGCAAGGTGCCGGAGAACGTGCCGAACAAGGAGATGCTGGCCGCGTATCTCGGCAAGCCGCTCACCCGTATTCCCGATCCGTTCGGCACCCATTCCAGCTTCGGCGCGCACAACAATGCCCGGCTGCAATCCTTCCTGGACAGCTTCGGCTTCGAATACGAGTTCGCCTCCTCCACCGAGTACTATGCCACCGGCCGGTTCGACGACGCGCTGCGCCAGATCCTGCGCAAGCACGAGCAGATCGTGGGCGTGATCCTGCCCACGCTGGGGCCGGAACGCCGCGCCACCTATTCGCCGATCCTGCCGATCCATCCGGAGACCGGCATCGTGATGCAGGTGCCGCTGACGGTGCTGGATACGGAAACCGGCATGGTGGCCTGGACCGATCCGGACACCGGCGCCCAGTACGAGACCTGCATCCTCGGCGGCGGCGGCAAGTGCCAGTGGAAGGCCGACTGGGCGATGCGCTGGCATGCGCTGGGCGTGGATTACGAGATGTCCGGCAAGGATTTGATCGACAGCGTGAAGCTTTCGGGCGCGATCTGCCGGATCCTGGGCAGCGAGCCGCCGGTGGGCTTCACCTATGAGCTGTTCCTGGACGAGCAGGCGCAGAAGATCAGCAAGTCCAAGGGCAACGGCCTGAGCGTCGAGGAATGGCTGCGCTATGCGCCGCCGGAATCGCTCGGCCAGTACATGTTCAACCAACCGCAGCGCGCCAAGCGGCTGTATTTCGACGTGATCCCGAAGGCGGTGGACGAGTACATCGCCAACGCGCTGAAGGGCCAGGGCCAGGGGCCGCAGGAGCAACCCGCCAACCCAGCCTGGCACATCCATGCCGGCCGCATCCCGCAGGACGCGCATTCGCCGCTCAGCTTCGCCATGCTGCTGAACCTGGCGAGCGTGGTGAACGCGGAGTCGCCGGATATCCTGTGGGGCTTCATCCGCCGCTACAACGCGGCCGCGACGCCCGAGGACATGCCGCTGCTGGCGCGGCTGGTGGAATACGCGCTCGCCTACTATCGGGACTTCGTGCGCCCGGCCAAGCAGTACAAGGCGCCCGACGACACCGACCGCGCGGCCCTCACCGACCTGCTGGCGGAGCTGCGCAAGCTGCCGGATGGCAGCCCGGCCGAGGCGATCCAGGATGTGCTGTACGAAGTCGGCAAACGCCACCCCTTCCCGGAACTGCGCGCCTGGTTCGGCTGCCTGTATCAGGTGCTGCTGGGCCAGCAGGAGGGGCCGCGCTTCGGCCAGTTCATCGCGCTCTATGGCCTGCCGGAAACCGCCACGCTGATCGAGGGGGCGCTGGCCCGTACGGAGAGCTGACCGGGGCCCCCCGATGAAGCCCTGGCTGCGCCACCTCCCCGCCGTGCTGGGCGTTGCCCTGCTCGGCGGGGCGATCTACGTGGTTTTCAACGAATTCCGTAACCTCAGCATCGCCGACATCAAGGCGGCGCTGGGGGCGATTCCGTCCTCGCGCCTGTGGCAGGCCTTCGGATGGACGCTGCTGGCCTATGCCATCCTCACCATCTACGACCGGCTCGGCACCATCTATGCCGGGCGTCCAGTGAGCTATGCGCGCGCCGCCTTCGCCTCGTTCTGCGCCTATACGCTGGCGCATAACCTGGGCTTTGCCGCCGTTTCGGGGGCTGCGGTGCGCTACCGGCTTTATGCCCATTGGGGCCTGACGCCGCTGCAGATCGGCAAGGTGGTGGCGTTCTGCTCGCTCACCTTCATCCTCGGCGGCATGGTGCTGGGCGGGGCGGTGCTGCTGCTGGAGCCGGAGGTGCTGCCGGTGCTGGGCAGCCGGCTGCCGCGCTGGATGCTGCAGGCGATCGGCGCCGGATGCCTGGCCGCAACGGCGGTGTACGTGGTGCTCTCCCGCCTCGTTGGCCATGTGCGCCTGTTCGGGCACGACGTGGACCTGCCCTCCTGGCGCATGGCGGTTGCCCAGACCACCCTGGCCACGGTGGACGTGGTGGTGACGGCGGCGATCTTTCACGCCCTGTTGCCGCAGGCCGACGGCCTCACCTTCTTCGTGGTGCTGGGCGTCTATGTGTTCGCCTACACCGCCGGCCTGCTGGCCAATGTACCCGGTGGGCTGGGCGTGTTCGACACCGCGATGCTGCTGGGCCTTTCCGCCTGGTTGGAGCCGCCCACCATCGTCGGCGCCATCGTGGTGTTCCGTCTGTACTACTACATCGTGCCGCTGTTCCTGGCCGGGGCGCTGTTCGCGGGCAATGAGATGCTGCTGCGCGGGCGCGGGTTGTTCGCCGGCACCGCGCGGCTGCCGGGCGTGCAGACCATCGGCCGCTGGAGCCAGCCGGATTTCGAGGTGGCGGCCGTGGCCGGCGCGGTGGCGCTGTGCGGCGCGCTGCTGATGGCCCTCGGCGCCATGGATGCGCTGGGTGACTACACCTGGATCGGCCCGGCCTGGAGCCTGCCCGACTGGGCCCAGGCGCTGTTCCACCCGGCCAGCGAGTTCGTGCCCAGCCTGATCGGCGCGGCGCTGATGGTGCTCTCCATCGCGCTCACCCGGCGCGTGACGCTGGCCTGGGGGGTGACGATCGCGCTGCTGCTGCTCGGCGCGGCCTTCACCGCGGCGCGCGGCGAGCATTTCTGGATCCCGGCCCTGCTGCTGGGGGCTACCGCCCTGCTCGCCCCGTTTCGCCGGCTGTTCTACCGCCACGCGCGGCTGCTCTCCGGGCCGATGACGGTGCAGCGTGCCTCCGGCCCGCTGATGCTGGCCGGCGCCGTGGTGGTGTTGGCCACCTATGAGCCGCGGCTGACGCTGCTGGCGAAGACCTCCTGGTGGCAGGTGGTGCTCTCCAACGCAGTGCCCAACGCGGTGCGCGTCAGCGTCGCGCTGGCCGTGCTGGTGGCGCTGGTGGCGATCTGGCGCACGGTGCGCCCCGGCCGCGTGACCCATGATGCCTGGAACGAGGCCACGCGCGCCCGCTACCGCGCCCTGGGCGGCACGCCGCTGGCCGAGGCCGACGGGTTGCTGTGGGGTGAGGCCGGCCGCGCCGCCATCCCGTTCCGCCGCGTGGGCGGGGTGCTGCTGGGCTTCGGCGACCCCGCCGGCGCCACCGCCGACCGCGTCTCGGCCATCTGGCGGCTGCGCGACCTCGCCGCGCAGGAAGGGCTCGATCCCGCGATCTGGCGCGCCGGGCCCACGCTGCTGGGGGTCTATGCCGATATCGGCCTGGCCGCGCTGCCGCTGGATGCCGACGGCATGCCCCGGGCCGGGGAAGAAGCAGCGCCCGCCAGCGGGGAATACCTCGCCTGCGTGGCGGAACGGGATCTGCCGACATTGTTGCCGCTGCTGCCGGAATTGGCCAGGCAGTAAGGAAGGGTCTTCTTTTTCTGAAGAAAAAGAAGCAAAAAGACTTTTGTTCGTTTGCGCGCGGCGGTGCCTTGCTTACCTACGCGGGCGCATCGAACCGCCAAGTGATGAAAGTTTTTTGGTTCTTTTTTTCAAAAAAGAACATCCTTGCTTCCCTTATGGACCCCACCGCCCGGAGCGGATATCCCGGGGCCATGACCAATTTCTCCCTGCCGCGCCTGCTCACCGCCATTGCGGAATACTGCCGCACCCGTGCCCTGTTGGTGGTGCTCGCCGGCGTGGTGCTGGGGGCGCTGGGCGCCTGGGCCGCCGCCGCGCGGCTGGGTGTTTCCACCGATACCGACGCGCTGTTCGATTCCGCCCTGCCCTGGCGCCAGCGCGAGATCGCCGCGGCGAAGGCCTTCCCGCAGTTCAGCGACCTGCTGGTGGCCGTGGTGGAAGGAGCCACGCCGGAGGAGGCCGATGCCACCGCCGATGCGCTGGCCGCGAAGCTGGCCGCAGACACCACGCATTTCCGCTTCGCCCGCCGGCCCGATGCCGCGCCGTTCCTGCAGCGCCACGGGCTGCTCTACCTGGAGACCGCCGACCTCACGGCCCTGTTGGACCAGACGATCGACGCCCAGCCCTTCCTGGGGCAGCTTGCCTCCGACCCCTCGGCGCGCGGGTTGTTCTCCACCCTGGCCCTGGTGGCGATGGGCGTGGAGCGCGGCGAGAAGCTCGACAGCTTCCGCCCGGCGCTGCAGGGCTTCGCCACGGCGCTGGGCGATGCCGCCGCCGGCAAGCCCACGCCACTGTCCTGGCAGCGCCTGCTGGGCGGCAAGCTGGTGGACATGGCCGGGCCGCGCCGGCTGGTGCTGGCCCAGGCCCGGCTCGACCTCGGCGCGCTGGAGCCGGGGCAGGAAGCGACTCAGGCGCTGCGCCGGGCCGCCGCGGGGCTGGAATATGTGGCGGCCGGCCGCGCCACGGTGCGGGTGACCGGCCAGGTGGCGCTGGCGGATGAGGAATTCGCCACTGTCGCCCAGGGGGCGCTGGGCGGCATGGCGATCTCCGGCGCCCTGGTGCTGCTGTGGCTGATCCTGGCGGTGCGCTCCTGGCGGCTGATCGTGGCGATCGTGGCGACTTTGTGGCTGGGCCTGGTGCTCACCTGCGGCTTCGCGGCGCTGGCGGTGGGGACGTTGAACCTCGTCTCCGTGGCCTTCGCGGTGCTGTTCACCGGCATCGCGGTGGATTTCGCCATTCAGTTCTGCGTGCGCTACCGGGAGATGCGGCTGACCACCGGGGAGCCCGCCCTGGCGCTGACGCAGACCGTGGTTGGCGTTGGCCCGCAGATCCTGCTGGCGGCGGTGGCGATCGCCGCGGGGTTCCTGGCCTTCGTGCCCACCAGTTTCCGCGGCGTGGCGGAGCTGGGGCTGATCGCCGGGTTCGGCATGCTGATCGCGCTGGCCTGCACGCTGACGTTCCTGCCGGCCATGCTCACCTTGCTGCGCCCGCGCGGCGAGGCGGCGGAAATTGGCTGGGCCTGGGCGGCGCGGGTGGAGGTGAAGCTGCTGCGCCACCGCGTGGCCGTCGCCGGCGGGTTCGCCGCGATCTGCCTGCTCGGCGCCGTGCTGCTGCCGCGCATCGCCTTCGACAGCGACCCGCTGCACACCAAGGACCCGTCCACGGAAGCCATGGTGACGCTGCGCGCGCTGATGGACGACCCGCTCACCTCGCCCTACTCGGCCGACATCATGGTCGCCTCCCCGCAGGAGGCCGCCTTGATGATGCCACGATTGCGCGCCCTGCCATTGGTGGCGGAGGTCGTCAGCCTGCCGTCCCTGGTGCCGGAGAACCAGGCGGAGAAGCTGCCGCTGATCGCCGATGCCGCCTCCATCCTTGGCGCCACGCTCGCCCCACGCTCCGCCCCCGCCCCGGTGACACCGGCCGATCTGCGCCTGGCCGTGCTGACCGCCCGCACCGAGATCGACCGCGTGCTGCCGCGCCTGGCGCAGGATGACCCGCTGCGCGCCATCGCCGCCGCGCTGGCCACCCTGGCCACGGCCCCGGATGAGCGGCTGATGCAGGCCAATGGGGCCCTCACCCGCTTCCTGCCGCGCCAGCTCGATGCGCTGCGCCGCGTGCTGGAGGCAGGGCCGGTGACGCTGGCAGACATCCCGGCCGACCTCGCCGCCGACTGGCGCGCGCCGGATGGGCGGATCCGCATCCAGGCCAGCGCAAAGCCTGAGGCACGAGACGGGGCGGGGCTGCAGCGCTTCGTCACCCAGATCCGCACCGTCGCGCCGCAGGCCGGCGGATCGGCGGTCACGATCGTGGAAACCGCGGGCACCATCGTCGGCGCCTTCGTCACGGCCGCGCTGGGGGCGCTGGCGGTGATCGCCGTTCTGCTGCTCGCCATGCTGCGCCGGCCGCTGGACGTGGCGCTGGTGCTTGGCTCCCTGCTCGCCTCCGCGCTGCTGACCGTTCCCGTGATCGTGTTGCTGCCCCTGCCGCTGAACTTTGCCAATATCGTCGCGCTGCCGCTGCTGCTGGGGGTGGGCGTGTCGTTCAACGTGTATTTCGTGATGAACCGCGCCGCCGGGGCCACGCGCTTCCTGGGCACCGCCACGGCGCGCGCTGTGCTGTTCTCGGCGCTGACCACCGCTACCGCCTTCGGCTCGCTGGCGGCCAGTGCCCACCCGGGCACGGCCAGCATGGGCGCCCTGTTGCTGTGGAGCCTCGGCGCCACGCTGCTGGTCACCTTCGTGCTGCTGCCGGTGGTGCTGGCCTGGAAGCGGGCATCCGCCGCTACCCTGGCGGCCCTGCTGCTGCTTGGCCTGCCGCTGCCTGCCGCCGCCGACACGCTGGTGCCGCCGGACGCCGCGCAGCAGGGCGGGCCACAGGTGCGGGCGCTGTGGCGCTTCGATGCGCCCGCCACCGGCGCGGGCACCCTCGCGCTGGAATGGACCGACACGCTGGGCCGCGTGGTGGAGCGCCGCCGCATCCCGCTCGACCTGCGTGCGGCGCGGGAGGTGGCGATCCCGCTGGACATGCGGCGCGCCATCGCGATGTCCAACACGCTGGTGGCGACGCTGGAACTCGCCGGCCAGCCGCCCCGCCGGCAGGAGGCGCGCTTCATCGCACGGCCCCCGGCCGGCTGGCACGATTGGGTGGCGCAATACTGGCACGACGCCGATCCGGAAGGCCGCCGCCGGCTGCAGGCGCTGGGCATCGCCGCCGGCAAGGTGATCCCGAGCCGCGACGATCCCTATGACCCCGGCGTGGCCGAGACCCGCATGGCCGCGCTGGTTGCCGCCGATACGCGCTGGTACCTGGAGAACATCGCCACCGATTTCTACGCCAACTATCACCGCTGGCGCCCCAATCTCAGCGTGACCTGGCTGTGGGACGAAACCCGCCGCCGCCAGCGCGAGAACCCGGCCGACCCCACCGTGTTCCATCGCGAGCCCAGCCTTTCCGACCCCGCCTGGATCGCCCGCATCCAGGAGCGCATCCGCGCCACCGTGCGCCATCTCGGCCCCTATCGCCCGCTGTGGTACGACCTGGCCGACGAGGCGGGGATCGCCGACCTCGCCGCGGCCTGGGATTTCGACATGGGCGCGCAGTCCTTGGCCGGGTTCCGCACCTGGCTGCGCGACCAATACCGCGACCTCGCGGCGCTCAACCGGCAATGGGGCAGCAGCTTTGCCACGTGGGATGCGGTGATGCCGCTGACCACCACGGAGGCGATCGCCCGCGCCGACCGCAACTGGTCCGCCTGGGCCGACTTCAAGGCATGGATGGACATCGCCTTCGCCCGCGCGCTGCGGGCCGGCACCGATGCGCTGCACAAGGCGGACCCCACCGCACTTTCCGGCATCGCCGGCGCGCAGGTGCCGGGCTGGGGTGGCTACGATTACGGCCTGCTCGTCGGCGCGCTCGATGCGCTGGAGATCTACGACAACGCCAACAACATGGAGATCGTGCGCTCCCTCAGCCCGGGGACCGTACTGCTCAACACCAACTTTGCCTCCGGCCCCGGCGAGATCGCCGGCATCTGGCGCCAGGCGCTGCTGGGCAGCCGCGGGCTGGTGCTGTGGGACGAGGATGCGTCGCTGCTGAACCCTGCCTCGCCTCGCACCACCGGCCTTGCCCCCGTGCTGCGCGAGCTCTCCGGCGGGCTGGGCGCACAGCTGATCGCCAGCCAACCGCACCATGACGGGGTGGCGATCCTGTATTCCCAGGCCAGTTTCCGCACCCAGTGGCTGGAGGAGCAGCTGGCGGTGGGGCCGCGCTGGGTGGAACGCGATTCCGAGAAGGAATGGTTCTTCACCCCGCCGCATCGCGCCGCGCGGGAGCGGGCAGCGCGCCTGCTTTCCACGCTCGGCGCCCAGCCGCGCTGGCTCACCTCACCCCTGGTTGCCGGCGGCGCGCTGCGCAAACCCGGCGTGCGGCTGCTCATCCTGCCCGAGGTTTCCGCCCTGTCGGACGCCGAGGCCGCCGAGATCCGCGCCTTCGCCGCGCGTGGCGGCACGGTGCTGATGATGGGCACGCCCGGCCGCTACGACGGCCGCAGCCGCCTGCTGGCGCATCCGCAACTGGCCAACCTTGCCCCCGCCCGCGCCATCGCCCGCCTGCCGGACGCCGACGAGGCCGCCCTGCCCGCGCTCGCCGCCCTGCTCGCCCGCGCGGAAGCGGCCCCCCTGCTGCGCATCGCCGCCACCGCCGGTGGCCCCGCCGCGCGCGTGGAAAGCCGTGTTCTGGCCAACGGCAAGGTACTGCTGGTGGGCCTGCGCGCCCTGGGTGATGGCCCCACCGACATCGTGCTGACCCTGCCCCAGGGCCACATCGCCCACGACCTGCGCCGCGGCGGCCGCCTGCCGGAGACCCATGGCCGCATCGCGCTGCGCCTCGCCGGGCCCGAGCCGGTGATCCTCGCCCTCGCGCCCTCCCGGCTGCCCGCCCCCAGCATCACGGCCGGTGCGGGCTTGCGGGCGGGCGAGGTCGCGGAGCTGCGGATCGCCCTCGCCGGCGCCACACCCGCCGAGGCCACCGCGCTTCGCGTGGAGGTTACCGCGCCCGATGGCACGGCGATGCCGCGCTATGGCGGCAACATGGTTCTGCGCAGCGCGCCGGCCACCTGGCGCCTGCCGCTTGCCGCCAACGACCCGCAGGGACTGTGGCGGGTGCGGGTGACCGACATGCTCTCGGGCGCGAGCGACAGCATCGTGCTGCCGGTCGCGCCCTGACGCTTAGGGAACGCGCGGCGATACCGGCGTGGCGCCGTCCATCGTGGCGCGCACGAAGGCGCCGCCATTGACAATCGCGCGGCGCCCGGCCGCCAGCACCGGATGCATGACGTGCCAGACGTGGATCATCTCCGGCCACACTTCGAGCGTGACGGCCACGTGGGCCGCCCCGGCCAGCGCGGCCAGCCGCGTTGAATCGTCCAGCAGCGTTTCGGCCGCGCCCACCTGGATCAGCAGCGGGGCGAGGCCGGTGAAATTGGCATGCAGCGGCGAGGCCAGCGGGTTCTTCGGATCCGCCCCGCCCAGATAGGTCTTGGCCATGAACTCCAGCCCGGCCTTCTGCACCGAGGGGTCCTCGCCGGACTTCGAGGTGATAGAGGCGCCGGTGGCTTCCATGTCGATCCAGGGCGAGATGCACCAGCCGCAGGACGGTTGCGGCAGCCCGGCGTCGCGGATCGCCAGCAGGGCGGACACCACCAGGCCGCCGCCGGCACTGTCGCCGGCCAGCGCGATGTGCGACGGCGCGTAGCCCTGGGCCAGCAGGTAGCGGTAGCCGGCCACCGCATCCTCCACCGGCGCCGGGAACGGATGCTCCGGAGCCATCCGGTAGTCGAGCGCCAGCACGCGGGTGGCTGCCGCCCGGCCCATCTCCGCCACCGCATGCCGGTGGCTGTCCAGCGAGCCGATCACGAAGCCGCCGCCATGGAAATACAGGATCGCGCGGTTGGCTGCGGCGTTCGGCGTGGAGGTCCACTCGGCCTTCACCCCGGCGGCGGTCACCGGCTCCACCGTTACGTCGTCGGCCAGCTTGTTCGCCAGGCCGCGGGCATCGATGCCGCGGCGCATCTCGGCGAGGTCTGCCGCCTTCGGCCGTGCGGCGATGGCGGCGCGCAGGGCGTCGATTTCAGGATTGCTCATGGTTTGGTTCCCCCCAAGGTTTAAGCAAGCGCCTTCTTTTTCTGAAGAAAAAGAGCGTGCTTCCTTACTTCAGTGCCGCCTCCACCGCCGCCGCCACACGGAACAGCTTGGCGTCGCCCATCGTTTCGCCCATCAGCATCAGCCCCACCGGGGCCTCGCCCGGCTGGGTGCAGGGCAGCGAGATGGCGCAGCGGTCCAGGAAGTTGCCGAAGGCGCAGTTGCGCAGCTGCATCAGGTTCACCCGGGTATAGGCATCGCTGTCCGCCTCCAGGGCCGCGATCGGCGGCGGCAGCAGCGGGCAAGTGGGCATCACGATGGCATCGAAATCCTGCGTGACGGCATTGGCCCGGGCGCAGATTTCGGCGCGCGCGGAGAGCAGCGCCACGTAGTCCGCGGCCGCCATGTCCCGCCCCGGCATGATGCGCTTGAGCACCTGTGGGTCGTAGCCGGCGGCCTTGGCGGCGATCAGCTCGCGGTGCCAGGCCCAGGCCTCGGCGGCGGCGAAGGTGCCGCGGGCGTTGGCGCGGGGGATCTCATCGAACGCGGCCAGGCGGAGGCGCACGATGCGCGCGCCAGCCGCCGAGAGCTTGGACAGCGCGGCCTCGAACGCATTGGCCACCTCGGCATCCATGCCATCCAGCACCGCGTTTTCCGGCGCGCCCAGGCGCAGGCCGGCGAGCGGGGCGGCGGCGAGGTCGGGGATCGGCTCGCCGGCGAACACCGCATCGATCGCGGCGCAGCAGGCGACGGAATTGGCCAGCTGCCCGATCGAATCGAGGCTGGTGGAGAGCGGCACCACGCCGGTGATCGGCACGCGGCGCGCGGTGGGCTTGTAGCCAACGATGCCGTTCATCGCCGCCGGAATGCGGCAGGAGCCGCCGGTATCCGTGCCCAGCGCGCCATAGGCCATGGCATCGGCGATCGACACGCCGGCGCCGGAGGAGGAGCCGCCGGGGATGCGGCCCGTCGCACGGTCCCACGGGGATTTCGGCGTGCCGTAATGCGGATTGATGCCCAGGCCGGAGAAGGCGAACTCCGTCATGTTCGTGCGGCCCATGATGACGAACCCGGCCTCGGCGATGCGCTGCACCACCGGCGCGTTGGACGCTTCCGGCGCGGCATCGGCCAGCACGGTGGAACCGGCGGTGGTGACCTGGCCAGCGATCCCGGCCAGGTCCTTCACGCTGAACGGAATGCCCGCGAACGGCCCCAGCGCGCGGCCGGCGCGGCGCAGCGTGTCCATCGCGTCGGCGGCGGCGCGGGCACCCTCGGCATCCACCTTGATGAAGGCGCGGCTGCCCTCCCCGGCCGGGTCGGCGATGCGGGCGAGGCAGTCCTCCACCAGCTGGCGGGATGTGGTCTTGCCAACGGCAAGGGCGGCGGAGAGATCGTTCAGGGTGCGCATGGGCGAAAGGTGCAGCGCGAGGCGCGGGCGCGCAAGGTGTTGACGGAGGCGGCCCCCCGGTGCCCTGCTGCGGCGAAACCAAGGAGAGCGATGATGAGCCAGATTCCCGAAAAGCCCGTGCTGCTCACCGGTGCCTCCGGCGGGCTGGGCCGCGTGTTGGCGCGTGGCCTGGGGGCCCTGGGCTGGAAGCTGGTGCTGACGGATATCGTGCCCTTCCCCGACCCGGTGCCGGCCGGCAGCCGCTTCGTGAAGGCGGACCTGAATGACGGCGTGACGATCCTGCGCCTGGCCGAAGGCTGCGGCATGATCCTGCATTTCGGCGGCGTTTCGGTGGAGCGGCCGTTTGAGGAAGTGCTCGGCCCCAACATCCGCGGCCTGTACCACATCTACGAAGCCGCCCGCCGCGAGGGTGCGCGCGTGCTGTTCGCGAGCAGCAACCACGCCATCGGCTTCCACGAACGCAGCGAGGCGCTGGACGACGACTGCCAGCTTCTGCCCGATGGCTATTACGGGCTTTCCAAGGCCTATGGCGAGCTGATGGGGCGGATGTACTGGTTCAAGCACGGCGTGGAGAACATCAACGTGCGGATTGGGTCTTCATTCCCGGAGCCCATCGACGCGCGAATGCTCTCCACCTGGCTGAGCTACGATGATCTGGTGCGGCTGTGCGTGCGAGCGACGCTGGCGGAGAAGGTGGAAAGCTGCGTGATCTGGGGGGCTTCGGCGAACAGCCGGACGTATTGGCGGAAGGATGCGCGGGATACGCTGGGGTGGAAGCCGGAGGATAGTGCGGATGGGTTCGCGGGGCAGATGGGGGGGAAGCTGAGCGGGGATCCGGTGGTGGAGCGGTATCAGGGGGGGGCTTATACGGGGATGGAGTATTCGCGGGAGGGTGGGGTGCCGGGGAGGATGTTTTCGACCTAGCAGTATATCAGCCCGCCGCATCGACCAGATTCTGCGCCAGCCAGTCTGCGACATCCGGCGGAAGGATCGACCTTACCTGTTCGCTGGGATGGTGGAAAACCGCATAGAGCTCGGCGAAAAACTCACGGTCCGACATCGCTGCATACATTTTTGGCATTGCCTTGACAAGGTGGATCGCGTCTGAGTTGACAGTACAGAGGCAAAGATAATAGAAATTAAAGAAAAAATGTCTTGTACCCACGGAATACCAGCAATCCGGCTTTTCGTACCAATGGGCAGGCGTCTTTTCGAAGGCCTTTCGAGGACCAAGTTCCCTATTCTTCCAAGGGTGCCCGGGCCGCATACTCGCCGTTTCGGGGGGCTCAGTGGCTTCCCATTGGTTGCGAGCCGACGCGACTCGTAAGATCTCGGATCTAACTTCGGCACGTTCGGCGACGGTCAACTGGCCCCACCCCCCCATGAGATTCACCCATTCATCAACCTCGTCAGGTCTGTCGACATGAAATGCCCGCCACCCAAACCGCTCCCACAACCAATTATCTATCGTGGGGGTGTTTTCAGCGTTCTCGTGGACGGAGTGCCCGACCTCGTGCCGCAGAATATGTGCAAATTCTGAGGACGCTAGGTCAGCCGACCCTATCGTAATGACATGGGTGTCATTGCCGTAAGTGCTCATCGTATCTTGTTCAAGATCAATGTCTTCCAGAGCGGGGTTCCCCTCGACATCCCTATCGGGAAGAGGTTCCAGGGTTTCCCAGATCCACGGCAAATCATCCGTGAGTTCATTCTCTATTCAGTACATGTCAAGTGTTTTACCGAATTGAATGCCAATAAGGTGCCTTTGTTGACGATAAAACCTATAGCGACCCGCAAACTCAAATAACTCTTTTAAATCGGCGCGTTCATCGTCTGACAAAGCCACACCCAAAGGCAATTCATTTATCATCTCGAGAAATTCGTCGCTGACCATATCGACGTATCCGCCTTGCCTCACTTTCTGGGCATAGCGACTTAGTGCTTGCAGGGCCGCACGCTCTCCCTGCGTCAGGTCGGGTTTGCTTTTGGCTAACGCAGGAAGAAGCGTCCGTATTTCGAGGTTTGCCCAACTCGCACCAAGGGGCATGTCCAAGTTGGGAACGGCGATGCGCCTCGGCTTTGATTCCCGTTGGCTCGATGCCGCCTGAAAAACCAAAGTCCCGTCCTGGGCTACATCTGTCAGGCGGAGCCTCAAGCCGGGTTCTCGACCCTCCCGTGGCGTGTCATACTGGATAAGCAATTTTGCGCGGTCGATTGTCGCATACTGGATCGAGTCGTTCTGGGCGATCAGATAGCCGCGCAGTTCGTCCATGCCGTAGACAATCCGGCAATTCGCCAGGGATGCAAAGCGCGAAGCCGTTTCCGCGGCTCTTTGTACTTGGTCGTGGAATGCCTTGCGGCCATCCGCACCTAAATTTGTGGAGCGGCTGACAACATAGAACAGTGTCCTTCGATCCCCATCAAAATAAGAGAACTCGGCATCGATCGTGATCTGTTGGCCACATGTGCGACATTCCAGAGCATGAAGACGGCCCGCGATAATATCGTCTCGAACGCTGGGGCGTCGACGAACGTTGATGCTGGAAGCGACAGGCGCGGAGAATGTTTCTCCACACCTGCAACGCCCTCTATACTTATAGAACGAAGCCATTTTTAGATCCTGATCTTTATTTTTGTTTTTCTTTATTTTTTTGGCTTTGAATTCGAAGGTTATCTATTCTAGGGAAGACTGGGGTTTTTCTTCGTTGTAGTCTGCCCCATTTATTTCGAGATATGCAGCATTCCTGATGGTTTTGTAGTCATCGAAACCCCGCAGCAGACTGTGGAGGCCCCGCATTTTGTCTTTGCGTCCATCCACAACAAGTTCTGAAGCCTCTCCGTCAGATGGATAATGTACGCCCGCTATCACGCGGTTCTTCGTGATTCCCTCTGCGATTTTCTTCGCGGAAGACGCCAAAGGAGGGGCAATCTCCGCAACCATCGCAGCCATCAGCATCGATTGCACGCCGTGCCCGCTCGGGTAGGCGGGATGGCGCGGGGTCGGAATTATCGGGTTGATCCCCGGCCACACTTGGCCAGGGCGCGCCCTTTGGTATTTCCATTTCCAGTGACTGCAAACAAGGGCCCCGACCTAGATACCCACCAGCAGAAACAAAAACGTTTTTGGCCGCACCTCCGTCGAACACCCGAGTAATTTAAAAAAATAACCCGTGAACCCGACAGATTGCGCTAAAATTTCTGGACCTTATTTGTCCCTTTGGTCAATTGTATTATTTGGATGCCACATTTTTTCCAATTCCGAGGCGAGTTTTTTTCACGCTGTTATTTTCGCTTCTTTGGGGGTTTTTTCAGGGTAAGCAAGCACATCGTCAGGCGGATATCCAGGATCCGTTTCTGTCATCCAGTTCTGAGTCATCGCAAATCGGCCGGCAATGATGCCCGCCTTCATCAACGGATCCCATCCGTCGTCGGGAAACCTCGCGCCGAACAGGCCTTTAGTGGTGCTGTCAGGCACCACATATCGGTCCCAGCCCGCGAGCGGACCGTCGAGGAAGGGCGGCACATCCCCCATACCGGCAAACAGCGAGTTCGCGGCTCGGCCACCCGGCCCACCGTCACTGGTGCGGTTGCCGCTGTAGAAGCCGCCTGGGCCGCCGTCGCTTGTTGGGCTGACGCTCCTCCAGGCTGCAGCGGGTACGGCTGGAGGTTTCGGTTCGCTCATACACTTGGACTCCTGGTCGTTAAGGATGTGAGAAACGGCCGCGCTACGGTGGCAGGCCTGCCGCGAGAAGGTGTTGACCGTACGCCTCGCGCTTTGTGGGGTTCACGAAGGGGCTGTTGGCCACTAGCTTAGAAACCCACTGCTCGGGGCTGACCCGCAGACCTTCGGCGGCGACTTCCCGTGCCTCCTGATGCCGACCGGCAGCGGCAAGGGATGCCGCCGTCCAGCGGATGGTGGCGAGCAACAGTGGTGGCGCAGCAAGAGCACGTCGGCCCCAGGCCGCCGCTTCGTCGAAGTTTCCCGCGGAGTAGTGCGCAATGCAGAGTGCCGCCAGAAAATCGTGTGCATTCTGGTCCACTGGGGACAGCGCCAGAGCGCGCTGGGCACGTGACCTGAGCCCCTGAAACTCCTCCAGATTTGGGTAGAGTCCGTTTTGAAGGAGACGGACGATGAAGCGGTCGAGGTTCAGCGAGGAGCAGATCATCGGGATCCTGCGAGAGCAGGAGGGCGGACAGCCGACGGCGGATGTCTGCCGC
>CANHKG010000099.1 GCA_947460455.1 Rhodospirillales bacterium | reverse complement strand
TCCGCCTTCGTGCCCCAGCGCCGCATCGGGATGCGCGGCATCACGTTGCCCGAGAATTTCGGGTTCGCAATCGAATTCGCCGTCATATCCGTCTCGATCCAGCCGGGCAGGATCGCGTTCGCCGTGATGCCATAGCGTGCCATCTCCACCGCGATCGATTGCAGCATCGAAATCAGCCCGCCCTTGGTGGCGGAGTAATGCTCGTTGCGCGCAGCACCCTCGATCGCCGCCAGCGAGGCCGTGCCCACCAGCCGCCCGCCGCCGCCGCGTTCCACCATGTGCTTCGCCGCGGCCCGGAGCGTGTACATCGCCCCGTCCAGGTTCACCCGCATCACCTTGTTCCACAGCGCGGTGTCGTATTCATGGAACGGCACGGACCGCCCGGCCCCCACGCCCGCATTGGCGAAGCACCCGTCCACCCGCCCCATCGCATCCAGCGTGCGCGCGAAGGAAGCCTCCACCGCGGCCTCGTCCCCCACGTCGCATTCCAGCGCCAGGATCTTGCGGCCGGTCTTCTCCAGCTGCGCCTTGGCCGCGGCGTTCTTCGCGGGATTGGTGCCCCAGATCGCCACATCCGCCCCGGCCTCGGCGATCGCCTGCGCCATGCCCAGCCCGATGCCGGAATTCCCCCCGGTGATCAGCGCAACCTTCCCGGTCAGGTCGAACGGCTTGTAGTCCATGGCAGCGTCTCCTTGCGTTTCGTTCCCGTCAGCGTGGCGCGCGCTCTGCGCGCCCGCAACCCCTCAGCCCGCCGGTGCCACGCTCAGGCCGACCACCTTGTGCTGGGCGATGAACGACGCCACCAAACCGCTCGCCTTCGCCTCTTCCACGAACGCACGCAGGAACGCCTGGCCCGCCATCAGCGTCTTGCCGCAGCCGATCGCCTGCTGCACCGCCATGAACTTGCCGTCCATGATCACATGCCCCGGCGCCTTCGGGTGGTCCCCGATCAGCCCGGGCCGCAGCCCCGCCAGCGCATCCACGCCGCCCTTCAGATACATCTCGAACGCACCGCCGAGCCCCTCGGTCCGCACCAGCGTCGCGTGCTGGATGTTGCGCTCCAGCCAAAGGTCATAGGCGCTGCGGGCGGAAACGCAGATGCGCACGCCGGGCTTGTCCACGTCCTCGATCGTTTTGAGCCGCGACCCCGGCGGCACCATGTAGGTCGCCTCGATCTCGCAATACGCCGCGGTGAACGCGGTCTTTTCCGAACGCAGCGGATCCGCGCCGATCAGCCCGATATCCCACGCATCCGTGCCGGCGGCATCCGCCAGCAGCCCGGGGTTGGAATACGGCACCTTCACCAAGGGCACGCCCAGCCGCTTCGCCACCTCGGCGGCCATGCTGGGCGAAACCCCCACCGGCCCGCCGGCCTCATCCTTGCCCGTTACGAGCAGGAAGTTGCTCATGTTGACCCCGGCCCGCAGCACCCCGGTCGGCGCCAGCTCGGCACGCGCGGCAGCAATATCAACCATGGCTCATCTCCCCGTCAGGCTTCGTTCCGTGCCACCATGCCACCGCCGCGCCACAGCCGAAAGGCCACGCCATGATCGCCGTCATCTTCGAAGTCCGCCCCGCCGAAGGCCACCGCGACGCCTACCTCGCGCTGGCTGCCAAACTCCGCGAAGACCTCCTGAAGATGGATGGCTTCATCAGCGTCGAACGCTTCCAGAGCCTCACCGACCCCGACAAGATGCTCTCCCTCTCCTTCTGGCGCGATGAGGAAGCGGTCGCCGCCTGGCGCAACCACACCCGCCACCGCGCCACCCAATCCGCCGGCCGCGGCGGCGTCTTCGCCGAATACCGCCTGCGCGTCGCCGCCGTGCTGCGCGACTACGGAATGGAAGACCGCGCCGCAGCCCCCGCCGATAGCCAAGCCCACCACACATGACCCCCTATATCTGCACCACCTGCGGCACCCAGCACGCCCCAAGCTCCGCCCCGCCCGCCGCGTGCCCGATCTGCGAGGACGAACGCCAGTATGTCGGCCCCGCCGGCCAGCGCTGGACCACGCTACCCGACCTCCAGCGCACCCATATGAACGCCTGGCGCCTGCATGAGCCCAACCTGCTTGGCATCGGCACCACACCCGCCTTCGCCATCGCCCAGCGCGCCCTGCTGATCGTGCACCCCGGGGGCAACATCCTGTGGGACTGCATCACCCTGCTGGATGCCGCCACCATCGCCCTGGTGAAATCCCTCGGCGGTATCAGCAGGATCGCCATCTCCCACCCGCACTATTACAGCGCCATGGCCGAATGGGCCCACGCCTTCGGCTGCGAAGTCTGGCTGCACGAAGCCGACCGCGCCCACATCCAGCGCCCCGATCCCGCCATCCGCCTCTGGTCCGGCCCCACCCACGCGCTGGCCGACGGCATCACCCTCATCAACGCCCCCGGCCATTTCGATGGCGGCACCATGCTGCACTGGCGCGACGGCGCGGCGGGAAAAGGCGCGCTCCTCACCGGCGACATCATCCAGCTCCTGCCGGACCGCGCCAAGGTCAGCTTCATGCGCAGCTACCCCACCCTCATCCCGCTGCCCGCCCGGGCCGTGACCGCCATCGAACAGGCCATCGCCCCCTTCGCCTTCGATCGCCTCTACGGCGCCTGGTGGGAGCGAGAGATGCCATCCGGCGCCAAGCCCGCCATCGCCGCCTCGGCCGAGCGCTACCGGCGCTGGGTCAGCGAGCAGGCCCCCACGCCTTAGCCCCCCCGTCGATTGCCGCCACTCCGAGGGACCATGTCCGGAACACGACAAGCCGCCCCGCCCGCCATGCTGCCCAGGGACCTCGCGGAAACCCTCGAGCAGGCCGCCCACCTGGCCGCCGCCGGCCGCACCCAGCCGGCCCAGCGGAAGCTCGAAGCCGCCCTGCGCCGGCATGATGCCTCGCCCGTGCTGCATGCCCTGCTGGCCCGCGTGCTGGAGGCCAACCGCCACGCCACCCGCGCGCTGCACCATCTCCGCCGTGCCGCGGCGCTCGCTCCTGCCGATACGGCGCCGCTGCTCGCCCAGATCCGCCTGCACGGCGAGGCAGGGGAGCTGGAGCAGGCGCGCCAGGTGGCGCAACAGGCTACCGGCCGGTTCCCCGGCTATGCGGTGTTCCTGTTCCAGCTCAGCGTGGCCGAGCTGCACGCCGAGAACGCCGCCGCCGCCACGGCCACGCTGGAGCAGGCGCTCGCCATCGACCCGCACCACCCGCTCGCCCTCTACAACCTGGCCACCCTGCTGGATGCCGACCGGCAGTGGGACAGGGCCGTCGCCCTCTACCGCCGTGCCCGTGCGGCCGATACCGCGGGCATTCTTGAGCCCTTCAACGCCGGCAGCATCGAACTGCGTATCGGCGAAGTGGCCGCCGCCATTGCCAGCGAGGAAGCCTGGCTGCGCCTGCATCCGTCCGACGCCACGGTCCGCTCCAATCGCCTGATGGCCGCGCAATACCAGCCCGGTGTCACCTCCGAGAGCCTGCTGGCCCTGCACCGCGAATGGCAACACGCCATCGCCGCCCGCCTGCCGGCCACCCCGCCGCCACCCGTACCCACGCCGGCGGAGGCCGGGCGCACCCTGCGCGTCGGCCTCGTCAGCGCCGATTTCCGCGCCCATCCCACCGCCTTCTTCGCGGTTGGTGCCCTGGAACACATCGACCGCGCCCAGGTGGAGTTCGTTGCCTACGATTGCGCCCCGTCCGAGGACGCAATGGCCCGCCGCCTGCGCAAGGCGGTCCCGGAATGGCGGGAGATCCAGGGCCAGTCCGACGAGGCCGTGATCCGGCAGGTGCGCGAGGACCGGATCGACATCCTGCTCGACCTCAGCGGCCACATCAGCGGCAACCGCCTGGGTGTCTTCGCCCGCCGCGCGGCCCCGGTGCAGGCCAGCTGGGTCGGCTATGTCGGCACCACCGGCCTCGATGCGATGGACTGGCTGATCGCCGATCGCCTGCTGGTGCCCGAATGCGACGACCCCTGGATGAGCGAGCGCGTGCTGCGCCTGCCAGATGCCTATATCTGCTTCGATCCGCCCGCCGCCGCGCCGGAGGTGACACCGCTTCCGGCGGGCGATGACGGGCCACTCACCTTCGCCGCCTTCCACAACCCGGCCAAGGTCAACGACGACGTGATCGCCCTGTGGGCGCGCGTGCTGCAGGCCAATCCCGGCGCCACCATCCGCTTCGTCTACGACGGCTACCACCTGCCGGGCGTGCAATCGCGCCTGTGCGCCGCCTTCGCCGCCGGCGGCATCGAGGCCGCGCGGCTGTCCTTCACCGGCAGCGTCACGCCGCAGCGCATGCTGGAGGAATACGGCGCCACCGATATCTGCCTGGATCCGTTCCCCTATGGCGGCGGGCTGACCACGTGCGAGGCGCTGTGGATGGGTGTGCCCGTGGTCACCTTGCCGGGCCACAGCTTCGCCGGGCGCCACGCGCAGAGCCATCTCGCCGCCGCCGGCATCAGTGGCACTGTGGCGCGCGATGCCGAGGACTATGTCGCTATCGTCTCCGCGCTCGGCGCCGACCGCCCGGCGCTGCGGCACCTGCGGGCCGGGCTGCGCGCCCGGGTGGCGGCGTCGCCGCTGTGCGATGCGCCGCGCTTCGCCACCCATTTCGCCGCGGGCCTGCGCCAGATGTGGCGGGAGGCCTGCGCGAAAACCCCGGGCTAGCCGCCCCGGAGGGCCTGGTCGGCCCCGAGTTCCGGCGCCCCGCTCACCACCGGCGGCCGCTGGCCATCGAAGCTGATCGGCAGCCCCATCAGCGGCAGAGTCATCCCCGGCGGCGGCACCAGCATCCCCAGCGCGGCCACCTGCGTATCGGTCTTCAGCACACTCATGTCGTTGATCGGTGCGCACGGCACGCCGGCCGCCTCGAACCGTTCTTCCCAGAACGCCGAAGGCTGGGTCTGCATGATGGCGCTGATCAGCCCGATGATCTCGTCCTTGTTCCCCGCCCGCGCGGCGTTGGTGGCATAGCGCGGGTCCTGCGCCCACTCGGGGTGGCCCAGCTCGGCCACCATCTTGGCGAACAGCCGATCATTGGCCGCGGCCACCACCAGTTCCCGGTCCGCCGTCGGCAGCGCCTGGAACACCACCACGCGCGGGTTGCCGCTGCGGTCGCGCTGCGGGTGCTTGCCGCTTTCGGCATAGGCGGCCCAATGCCCGCTCATCCATCCCATCGCCGTCTCCAGCAGGGAGGTATCCACGATCCCACCGGCCCCGGTGCGCTCGCGCCGCAGCAGCGCGGCCAGGATGCCCATCGCCGCCCACATCCCGGTGCCGAGATCCAGCACCTGCACCCCGATCCGGCTCGGCGCGCCCGCCGGGTCACCGTTCAGCGCGAACAACCCGGAAAAAGCCTGCACCATCGGCTCGAACCCCGGTGACATCCGCCGCGGCCCCACCGCGCCGAGCGCCCACAAGGAACAGTAGACCAGGCGCGGATTGGCCCGCACCAGCGCCTCCGCCCCCAGGCCCAGCTTTTCCAGCGCGCCAGGCCGCAGGTTCTGCAGCACCACGTCGCTCTGGCCGATGCGCTCGATCAGCCAGGCGAAATCGTCCTCGTTGCGAAAGTCCAGTGTCACGCTGCGCTTGTTCTGGTTCATGGCGTGGAAGGTCGTCGCCATGCCGCCATGGAAGGGCGGGCCCCAGCCGCGGGCGTTGTCGCCTTCCGGGCGTTCCACCTTCAGCACCTCCGCGCCCATCAGCGCCAGGATCTGCCCGGCATAAGGGCCCGCGAGGTTCTCCGCGATCTCGACAACCTTCACGCCCTGCAGCGGCAACATCACGACACCAGCCCCGCCACGCGCGACGCCGCGGCGCGATACTCGCGCTCCAGACGATCGACCAACGCGGCCACCGGCGGGATGTCGTCGATCGCACCGGCGCCCTGGCCGGCGCCCCAGATATCCTTCCAGGCCTTCGGCTTCTCCCGCTTGTGCCCTGCAACGTAGGTCTTGCCTGTTTCCACCACCGGCAGGTTCGCCGGATCGAGCCCGGCCGCGACCATGCTCTTGCTCAGGTAGTTGCCGTGCACGCCGGAGAAGACATTGGTGTAGGTCACGTCGCGGCTGCCGCTCTCCACGATCATCCGCTTGTAGGGTTCCACCGCATTCGCCTCCTGCGTCGCGATGAAGCGGGTGCCCATGTACACCATGTCCGCCCCCATCGCCTGCGCCGCCAGCACGGAGGCACCGTCGGAGATCGCGCCTGCCAGGATGATGGTGCCGTCATGGAACTTCCGCACCTCCGGCAGCAGCGCGAAGGGCGAGGTCGCCCCGCCATGCCCGCCCGCGCCGGCACACACCAGGATCAGCCCATCCACCCCCTGTTCCACCGCCTTCTCCGCATGGCGCACCGTGGTCACATCGTGGAACACCAGCCCGCCATATTCATGCGCCCCCTGCACCACCTCCGAGGGCGGGCGAAGCGAGGTGATGATCAGCGGTACCTTGAACCTCATGCAGGTGGCGAGGTCGCCCGCCAGCCGGTCGTTGCTGGCATGGCAGATCAGGTTCACGCCATACAGGCCGTGCGTGCCTTCCAGCCGCCCCTGCAATTCCTCCAGCCAAACGGCCAGCTCTTCCTGCGGCCGCGCATTCAACGCCGGAAATGTGCCCAGCACGCCCGCCCGGCACTGCGCCTCCACCAAGTCCAGCGAGGAGACGATGAACATGGGCGAGCCGATCACCGGCAGGCGCAGGCGGCGGAACTGTTGCGGCAACGGCATGGCGGTCCTCCTCGTTGCAGCCAGCCTGCGGAAACACCCGGGCAGCGTCAACGTGGAGCGAGGGAACCGCCGAGGCGCCAAGGACGCCAAGGAAGGCTTGGCGCATTCCGTGGCGTCCTTGGCGCCTTGGCGGTTTCCCTCCCTTTCTTCTCCCCTCGGCCCGCGCCAAACTCCCCCGAAAGGGAGAACCGCCAATGCACGTCCAGACCACCATCGAAGGCGCCGTGGCCACCGTGATGCTCAACCGGCCGGAGCGCATGAACGCGCTCACCAAGGAAATGCGCGAGGAACTGATCGAGGCCTTCCAGTCCCTGCGCTTCAACAACGATGTCCGCGCCGTGATCCTCACCGGCGCCGGCACCAATTTCTGCGCCGGTGCCGATATCGACAAGATGGCAGACCAGGACCTGCGCGACCGGCGCGACCGGCTGCAGGGCCTCAGCCAAACCTACATGCGCATCCTGCATGCGCTGGAAAAGCCAGTCATCTGCGCCGTGCGCGGCCACGCCGTTGGCATCGGCATGTCGCTCGTGCTCGGCTGCGACATCGTGCTGGCCAGCGACACCGCCCGCTTCGGCCAGACCTTCCGCCGCATCGGCTATGCGCCCGATGGCGGCGGCATCTGGTTCCTCGCCCGCCGCCTGCCGATGAACATCGCCAAGGAGCTGGTCTTCACCGGCCGCGTGTTTGATGCCGCGGAGGCCAAGAGCCTCGGCCTGGTCAACCACGTCATCCCCGATGCGGAGCTGATGGACCGCGCCAACGCCATGGCGGCCGATCTCGCCGAGGGCCCCACCTTCGCCCTGGGCCTGTCCAAGAAGCTGTTCCACGTCGCCAGCGGCCCGAGCCTGGAGGACTACCTGGAATACGAAGCCTTCGTGCAGCCCACCCTGGGCATGACCCACGACCACAAGGAAGGCGTGACCGCGTTCAAGGAGAAGCGCAAGCCGAAGTTCAAGGGCCGGTAGCAGTCGGCGCGGGGGCCTAGACCCCCGCCAGCCACGCTCCGTCGCGTGCCCGGAACAAGCCCAACGGCCCCTCTGGCACGCTGATCCGGAATCCGCAGCGCCCGCCTGCCAACTCGGCGCGGTCGAGGTCGATGCGGTAGCGGTTCGCCACCCCGCGCGCCAGCACCTCGCCGCCGGCGCGCAGGTCCAGCTCCACCGGCTCTTCGGGCACCGCCGCATCGAAGGCCCAGCCTTCCAGCACGCCGGCCGTGCGTCGTTCCACATTGAAGCGCAGCGTGCCCTTGGCCTCCCTTGGCGCCACGCCGGCCCGCCGTGCCAGGGCGCGCCGCACTGCTTCCACCCGGAAGCCTTCCTCCAGCCGGGGGATCGCCAGCGCGGCCGGGGGCGGGGCCGCGGGATCGATGTCCAGCAGGGCGTAGCTGGCGGCGTTGTGGAACATCGCCCGGCTGTCCGCGTCCAGGAAGGTTTCGCACGGTGCCCCTTCGGCCAGCACCAGCGCCTGGTCGTCCAGTTCGATATGGCAATACTGCATGCCGCCTACCGGCGCCGTGCGCAGGATGCTTGTGCCGTTCACCAGTGCCGCTGCCGGGATCAGCAACCCGCCCGCCAGCACCGCGTGTTGTGGCGAAAGATACAGGTCTTGGCTTGGGATTCCCGGCCCCAGCGCCCCGCGCCGCAGCAACACCGGCCGCAGTTCCGGCGCCGTTGCCATCTCCGGCCCCGTCACCTCCCGCCGCCCGATCCAGCGGATGCGCCGTGCCAGCCCGCCCCGTGTCAGCACGGTTTCGCCGATGCGCAGCCGCTCCACTGCCAGATCGCCGAATGGCGTGGCGATCGCCGTGCCGTGCCGGAAGCAGGCCACGGACGACAGCGCCGTCGGCACCAGCCGCAGCTGCGTTCCCCCGCCTGTCGCGGCCGAGAGCGCCACGCGCCGTCCTGCGAGGTCGAAGCCGGTATCGAGGTTCAGTGCCAGCTCGAACACGCCGTCGCCCACCCGCAACCGGTTGCCAGGCTCCAGGATCGCGCTGGCACCGGCCGCATGGATGCCGCGCAGCAGGATCGTATCGTCCTCGCCCAGCCCGGCGAGCTTCGCCAGCGGGCCCTGCGTGCCCTCCACCACCAGCGTGCCGGCTCCTTCGCCGAAGCGGATCGTGCCGGTGCCGGCCGCCTCCGCACGGGCCAGCGCCAGCACGGCGCCGTCCTGCAGCGTTACGCCGCCGGCGAAGGGGTTTGCCGCACTCAGTGTCACCGTGCCGCCGGCGGCGATCACCAGGCTGCCCGTGCCGGCTCCGCTGCCCACCAGCGGCGCATCGGCGATCACGTCGGCCACGGTCAGCGTGCCCGCCAGGATCAGCACCTGGGCGCCCTGCAGCAGGATGCCGCTGCCCAGGCCGCGCCCGTCTGCGCCGTAGGCCCCGAACAGTGGCCCTTCGCCGCCATGCCCGCCGATGGCGGTGCTGCCGGAAATACCGCCGCCGACGACGGTGAGGCTGCCGCCGGCTTGCACGAAGATCGCGCCGCCGCCGCCGAGCCCGCCGCCGCCGGCCGCACCGTCTGCGTCTACGCCGCCGACGCCGGCACCCACCCCGGCGGAGGCGCCGGTACCGCGGGCCGCACCACCGCTGCCGCCACCCCAGCCGCCGCGGCCATGGGTGCCGAAGCTGCCGCCGCCGCCGCCGCCGAAGCCGCCCACCGTGCCGCCATAGGTGCCCAGCGTGCCGCCGGCACCGCCGCCGAAACCGCCTGTGCCCCAGCCGAGCGGGATGGCGTTGCCGGCATCGTGCCCGGCGATGCCGCCGCCGCCGGCCATGCTGAGGAAGTTCGCCAGCCGCCCGGATGCGCCGCCGCCGCCCTCGATGCCGCCGAGGTCGAAATCATTGCCGCGCCCGCCGGAGGCTGCCCCGGGGACGATGCCGGCGCCGCCTGCCTCGGTGGCACCCAGCGTGCCGCCGGTGGCGCCGCGGCCGATGCCGCCGCCGCCGCCGAAGCCGGTGGGGTCGTCGGTGCCGTAGAACAATTCACTTGGGCCGATGCCGGCGCCGCCGTCGCCACCGAGGCCGCCGCCGCCGCCGGCGCCGGTGCCCAGGCCGTCGCCGCCATTGCCGCCTTGTGCGGCATTGCCGGTGAAGGTTACGCCGCGCAGCGTCACCACGCCGGCGGCGCCGACGAACAGGCCGCCGCCGAGGCCGGCGCCGCCGCCGCCGCCGTAGAAGCCGCTGCCGCCATCGCCGCCGCGGGCCAGGGCGTGGGTGATGGCGAGGTCGCGGATTTCCACCGTGCCGCCCAGCACCATCAGGCCGCGCTGGGTGCCGAGGCCATCGAGCGTGGCGCCGTTGCCTTCGATGGTGAGGCGCGATCCCGCGGTGAGGTTCACCGCCAGCAGCGCGTCGTTCAGGCGGAGCGTGCCGTCTGGCACGTCCAGCGCGATGGTATACGTGCCTTCGCCAGCCGCTGCGCTGCGCAGCGCGGCGTTGAGGCCGGCGAGATCGGAAACATGGAAGACCGTGTCAGCGACGCTCATGGCAACCCGGCTGGCCCGCTGGGGGCTGGTCAGGGAAGGGAGTGCGTCGTTCTGGCGCGGAGTTCGATGGCGGGGTTCTAGCAGGAACCAGGCGAGAAGAGGTTAACGGGTACTGCGGGGCGGGTGCGATGGCAAGGGGATCGCAACCAAGTGGCCGCTGGTGGTGGGGTTGCGCGGCGCAGGCTTGTGTGGCGCAGTCTGGGGACGGGATGAGGGAGCGCCGGAATGGCCGATTATCAATTCTGCAAGGTCGAGGACGAGGGGCGGATACGCATCGTCACGCTCAATCGGCCGGAGGTGCTGAACGCGTTGCATAGCGATGCGCATCTGGAGCTGGAGCAGGTGTGGGACGAGTTCGCGGCGCGCGATGACCTCTGGGTGGGGATCGTGACCGGGGCGGGGGAGCGGGCGTTCTCGGCGGGGAATGACCTGAAGGTGCAGGCGGCGGGCAAGCGGGGGCAGGGGGCGCGGACCGGGTTTGCCGGGATCTGCAACCGCTTTGATCTCGACAAGCCTTTGATTGCCGCGGTGAACGGGGTGGCGATGGGCGGCGGGTTCGAGATCGCGCTGGCCTGCGACATTATCATCGCCGCGGAGAATGCGATCTTCGCGCTGCCGGAGCCGCGGGTGGGGCTGATCGCGGGCGCGGGTGGCGTGCACCGGCTGCCGCGGATGATCCCGCAGAAGCAGGCGCTGGGGATGATCCTGACCGGGCGGCGGGTGCCGGCCGCGGAGGGCAAGGAGCTGGGTTTCGTGACCGAGGTGGTGCCGCAGGGCGAGGCGCTGGTGGCGGCGAAGCGGTGGGCGGAGATGATCCTGGAATGCTCGCCGATGGCGGTGCGGACATCGAAGCAGGCGGTGTATCGCGGCATGAACGAGCCGACGCTGCGCGATGCGCTGAATGCGCGCTACCCGATGCAGGACGCGATGATGAAGAGCGAGGACTACATCGAGGGGCCCAAGGCATTTGCCGAAAAGCGCAAGCCGAACTGGAAGAACAAGTAGATGGCGATGAAGCGGATGGTGCTGGAGATCGGCATGGGGACCGATATCCGGGGCACCGACTATACCAAGGCGGCGGTTCGCGCGTTGCGCGATGCGCTGTGGCACAATTCGCTGACGGTGACCGCCGCGCTGGGGGTGCCGATCGACTCCATGAAGGTGGAGGTGAAGATCGGGGTGCCGAAGCCCGAGGCGGTGGATACCGCGCAGGTGCTGGCGGTGCTGCCGCATGGGACGGGGACCTGCGAGGTGGTGGAAGGCGGGTTGGAGATTCCGAACGCTTCCGGCACCGGGTCCACTGTGATGGCGACGGCGGCGGCGGTGGTGTGGCTCGACCTGCCTGAGGAGACCGTGTGATGGCGCGCAAGACGGCGTTGAAGCGGATCATCCTTGAGATGGGGATGGGCAATGATTTGCATGGCAGCGACTACACCAAGGCGGCGCTGCGGGCGGTGCAGGATGCGCTGCATCATTCCTCGATGAGCCTGGTGGGGTCGCTGGGGCTGGATATCCACAAGATGCAGGTGGATGTGACGATCGGGGTGCAGGAACCCTCGCAGGTGGATGTGGAGCGGGTGCGCGCCTCGCTGCCGTATGGGGTGGTGACGGTGAAGGTGGTGAAGGGCGGGCTGGATGTGGTGGGCGCGAAGGACACCGCGGTGATTGCCAATGCCGGGATTGTGGTTTCGCTGGACGTGCCGCAATACGGGTGATGGCGTAATTTTCTGATAACGTAATGATTTGGCCACGGCTGGGGGTGCTCAGTCGCGGCCGTATTTTTTGTGGAAGTAGCGGGCGGCGGCGATTTCGTAGGGGCGCAGGTTCAGGATCGGGTCGGTGAGTTTCAGGCGGCGGGGCTTGGCCGGCCTGGGCTTGCGCGCGGGGCGCGGGCGTGGGGGGAGCTGGAGCCACGTGGGCTGATCGACGCCGAGAGCGTGGCAGAGGGGGCGCAGGAGGCGGGCGGCTTGCGGGGCCGCTTGGACGAAATCCTGGGTGTTGGGCTGTTGCAGGAGATCGTGGAGGTGGCCGCCGCTGGGGCCGGCTTCGGGGATGCGGCGGGTGATCCAGCCTCGGCCTTGGGGGAGGCGGGTGGGGGCTTCGACCAACGGCATGCCGGGGGCGGGGAGTTCGGGGATCTGGGGCGGGGGTGTGCGGACGGTTTTTGGGCGTTGGGTGGGTTTGCGGGGTTTGGGGAGGGTGCCTTGCTGCCAGCGCTCGTAGAGGCGGTTGAGGCGGTTGCTGAGGCGGTGGAGGCGGAGCCAGAGGAGGGTCCAGACGGGGCCGGGGAGGATCGGCAGGTCGCCATGGGGGGCGATGATCCAGCGCAGCTCGGGCCCGGCCCAGATCGGGCGTGCGGGCGCGCTGACGACAGGGGCTGCGCGCGTGATGACGCGGCGCAGGCCCTGGATCAGGCTGGTGAGGAAGGGGGTGAACTGGATCATGGTTAGATATATAACTAACCATTGGTGGCGGTGCAAGGGGGTGCGCGGGGATTTTTGCTGGTGGTGGGGTGTGGGCATCCCAAGAGCCCCCCTCCGGCTCCCCCCTGCTGCGCATGGGGGAGAGAAGTAAGGCAGCAAGCAAGGAAGTGGCCACTAAGACACTAAGACACAAAGGAAGTGGGAAGAGGCTGGGGGTGTGGAGAGGTTAAGAAAGAAAGGGGCCACAGAGGCACAGAGACACAGAGGAGCAAGGCAAGGGAGGAGGAAGCCGGTGGCGGAGTCGCTTCGCGTTCCGCTCATCTTCGGGTGGGGGAGATAGTTTTCTTCTCCCTTGGCTTGCTTCTTTGTGTCTTAGTGTCTTTGTGGCCGCTTGCTTCTTTGTTCTCCGCGCGGTGGCGGGCTTGAGCCTGCTCTGCTGCGGAAAAGGGAGAGGGAGATGGCGGAACCGCTTCGCGTTCCGCCCTACGCCGGGTGGTGGAGTGCTTGTTTCTCTAACCGGCGGGGGTCGGGGTCCAGGGGGATAGGGACCAGAGGGTGGTGAGGATGGTGTGGTCTTTCTCGACCTCGGCGGTCCAGGTGGGGCCGGGGAGGGTGATGGGTTGGAAGCCGGATTCGTCGCCGGCGGCGATGAATTCGGGGTCGGTGGCGATGCGGGCCAGGGCGGCTTGCAGGGCGGCGATGCGGGCGGGGTCGGCGGCGGCGGGCAGGGCGAGGCCGCGCAGGATGGTGGCTTGCAGGGCGACGCCGGAGGCGTGCAGCGGGGCGACATCGGGCATGGCGCGGTGCGGGCGGCGGGTGGCGACGCCGAGGCCGGACAGCGTGCCTTCGCGCAGGGCCTCGATCGCGTCGCCCATGGCCAGGACGGCAGCGGCGGCGTGGCCGCCCTGGGCAGCCTGGCGGGCGGCGGTGGCCGACGGGAAGGCGACGATCTGAAGCTTGGTGCCGGTGAGGGCTTGCAGGCGCAGGGCGGCGAGGTGGCCGGGGCTGCCTTCCGGCGGGGTACCGAGGGCCATGGCGGCGCTATCCTCCCCGGCACGGCGCAGCAGGTCGCCGACCGAGGCGAGCGGGGAGCGCGGGCTGGAGACGAAGACCAGCGGTTCCTTCTGCACGGCGCCGACCAGGCGCAGGCGATCCAGCAGGCCCGGCGCGTCGCGGTCCACCATGCGGGCGGGCAGGGTGGGGCTGCTGACCCAGCCCAGGGTGAGGCCGGAGGCATCGGAGCTGGCAAGGAGGCGCAGGGCGGCGAGGCCGGCCTCCCCGGGGCGGTTCAGCACGGCCACGCGCACATTGCGCAGATGGCGTTCCAGGAACGGCGCGAAGGCGCGGGCGGAAGGGTCGGCGCCGCGGCCCGGCGGGCTGCCGACGACGAGGGAGAGCAGGGGCGGGGTGGGGGGCGGTTGGGTGCGGGCGGAGGCCGTGGCGGGCAGGGCGAGGGTGGCGGCGAGGAGGCTGCGGCGGGTGATGCCTGCTGCGGCGCGCGACCCATCCCTCATTGCCCCTTGATCCGCTGCGCGGCCCAAGCCCCCCAGGGGAGGGGGGTCAGGATGCCGGGCCTGGGCGCGGGGGAGGCGTGGGCCGGGGGCCATGGGCTATTGCGCGGCGGGGGCGTCGGCCGGCTTGGCGTGGGCCTGGGCATCCCGGCGCAGGCGGTTTTCGCCCAGGAAGAGCAGGATCGGGGCGGCGATGAAGATGGAGGACGAGGTGCCGACGATGACGCCGAACAGGTTCATCCAGGCGAAGCCGGCCAGCGAGGTGCCGGAGGCGAAGATGACCAGCGGCACGGAGGCCAGGAAGATGGTCATCGACGTGCCGACGGTGCGGTTGAGGGTTTCGTTGATCGACAGGTCGATCAGGTCGCGCAGCGGCATGGTTTTGTAGCGGCGCAGGTTTTCGCGCATGCGGTCGTACACCACGACCTTGTCGTTGGTGGAGTAGCCGAGGATGGAGAGGATGGCGCCGACCATCACGAGGTCGAAATCCAGCCCGGTGATGGCCAGGAAGCCGATGGCCTTGGTGATGTCCAGGATGAGGGTGATGACGGCGCCGACGGCGAACTGCCATTCGAAGCGGAACCAGATGTAGATCAGGATCATCAGCATCGAGACGCCGAGCGCGATCATGCCATCGCGGAACAGCTCGCCGGAGACGGCGGCCCCCACGGCATCGGTGCGGACGATGCGGGTGCCCGGCGCCGTGGCCTCCAGCGATTCCCGGACGCGGGTGATCATCTTCTGGTTTTCGGCTTCCGTCGGCTGGGGGCCGAGGCGGATCATGACGGCGTTGTCGTCCCCGAACCTTTGCATGGCGGGTTCGCCGAGGCCCTTCTGGGCGAGGCCGTGCTTGAGGGCCGGGATGTCGGCGGGGCCTGGCGTGCGGATTTCCATGACGATGCCGCCGGCGAAATCGATGCCGAGGTGCAGGCCGGGATGGAAGAACAGGATCACCGAGGCGGTGGACAGGAACGCGGACACGATGAGGCCGAGGTAACGGCCCTTCATGAACTTGTAGTTCGTGTTGTCCGGGACGATGCGGAAGAGGGGGCGGATGAACATGGCTTCGTCCTAGCAGGCGCTTGCGGTCGTGGCAGGGCGGCCGGGCTGCCCCCCTCCGGCTCCCCCCGTGAAGGACGGGGGGAGGGAAGATTCGGGGAAATTGGGCATCGTCATACCGGCAGCGCCTGAGGCCGGTTGCGGGCATACCAGCGCACCATCAGGAGGCGCGCGACCACGGTGGCGGTGAACATCGAGGTGAGGATGCCGACCGTGATGGTGATGGCGAAGCCGCGCACGGGGCCGGCGCCGAAGGTGAACAGCATGACGTGGCTGAGGAAGCCTGTCGCGTTGCTGTCCAGGATGGTGGAGAAGGCGCGGCTGTAGCCGTGCTGCATGGCGTTGAGCGGCGATCTTCCCGCGATCACTTCCTCGCGGATGCGTTCGTTGATGAGGATGTTGGCATCCACCGAGAGGCCCAGCGTGAGCAGGATGCCGGCCATGCCGGGCAGGGTGAGGGTGGCTTCCATCAGCGAAAGGATGGCGATCATGAGCACGAGGTTGGCGATCATGGCCACGTTCGCGAACCAGCCGAACAGGCCGTAGAACACGGCCATGTAGGCGAGCACGAGGACGAAGCCGACGCCGATGGCCAGGGCGCCGGCGCGGATGGCGTCTGCCCCCAGTTCGGGGCCGACGGTGCGTTCCTCGATGACGGTGAGCGGGGCGGGGAGTGCGCCGGCGCGGAGCAGGATGGCCAGTTCGTTGGCGCTGGCGGCGGTGAAGTTGCCGCTGATCTGGCCGCGGCCGCCAACGATCGGTTCGTTGATGACCGGGGCGGAGATGACCTTGTCATCCAGCACGATGGCGAAGGGGCGGCCGACATTGGCGCGGCTGATTTCGGCGAAGCGGCGGGTGCCGACGCTGTCGAAGGTGAAGTTCACCACCCATTGGCTGTTGCGCGTGTCTTGCCCCGCGCGGGCGTCGATGAGGTTGGCGCCATCGACCTCGATACGGCGGCGCACGGCGATGCGGCCGCCGCCGCGGCCTTCGAGGGTGAGGAAATCGACGCCCGGGGGCGGGACGGCCTGGCTGATGTTGGCGGATTCATCGGTGAGGCGGAAGGTCATGCGGGCGGTTTTGCCCAGCAACTGCTTGATGCGGTTGGGGTCTTCCACGCCGGGAAGCTGGACGACGATGCGGGCTTCGCCCTGGCGGGTGA
Source organism: Rhodospirillales bacterium (assembly GCA_947460455.1). Lineage (GTDB taxonomy): Bacteria > Pseudomonadota > Alphaproteobacteria > Acetobacterales > Acetobacteraceae > CAMDGX01. Next base: position 1,902 of record CANHKG010000099.1, on the reverse strand, counting down.
TGACGGGATCGACGACGCCGGTTTCGTCGATGCGGCGGCGGACGATCTCGATCGACTGGCCGACGGCGGCGGTGGCGCGTTCGCGCAGGCCGATGGGGGAGAGGGTGACGGTGATCAGGCCATCAGGCGCCTGTTCGAATTCGAGATCGGGGCGCTGGCCGGGCTGGGCGGTGGAGAGTTCGCGCAGCAGGCCCATGGCCTGGGCGATCTTGGTGGGATCCTCCACGCGCACGGTGATGCGGTTCTGGGCTTGCTGGGCGGTGACGAGGAAGCGGGGGATGCCGGCGCGGCGGAAGGACTGGCGGGCGCTGTCGGCCATGCTGTCCAGCCGTTCCTTGATGACGGCGTTCATATCCACTTCAAGGAGCAGGTAGGAGCCGCCCTTGAGATCCAGCCCCAGGTTGATGGCGCGCCAGGGGACCCAGCTGGCGGGCTTGGGCAGGAGGTTGGGCAGGCTGAGCAGGACGCCCAGGGCGCAGACGCCGAGGATCAGCCAGGTTTGCAGGCGGCTGAAATACATCATGGGCGGGAGGTCCGGGGGGCGAGGGGGGGCAGGAGTCGGCTCCGCTGGGCGGGAGGTCTGGAGGGGCGGAAAATGGCGACAAAGGGGGGGGAAGGCAACCATGCAGGGTGGCGGTGGCCGAAACGTGGCGTGGCTGGTAGGGCTGGCCGGGGCTTGAGGAGCAGGAAATGAGCGGCGTGGTGCGCATCGGCGTGGCGGGGGCCGGGTATTTCGGGCGGTTTCATGCGCAGAAGGTGGCGCAGGGGGCGCGCAGCGTTCTGGTGGGGGTGCATGACCCCGATGCCGGGCGGGCGGGGGCGTTGGCCGCCGAGATGGGGTGTGCGGCGCTGGGCTGGGACGAGATGCTGGCGGGCTGCGATGCGGTGGTGGTGGCCTCGCCGGCGGCGGCGCATTTCGGGGCGGCTTCGGCGGCGCTGCGGGCGGGCAAGCACGTGCTGGTGGAGAAGCCGGTGGCGGCGACGCTGGACGAGGCGGACGCGCTGATCGGGTTGGCGGCGGCGCGTGGGTTGGTGCTGCAGGTGGGGCACCTGCTGCGCTATGCGCCGGAGCGGGCGGCGGTGGTGGCGCGGATGGCGCGGCCGCGGCTGATCGAATGCGTGCGGGTGGCGCCGTTCCGGCCGCGCGGGACGGATGTGAGCGTGGTGCTGGACCTGATGGTGCACGACCTGGACATGGTGCTGTCCTTGGTGGCGGCACCGCTGGTGCGGGTGGAGGCATCCGGCGCGGTGGTGGCGAGCGGGAAGCTGGACCTGGTGCGGGCCTGGCTGGGCTTCGCGGATGGGACGGCGGCGGTGCTTTCGGCGAGCCGGGTGGCGGCCGCGGTGGAGCGGCGGATGGTGGTGAGCGGGGATGAGGGGGTGCTGGAACTGGATTTCGGCGCGCGGACGCTGCGGCATGTGCGGCCGCAAGCCGGCGTGGCGGCGGTGGTGGCCGAGGAGGGGGGCTGGGAGGCGGCCGACCTGATCGCGGCCGAGCATGCGGCATTTGCGGCCGCGGTGCTGGATGGGGCGCCGGTGCTGGTGGACGGGGCCGCGGGGCGGCGGGCGCTGGAGGCGGCGCTGCTGGTGGAGCAGGCCGCCTCCTAGAGCGGTAGCCGACCTGATAGACGGTCGGCCACCGCTCTAGGTCTTTGTTTTGGCGAGCAACTTTAGCCAATCGGATGATTCCATCCGATTGGCTGTTGCTCTAGCCCGGCATTAGGCCGCGGTACGGGCGCGGTTCTCGATCGTTTCGAGTGCTGCGTGGAAGCCGGCGGAGAGGCCGTCCTCCAGGAAGTGCAGGCGCAGCGTGCCGTCTGGCAGGCGTTCGTTGACGGTGAAGCGGGCTTCGCAGTCGCGGCCGAGGCTGTCGGCGCGCAGGGTGCCGCGGGCGCCGGCGGA
>CANHKG010000098.1 GCA_947460455.1 Rhodospirillales bacterium | reverse complement strand
GACGCCCTTGGAGTGCTTCACGCAGATGATCGAATTCGACCGTTTGAACCAACCAAAGCCACAGTAATAGACAGTTGTTGCACCCGGACCTTGAAACCGCCGACTTTTCTGAATTGCGCCTGGGCCTCTCCATGGAGACCCAGGCGCAAACGAACAAAAGTTTTTTGGTTCTTTTTTTCAAAAAAGAACTACTTCCTTGCCAAAGCCCGAGCCGCCCGGATCTCCAGGTCCGACCGATCATCCGTCAACACCACCTGCTCCCACCCAGGGTCCGGCACGCTCAGCCGCGCCGCCAGCTCAGGCGCCCCCACCAGCAGGCTGCGCGCCGTCGCCAGCTCCATCGCCTCCGCCCAGGCGAGCAGAATCACGTTCCCGCCCCCGGCATCGGCCGCCAGCACACTCGGAAACACCGCCCCCAGCGTCGCCGCCACCGGCCCCACGATCGCCGCCGGCTCCCCTGCCCCATACACGTTCAGCGCCACCACGCCCCCCGGCGCCAGCCGCCCCGCCACCGCTTCGTAGAACTCTCGCGTCGCCACATGCGCCGGGATCTGCCCGGTGGCGTAGAGGTCAATCACGATCACATCGAACCGCGGGCCCGGCTCCGCCACGAACCGCCGCGCATCCGCCGCCACCACGGGAATCGTAAGCCCGAAGCGCCGCCGCGCCACCTCGATCACCGCGGGGTCGATCTCCACCCCCACCGCCCGCAGCCCGGGCCAGGCCCGCAGGGTCGCCTCCACCGCCGTGCCCCCGGCCACGCCCAGGAACAGCGCAGAATCCCCCCGCGCCAGCGCCGGCACCGCCGCCAGCACATCCCAATAGTACCCCGTCGGCCCGCCGTCATGCCGCCGCAGGCTCTGCATCACTGAAGGCGAGTTCAGCGCCAGCACCAGCCCCTCGCCGGTGTCGGAGACCATGATGGTGTTGTACGGCGTCTCGCGAAGCTCCAGGAACCCCGCGGCAAAGTCGCGCTGCGCCATGAAGGCCGGCACAAGCGGCAGCAGCATCAGCACCGCCCCGCGCCAGGCCAACCCCGCCAGCAGCGCCGCCCCCGCCGCCAGCACCGCCGCACTGGCATACCCCCCGGCCAGCCCCAGCAACGGGATCGCCAGGAACGCCCCATAGAACGTTCCCCCAATGCTCCCCAGCGCCCCCAGCGCCGAAACCAACCCGGAAGCCCCAGCCACCGAGCCACCCCGCGCCAGCAACGCCACGCACAACGGGGAAACCGCCGCTAACGCAAACCCCGGCGGCCCCATCAACACGAAAGCCGCCAGCAGGCTCCCCGCCACCGGCCCCAGCCACCCCTCCGCCCAGGCGCACACGGCACGCCCCAGCCACGGCGTCACTCCCGCCCACAGCGCCCCCACCGCCAGCAGCCCCGGCAAGGCCCGCCCACCCAACCGCCCCGCCAGCCAGTAGCCCAGCGTCATCGCCGCCAGCGTCGCCCCGATCAGCGCGCCCCATTGGTGGATCGTCTGCCCGAACGAAGGCGCCATCAGCCGCCCGCCCAGCAGCTGCAGGCTCATCACCACCCAGCCCGCCGCGAAGGCCGCCAACCCCGCCGCCACGCGCGACAACCCGCCGCTTTGCCTTTCCGCCACGCCCCGCCCTACCCTTCCCAGAACAACACGCCGGAGGACCCGCCATGCCCCGCCGCCTGATCGATATCTCCGTGCCGCTCCAGGCCGGCATCGCCTCCGACCCGCCGAACATGCTGCCCAGGATCGACTACGTGGACCACCACATGTCCGCCCCCCGCATGGCGGACTACATGGGCGTCCGCGTCGACCAGCTGCCGGAAGGCGAATACGCCGCCGTCGAGAACGTCCAGATCTCCACCCATAACGGCACCCATCTGGATGCTCCCTACCACTATTTCTCGCGCATGAACGAACGCCTCGTCCCCGGCGGCGAACCTTCCTGGCGCATCGACGAAGTGCCGCTGGAATGGTGCTTCCAACCCGCCGTGAAGCTGGATTTCCGCCACCTCCCGGATGGCTACGTCGCCACCCCCGGCGACGTGGAAGCCGAACTCAAGCGCATCGGCCACGAATTGCGCCCGCTGGAGATCGTCGTCGTCAACACCGCCGCCGGCGCCCGCTACGGCGAGGCGGACTACATCGACCGCGGCTGCGGCATGGGCAAGGCCGCCACCCTCTGGCTGCTGGAACAAGGCATCCGCCTCGTCGGCACCGATGCCTGGTCGTGGGACGCCCCCTTCAGCCACACCCGCCGCCGCGTGGCCGAAACCGGCGACGCCGCCCTGATCTGGGAAGGCCACCGCGCCGGGCGGGAGATCGGCTACTCCCATCTCGAAAAGCTCGGCCAGCTCGATCAGCTCCCGGCCGACGGCTTCCAGATCGTCTGCTTCCCCGTGAAGGTCCACCGCGGCAGCGCCGGCTGGACCCGCGCCGTGGCCATCATCGACGGCTAGAGCAACAGCCGATCAGATGGAATCATCCGATCGGCTAAAGTTGCTCGCCAAAACAAAGATCTAGAGCGGTAGCCGGCCGTCTATCAGGTCGGCTACCGCCCTAGGCATCGCGCATCAGCAGCGCGGGGTCCGGCTGTTCCCCGCGCAGTGCGGCCAACGAGGCCAGCACGCGGTCGCGCGTGTTGAAGATGTCGTCGCGCAGCAACCGCTCCGCCGCGTGCTCGTCGCGTGCCCGCAGCGCGGCCAGGATGCCGGTCCAGAACGCCAGGCTCTCCCGCCGCCGCTCCGGCGTCTGGAAATCCAGCGGTTGTGCCCGCCACATCAGCCCCCAGATCGACCGGTCCACCTGGTCGGTCAGCGCCCGCTCGATATGCCCGGCCCCGCAATACCGGTAGATGCACAGCGCGGTATCGCGGATTGCCAGCTGGAACGCATGCGCTGCCCCGGCCGGCTCCTCCACCAGCTCGGCGGCACTCGCCAGCGCAGCCTCCATCTCCACCACCGCCCGCGCCACCGCCGCCTCGCGCCGCGCCAGCTGCCGCGCCGCAATCCCCGCCAGCGCCGCGCGGGCGTTGAACGCCTCGGCGATCACATCCAGGGAAAGCCCCACCGCATAGGCCCCGCGCCGCGGCAACAGGATCGCCAGGCCATACCGCTCCAGCGCCCGCAGCGCCTCACGCACCGGCCCACGGCTCACCCCATGCGTCTCCGCCAGGTCCTGCTCGCGCAACCGCTCCCCGTCGCGGAACTCGCCATTCAGGATTGCCGCAGCCAGCCGGTTGGCGATCTGCTCCGGAATCGTGAGCGCACTCGTCCGCCGCCGCGCGCGCGGCGCCTCACCGGTTGGGGGCGTGGGCTGGGTGGCGTCCATGTCGGTCCGTTTCGAATTGCGTGGCTGCTATCCCCGAGCACGGGGCAAATGCAAGCATTCCAATTGTCGACAATCGACATTGACAGCCCCAAGCCCGAATGGTCTAGTTTTTTAAAACCTGCCGCATCCACCAGCAGAGCAGGCGTATCGGAGGAAGCCCATGAAGCCGTGGATCACCGGCCTAGCCGCCGCGTCCCTCGCCGCCTTGCCGCTCGCCCAGGGCCTGGCCCAATCCGGCACCCTCACCGTCGGCCTCGGCGCCGAAGCCACCATCATGGACCCCACCCGCTCCTCCGCGGGCGTGGACTCCTACTTCTTCGGCCAGATGTTCGAACAGCTGCTGCGCACCGACCCAGACCTGAAGCAGATCAACTGGCTCGCCGAATCCTGGAACCTCGCAGATGAAGGCGGCAAGCCCGTCATCACCGTCAAGATCCGTCCCGGCGTCACCTTCCACAACGGCGACCCCGTCACCTCCGCCGATTTCCAATACGGCATGCAGCGCCAGCAAGACCCCAAGCTGTCCCGCTTCTCCCACCTGCTCAACGCCGTCGAGGCCTTCGAGGTCATCGACGACCTCACCTTCCGCCTGCGCTTCAAGGAAGGCGACGGCTCCTTCATCACCAGCAACCTCCACCTCTGGGCCATGCCCAAGCGCCACATCGAAAAGGTCGGCGAGGAGGAATACCAGCGCGCCCCCGTCGGCACCGGCCCCTGGAAATTCGTCAGCCGCACCGTGAAGGAGGAACTGCGCCTGGAAGCCTACGAGGGCTACTGGAACAAGCAGAACCGCCCCACGGTGAAGAATCTCGTCATCAAGATCATCCCAGAAGACCTCACCCGCGTCGCCGCCTACAAAACCGGCGCCATCGACTGGATCGACGCGGTGCCGCCGGCCGCCACCGCCGAATTCGCCAAGCTGGAGAACACCAGCACCTACACCGCCGTCACCGGCAACAACCTGTTCCTCAACTTCAACACCCACCAACCCAACTCGCCGTTCAACGACGTCCGCGTCCGCCGCGCCGCCGCCCATGCCATCGACATGGACGCGATCATCAAGCGCGTGCTGTTCGACCAGGGCGAGCGCTACGCCGAAATCGGCCGCGGCACCCCGGGCTACGACCCCGACCTGAAGCCCTACCCCTACGACCCCCGCCGCGCCCGCGCCCTGCTCGCCGAAGCCGGCCACCCCCGCGGCTTCGAGGTGCCCTGCTACAACCTCACCACCCCGCGCGAGCCGAACATCAAGGAGATGGGCGAGGCCGCCTACGCCTACCTCTCCGCCATCGGCATTCGCTGCCAGATCCGCCAGCTCGAATACGGCGCCTGGATCAACCTCGGCCGCCGCGACGCCCCGCCGGAGATGGACGGCATCGTCAGCTGGATGTGGTCGCACGGCCTGCCCGGCGACCCCGGCACCCCCTGGCTCGGCCATTTGCACAGCTACCAGGCCGGAAAAGGCCTCGGCAGCTACTCCTACACCGACAATGCGGAGATGGACGCGCTGCTGCGCCAGCAGCAAACCACCATGGACCCGGTGAAGCGCGAGGCCCTGCTCAAGCAGATCGCCCGCATCAAGCACGACCAGGTGCTGGGCGGCCTCACCACCTACCGCCCCATGGTCACCATCGCCTGGCGCACCAGCAAGGTTGCCTTCAAGCCCTGGCCCAGCCCCGGCTTCTGGCGCAACTTCCAGGAGATCGGCCTGAAGTAGGGTCATGCTCGCCCTCGTCCTCCGCCGCCTCTGGCAGGGCGCCATCAGCATCCTCGGCGCCAGCGTGATCATCTTCGTGATCTCCCGCCTCTCGGGCGATCCCGTGGTCATGCTGGTCCCGCCGGACGCACCGCCCTCGCTGATCGCCGAAATCCGCACCCAGTATGGCCTCGACCAACCCCTGGTCTGGCAATACCTGCTCTTCATCGGCCACGCGCTCACCGGCGATTTCGGCAATTCCTACCGCTGGCAGATGCCGGCCCTGAAGCTGATCCTGGACAGGCTGCCCGCCACCATCCAGCTCGCCGCCTGCGGCCTGTTGTTCAGCGTGGCACTCGCCGTGCCCATCGGCGTGCTGTCGGCCGTGCACCGCGGCGGCTGGATCGACCGCATCGGCCGCATCTTCGCCATGCTCGGCCAGGCCATGCCGGCCTTCTGGGTTGGCCTGCTGCTCATCCTTGTGTTTGCCGTGCAGCTCAACTGGCTCCCCGCCTTCGGCCACGGCACGCCCGCCCATGTGGTGCTGCCCGCCATCGCGCTGGGCTGGTACCCCGTCGCCGCCCAAACCCGCATCGTGCGTTCGGCGATGCTGGATGTGCTGGACAGCGACCACATCCGCCTCTCCCGCGCGCTCGGCACGCCGGAACGCCTGATCGTGTGGAAATACGCCCTGCGCAACGCCGCCGTGCCGCTGCTCACCATGCTCGGCGTCTATTTCGCCGCCATGCTCGGCGGCGCCTTCGTGGTGGAGACCATCTTCGCCTGGCCCGGCGTCGGCCGCACCGTGGTGGAAGCCGTCTTCAGCCGAGACTTCCCCGTCGTCCAGGCCGGCGTGCTCTTCACCTCGATCCTGTTCGTGCTGTCCAACCTGCTGGTCGATCTCTCCTACGGCCTCGTCGACCCCAGGATCCGCGATGTCCGCTAGCACACTCCCCGCCCGGCGCATCCCGTGGGCCGCCCTGCGCCGCCTCCCCTGGCTCCCCCTCCTCGTCCTCGGCGCCGTCGGCATCGCGGCCATCGGCGGCGAGGCGATCTCACCCCACGACCCCAACGGCCTCGACCTCTCCGCCTCCTTCAAGCCGCCGGCCTGGCAGGATGGCGGCTCCTGGGACTACCCGCTGGGTGCCGACAACCTCGGCCGAGACATCCTCAGCCGCATCATGGCCGGCTGCGGCGTTTCGGTGATCGTCGCCTTCTACGCCATCCTGTTCAGCGGCAGCATCGGCGCGCTCGCCGGCATGATCGCCGGCTATTTCGGTGGCCGCGTCGATGCCGTGCTGATGCGCCTGATCGAAATCCAGCAATCCGTCCCGTCGATCGCGCTCGCCCTCATCCTCGCCGCCGCGATGGAGCCCGGCCTCTCCACCGTCGTCATCGTCATCGTCCTCACCTACTGGGCCTGGTACGCCCGCATCATCCGCGGCGAGATCATGGCGCTCAAGGGCCGCGACTACATCGCCTTCGCCCGCACCGCCGGCGTCTCCACCCCGGTCATCTTCCGCCGCCATCTGCTGCCCAACATCTTCAACACCCTCGTCGTCCTCGGCACCCTCCAGGTCGGCCAGGTCATCCTGTTCGAAGCCAGCCTCTCCTTCCTCGGCCTCGGCATCCAGCAGCCAGACATCTCCTGGGGCCTGATGCTCTCCGATGCCCGCCAGTACATCACCAACGCCTGGTGGGGCATCACCATGCCCGGCATCGCCATCATGCTCACCTGCCTCAGCGCCAACATCTTCGGCGACTGGCTCCGAGACCGGCTGGACCCGCAGATGAGGCAGCTGTGATGGCCCGCCCCGCCATGCATCCGTGCCTCCCCGGCCAGCCGCGCAGCGGCTTCGGGCGAAGCCAAGAAAGAAAGGGGCCACAAAGACACAGAGACACAGAGAAGCAAGCAAGCAAGGCGAGAAGCCACCTCGCCAAACGCCCCCCCGCCGTCTCCCTTGCCTTGCTCCTCTGTGTCTCTGTGCCTCTGTGGCCCCTTGCTTGCTTGTTTTGCCTCTGGAACGGGCCACACCCATGGTCCTAGAGGTCCACAACCTCCACACCCACCTCCACCTCAAGCGCGGCATCCTGCGCGCGGTGGACGGCATCAGCCTCACCGTCGGCGAAGGCGAAACCCTCGGCCTCGTCGGCGAATCCGGCTCCGGCAAAACCCTCACCGGCCTCTCCCTCCTGCGCCTCCTGCCCAAGGGCTCCGGCCGCATCGCGGAAGGCTCCATCAAGCTCGACGGCCAGGAGCTCACCACCCTCTCCGATTCCGCCATGGCACGAGACATCCGCGGCCGCCGCATCGCCATGATCATGCAGGACCCGATGACCTCCCTGAACCCGGTCTTCTCGATCGGCGACCAGGTCTCCAACCCGCTCCGCAACCACAACATCGCCCAAGGCGCCACGCTGCGCAGCAAGGTGATCAGCGTCCTCACCCAGGTCCGTATCCCCAGCGCGGAGAAGCGCCTCGGCGACTACCCGCACCAGTTCTCCGGCGGCCAGCGCCAGCGCATCGTCGCCGCCATGGCCATCGGCTGCACCCCGCGCCTGCTGGTGGCGGACGAACCCACCACCGCGCTCGATGTCACCATCCAGGTCCAGATCATCGCCCTGCTGCGCCAGATCCAGGCCGATACCGGCACCGGCATCATCCTCATCACCCACGACCTCGGCGTCGCCGCCAGCCTCTGCCACCGCATCGCCGTGATGTATGCCGGCCGCATCGTGGAAACCGGCCCGGTGCGCCGCATCTACAAATCGCCCGCGCACCCCTACACACAGGCCCTGCTCGCCGCGATCCCGCGCCTGGGCGACAAGCGCGCAAGGCTACAGGCCATCCCCGGCCAGCCCCCCAGCCTGATCGACCCACCCCAGGGCTGCCGCTTCGCCCCCCGCTGCCCCGCCCGCATGGACAAATGCGCCGAGCCACCGCCCACCGTTACCCTCGCCGACGGCCACGAAGCCGCCTGCTGGAAACTCGCGTGATGCTCTCGCTGCAGAACGTCACCAAGCACTACCAAACTCGCCGCGGCACCGTCCGCGCCGTCGAAGGCGTCTCCTTCGACGTCCGCCCGAAATCCACCCTCGCCCTCGTCGGCGAAAGCGGCTGCGGCAAGACCACCATCGCCAAGATGATCCTCCAGCTCGAACGCCCCACGGCAGGGGCCATCGCCTTCGAGGGCGCCGACACCGCCACCATGAACGCGGCCCAACTCAAGGCCTACCGCCGCCAGGTCATGGCCGTCTTCCAGGACCCCTACGCCTCCCTCAACCCCCGCCTGCGCGTCGGCACCATCATCGCCGAGCCCCTCCTCGCCCACGAAAACCCCGGCCGCGCCGCAACAGAAAAACGCGTCGCCGAAGTGCTGGACATCGTCGGCCTCCCCGCCACCGCCGCCCGCCTCTACCCGCACGAATTCTCCGGCGGCCAGCGCCAACGCATCGCCATCGCCCGCGCCCTGGCGCTCCGCCCCCGCCTCATGGTGCTCGACGAACCCGTCTCCGCGCTCGATGTCTCCATCCGCGCCCAGGTGCTGAACCTGCTGGCCGACATCCAGCTTGAGTTCGGCCTCACCTACCTCATCATCGCCCACGACCTCGCCCTGGTGGAGCATTTCTCCAACGATGTCGCCGTCATCTACCTCGGCCGCGTCGCAGAAGCCGGCCCCACCGAACAGGTCTTCGCCCAGCCCCGCCACCCCTACACCCAGGCGCTCCTCGCCGCCGTCCCGCAGCCGGACCCGGACCACGTGCTGAACGAAGCCGCCGCCGCCGGCGAGATCGCCAGCGCGCTCGATCCCCCCTCCGGCTGCCGCTTCCACCCGCGCTGCCCGCTGGCCATCGACATCTGCCGAACCACCACCCCGGAACCCCGCGGCACCCCCCACCAAGCCGCCTGCCATCTCGTGGAGGCCTGACCCATGCCCGGTCCCTTATCCGACCTCACCATCCTCGAAGCCTCCGGCGACATCGCCACCCGCTACTGCGCCAAGCTCTTCGCCGACCACGGCGCCCGCGTCATCCAAACCCACGCGCCCGGGAACGACCGCCTCGCCTATGGCGGCCCCTCCGCCGCCGCCTATGCCACCTGGCTCGACCACGGCAAGGAACACACCCTGCCCCCCGGCACACCCATCGACCTCGTCATCGGCGGCCAAACCCCCGCCGAAGCGGCACAAACAGAAACCCTCGCCGCCACCCTCCCCGGTGCCCCCATCGCCCTCTCCCTCACCTGGTTCGGCACCACCGGCCCCTATGCGAACTGGAAGGGCTCAGATGCCCTGCTCCAGGCCCTCTGCGGCATCGCCTACGCCTTCGGCACCGCGGAAGGCCCGCCCGTCCTGCCCCAGGGCCATTCACCGCAAATCGTCGCCGGCGCCACCGCCTTCATCGCCGCCATGGCCGCCCTGCTGTCCCGCCGCGCCGGCCAGGGCCCCAAGCGCATCGAGCTCAGCATCCACGAAGCCTTCCTCACCCTCGCCGAACACGCCGGCCCCGGCGCCTTCGCCGGCGCGCCGGCCACCCGCCGCCGCGGCGTCAACCGCTACGGCCCCGTCTATCCGCAAACCATCTTCCCCTCGAACGACGGCTGGATCGGCATCTCCGCCCTCACCCCCCAGCAATGGCAGGGCTTCTGCACCCTCATCGGCCTGCCCGACCTCGCAAAGGACCCCCGCTTCGAAACCACCGACCTCCGCATGGCCGCCGCCGACGAGCTCGACGAAATCCTGATGCCCGCCGTCGCCAAGCTCGCCGCCGGCCCCATGCTGGAAGATGGCCAGCGCCAGCACCGCGTCCCCATGGGCCCCGTCCCCACCATGGCGCAGGTCCTCACCACCCCCCATTGGCGCGAACGCAACAGCTTCGCCGCCTACAACGGCAACGGCCCCGGTTTCGAAGGCCCCGCCCTGCCCTACCGCCTCCACGCCAGCGGCCACGGCGCCACCCCCACCGGCCCCCTCTCCGGCGTCCGCGTGCTGGACCTCTCCATGGGCTGGTCCGGCCCCCTCGCCGGCCGCCACTTCGCCGACCTCGGCGCCGAGGTCATCAAGGTCGAAGGCTGCGCCCATATCGACTGGTGGCGCGGCTGGAACGCGCTGGAACACGGCGACCCGCCGTCCTACGAAACCCGCTCCAACTTCAACGCCGTCAACCGCAACAAGCGCGCCATCACGCTCGATCTCCGCCACCCCACCGGCGTCGCCCTGCTCAAGCAATTCGCGCAGGATGCCGACCTTCTGATCGAAAACTATGCCCCCGGCGTCCTCACCAAACTCGGCCTCGGCCCAGAGGAACTCGCCAAAACCAACCCCCGCCTCACCTACATTTCCATGGGCGCCTTCGGCAGCCGAGGCCCCTGGTCCGGCTTCCGCGCCTACGGCTCCACCACGGAACAAGCCAGCGGCATGCCCTGGCTCCACGGCGAAGAAAGCTGGGCGCCCGCCATGCAACACACCGCCTACGGCGACCCCATCGCCGGCATCTACGCCGCCTGCGCCAGCCTCGCCGCCCTCTACGGCCGCCACCAAACCGGCGGCACCACCATCGACCTCTCCCAGGTCGAATGCCTGTTCCAACTGGCGGCCGACGGCATCATCGCCCAATCCGCCACCGGCACCGCCCCACCCCGCACCGGCAGCCACCGCGCCACCAGCGCGCTGACCACCACCGTCCGCTGCGCCGGCGACGACGCCTGGCTCGCCATCGACCTCCCCGACGAAGCCGCGAAGGCCAAACTCCCCGCAAACCTCCAAGCCTGGGCCGCCACAAGAACCCCGGCCGAAGCCGCCGCCGCCCTCCAATCCGCCGGCCTCCAGGCCGCCCCCGTCGTCCCCGCCACGTCCCTCCTGCACGACCCCCATCTGGTCGCCCGCGGCTACTGGCTGGAAGCCGATCGCCGCTTCGTCGGCCGCCACGTCGTCCCCCGCGCCCCCTACGCGATGGACGGCACCCGCCCTGCCTTCATCCGCCCCGCCCCCACCCTCGGCGAGCACAACGCCGAAGTACTCGCCACAATCCTCGGCCTCCCCGCCGCCGAGATCGCCAGACTCGAAGAAACCGGCATCATCGGCTCCAAGGCCCTCTGAAAGATCCCGCCATGCGCTTCAAGAAGCTCCTGATCGCCAACCGTGGCGAGATCGCCATCCGCATCGCCCGCGCCGCCGCCGACCTCGGCCTGCCCACGGTCGCCATCCACTCGGAAGACGACGTAACCAGCCTCCACGTCCGCGTCGCCGACGAGGCGCACCAGCTCCCCGGCCAAGGTGCGGCCGCCTACCTCAACATCGAAAACGTCATCGCCGCCGCAAAGGCCACCGGCGCCGACGCCATCCACCCCGGCTACGGCTTCCTCGCCGAACGCGCCGACTTCGCCCGCGCCGTCGCCCAGGCCGGCCTCACCTTCGTCGGCCCCTCCCCCGAACATCTCGACCTCTTCGGCGACAAGGCCCAGGCCCGCGCCGCCGCCCTCGTCGCCGCCGTCCCCACCATGCGCGGCCTCGACCACGCCATCACCCTCGAAGAAGCCCACCAATTCTTCGCCTCCCTCGGCGAGGGCGGCAGCATGATCATCAAGGCCGTCGCCGGCGGTGGCGGCCGCGGCACCCGCGCCGTCATGGCCGCCGCCGAAATCGACCAGGCCTTCAAGCGCTGCCAATCCGAGGCGAAAGCCGCCTTCGGCCGCGAGGACGTCTACGTCGAGGAATTCATCCCCCGCGCCCGCCACATCGAGGTCCAGATCCTCGGCGACGGCACCGGCGCCGTCGCCCATCTCGGCGAGCGCGAATGCTCCGTCCAACGCCGCTTCCAGAAGGTCGTGGAAATCGCCCCGAGCCCCAACCTGGACAACACCCTCCGCCAGGCCATCATCGAAGCCGCCATCCGCTTCGCCCGCTCCGTCCGCTACGGCAACCTCGGCACCTTCGAATTCCTGGTGGACACCACCGGCAGGCCGGGCGCCCAACCCTTCATCTTCATCGAGGCCAATGCCCGCCTCCAGGTCGAGCATACGGTCACAGAGGAAGTCTCCGGCATCGACCTCGTGCAAACCCAGATCATGCTCGCCGCCGGCAGCCGCCTCTCCGAACTCGGCCTAGACGCCCCCGTGCCCCTGCGCGGCCACGCCATCCAGCTGCGCGTCAACATGGAAACCCTCCGCCCAGACGGCCAATTCCGCCCCGGCGGCGGCACCCTCGCCGTCTACGAAGCCCCCAACGGCCCCGGCGTCCGCACCGACGGCTTCGGCTACGCTGGCTACAAGACCAGCGCCAATTTCGATTCCCTCCTGGCCAAGGTCATCGTCCACTCCACCTCGCGCGACTTCGCCCACGCCATCGCCAAAACCCAGCGCGCGCTGTCCGAATTCCGCCTCGAAGGCGTCGGCACCAACATCCCCTTCCTGAACGCCATCCTCGCCCACCCGGATTTCGCCAGCGGCGCCGTCCACACCCGCTGGGTCGATGAGAAGATCAAGGAACTCGCCCAACCCGCCGACCGCCGCCAACGCTTCGTCGCCGCCCCGGCCCCCGGCACCGCCCCGGCAGCCCCCGCCGCCGAACCCGAAGGCTTCGCCGGCGCCCGCGTCAAATCCCGAGACCCCCTCGCCCTCTTCGCCTTCGACCAGCAAGTAAAAGCCGAACAGAAGCCCGAGAAGCCCGCCGAAGCCCCCACCGCAAAGGGCCCCGACGGCACCATCGGCCTCGCCGCCCCCATCCAGGGCACCGTCGTCGCCATCTCGGTCGCCCTCGGCGACGAAGTCCGCCAGGGCCAACAGGTCGCGGTCGTCGAGGCGATGAAGATGGAACACATCATCACCGCCCGCGAATCCGGCATCATCCGCGCCATCACCATGGCCGCTGGCGACGTGGTCCGCGAAGGCTACCCCATCGTCTTCCTGCAACCCGCCGAAGTCGCCGGCGGCGCCATCACCGCCGATGCCGCGGTCGACCCAGACCACATCCGCGGCGACCTGCAGGAAGTCATCAACCGCCACGCCTTCACGCTGGATGAAAACCGCCAGGCCGCCGTCGCCAAGCGCCACGCGCTGGGCAACCGCATGCCGCGCGAGAACATCGCCGAACTCGCCGACCCCGGCAGCTTCACCGAATACTGGCCGCTCGTCGTCGCCATGCAGCACGACCGTCACGACCTCGAAACCCTGCGCAAGCAAACCCCCGCCGACGGCCTCCTCGCCGGCATGTGCACCATCAACGCCGACAAGGTCGAAACCTCCCGCGCCCGCGCCATGATCGTCCACTACGACTACACCGTGCTGGCCGGCACCCAGGGCCGCCGCAACCACTACAAGCAAGACCGCATGTTCGAACTCGCCCACCGCGCCCGCATCCCGGTCGTGCTGTTCGGCGAAGGCGGCGGCGGCCGCCCCGGCGACGACAACAACGGCCCCCGCATCGCGGTAGACACCACCACCTTCACCACCTTCTCCAAGCTCTCCGGCCTCGTCCCCCTCGTCGGCGTCGTCAACGGCCGCTGCTTCGCCGGCAACACCGCTCTGGTCGCCTGCTGCGACGTCATCATCGCCACCGCCAACACCACCATCGCCATGGGCGGCCCCGCCATGATCGAAGGCGGCGGCCTCGGCATCTACACGCCAGAGGAATGCGGCCCGCTCTCCTTCCAGGTCCCGAACGGCGTCGTGGACATCGAAGTGAAGGACGAAGCCGAAGCCGTCGCCACCGCCAAGAAATACCTCTCCTACTTCCAGGGCCCGATCCAGAACTGGAAAGCCCCAGACCAGCGCAAGCTCCGCCACATCATCCCGGAGAACCGCCTGCGCCTCTACGACATGCGCGAAATCCTCCACACCCTGGCCGACGAAGACAGCGTCCTCGAAATCCGCCCAAAATTCGGCATCGGCATCATCACCGCCTTCATCCGCGTCGAAGGCCGCCCCATGGGCGTCATCGCCAACAACCCCCACCACCTCGCCGGTGCCATCGACTCCGACGGCGCCGACAAGGCCGCAAGGTTCCTCCGCCTCTGCGACGCCTTCGACATCCCCGTGCTCTCCCTCATGGATTGCCCCGGCATGATGGTCGGCCCTGACGTGGAAAAAACCGCCCTCGTCCGCCACTGCGTCCGCCTGTTCAACACCGGCGCCAACATGACCGCGCCGTTCTTCGGCGTCGTCGTCCGCAAGGCCTACGGCCTCGGCGTCCAGGCCATGCTCGGCGCCGGCTCCCTGGTCGGCTTCTTCACCGTCGCCTGGCCCACCGCCGAATTCGCGGGCATGAACATCGAAGGCGCGGTGAAGCTCGGCTACCGCAAGGAACTCATGGCGATCGAGGATCCGGAGGAACGCCGCGCCGAATTCGACCGCCGCGTCGCCCACGCCTACGAAACCGCCAAAGCCGTCAACGCCGGCGTCGGCGGCGGGCTGGACGACGTGATCGACCCCGCGGAAACCCGCACCTGGATCGCCATGGGCCTGCGCAGCCAGCCCCCCCAGGAACCCCGCACGGAAAAGAAGCACGCCTACATCGATACCTGGTAAGCAAAGCGCCTTCTTTTTTCTGAAGAAAAAAGAAGCAAAAAAGACTTCATCCGTTTGCACCGAGGACATTCGTCAACCTCGGCGCAAACGGATAAGTCATACATACGATCCCGGGAAGTCCCTCCTGCACGGAACGGATCCCGGCACCAGGCTTCCCCGCCCAGGCGGCCCTTGCCCATCCCCAGCCGGAACGCCTGCACCAGGCAATGGCAGCGCCACTCGGTATGGGAGGGCGTCCTGCGCGACCACCCACGCAACCATTGAGGGTTTGCGCATTCGCATCGGCCACGCCATGTTGGCCTTCAGTCCAACCACCGATTTCGTCCCGAAGGTTTAAATATTTCAATGTCTCACAATATCAATCAAACTAACACCCCAACAGAAATTCTAATCCCCACCATAAAGGACAACCCACACCTTCTTAAAATCCTGGAGCATTTCGGCGATTTCACGACCAATCACCCACCGGACCCGGAGGGCGTAAATTATTTATTCATATGCTACACGAATCGCTCCGGCTCCAACTATCTCGCGGAACTGATGGAATCAAGCGGCCAGTATAATTTGGCCGGCGAAGATCTCAATTGGGAGACGGCACTCGATCACAAGAACATCTATAATTTCAATAATTTCCACGAATATTTTAACTATCTGGTCCAATCAAAACAACAATCAGGCACTTTCATTTTGAAAACGGCCATCTCCCACATAGAACTTCTGGGGAAATCCGGCATTCTCGACAAAATAATACATCGATCCAAATTCCTGGTCATCCAGCGAGGGGACAAGCTCGGCCAGGCCATCAGCCATGCGCTGGCATTCAGCACTGGAAAATATACATCATGGATGGAAGGCACCAAATCTCCCGAGGAGATCGATTTTTCAGCACCAATGATAACTCAGATACTACAAGACATCCTGGAGGCCGAGCATCAATATGGTGAATTTTTTGCGCTCAATGGCATAATTCCAACCTACTTGACATACGAACAAATCGTCGCCGCCCCCCTACTGCTTTGCCCCTTGATTGCAACACAGGTAGGGTTGAATAGCTTCACACCAGACCTGTCGAAAATCAAACTCGCGCGCCAGGCCAACGCCGTGAACGATCGCTGGCGATCGCAATTCCTCGCGTCCCGCAACGCATCCTCCCTGCGGAATAACAATACGCCTGGATCAACGTCACTGTTCATTCAGCGTCAGCACAGTCGCAATAGCATTTTCTGATGCCACCCGTTGCAGCCCATCACGAGGCCAAAGCAGCCTTCCCATCCAGTCAGCCCCCGGCCCGCAACACCCCATTGGGTGATCGGGCATCCCGTTGCCACCTGCACCGGATCCCCGGCCGCCAGGCCCGCCTGCCCTGTTCCCGGCGGGGGCGCCGGGATGGTGGGGAGAATTGTGCCCCAGGCAGTTGGCCAAACGCCCAACCCCTGGCACGATGCTGAACTTGCGCCGGCCCCAAGACCGGCGCCCAAACACACCGAGCCTGCGATAGGGGAAACGGAATGAGCTACCATCAGGCCTTCAAGGGATTGAAGGTTGTCGACCTCACCGGCGGCGTCGCCGGTCCCTCCTGCGCCATGATGTTCGCCCAGCACGGCGCGGAGGTGATCAAGATCGAAACCCCGCACAATGGCGGCGATTGGGCGCGCATCCTCGGCAAGACCTACGGCGACCATTCCTCCTTCTCCTTCTTCGGCACCCTCGGCAAAAAGGCCGTGGCACTGGATCTCAAGACCCAGGAAGGCAAGGACATCCTCTGGAAGCTGATCGACGGCGCCGACATCTTCATGGAAGGCTTCCGGCCCGGCACCATCCAGCGCTACGGCTTCGGGTACGACGCCGTAAAGGCCAAGAACCCCGGCATCATGTACTATTCCATCTCCGGCTTCGGCCAGATCGGCCCCTGGGCCGGCCGCCCCGCGATGGACCCGGTGCTGCAGGCCTTCAACGGCATCGTCCACGAAAACCGCGGCGAGATGGATAACCACCCCCACCGCATCGCCATCTCGCTGATCGACATGTACACCGGCCTCCTGGGCTTCCAGGCGCTCTCCACCTCCATCTTCGTCAAGAAGATGCAGAACCTCACGGAAGGCCGCTACATCGAAGCAAGCCTGATGCAGGGCGGCGCCATGCTCTCCGTCATCCGCCTCATCGCCGGCTACCTCGAAAACGGCGTGCTCCAGCGCGGCATCATGCCGGCCGGCGTGTTCGACACCAAGAACGGCCAGATCAACGTCACCATGGTGCGCAACACCGATTGGGCACCGTTCTGCGAGGCGATGGAAATCCAGCACCTGGAACACGACCCCCGCTTCAAGGATCCCGCCACCCGCCGCACCAACATGGATGAGCTGCTCGGCCTCGTCCGCCCGGTCTTCAAGTCCAAGGAGACCATGTGGATCAGCGAGCGCCTCACCGCCCGCAACATCATGAACGGCCAGGTGAACAGCTATTCGGAGTTCCTCAAGGAGGAACAGGTGGTGGCCACCAACATCATCGCCTGGCTCAAGCAGCCCGGCCTGGACCAGCTCGTGCCGATGCCCAACATCCCGGGCCTGCCGCCCTTCGAAAGCGGCACCGCCCGCGCCCACGCCCCCACCATCGGCGAACACACCCGCGAAGTCCTCAAGAACCATGGCTTCACGGATGCTCAGGTTGATGACCTGAACGCCCGAAAGGTGGTCAAGGCCTAAGCAAGGACTCTTCTTTTTCTGAAGAAAAAGAAGCAAAAAGACTTTCTACTTTAAGCTGCGCCGCGTTCTGCCCTAGTAGGGCGGAACGCGAAGCGGTTCCGCCACCTGCGCTCAAAGCCCCCGCAGGAACCCGATCATCGCGGCATTCACCTCCGCCGGCCGCTCCTGCTGCGTCCAATGCCCGCAGCCCGGCAGGATGATCGCCTCGCGCAAATCCGGCACCGCGCGCGCCAGATTCGCCACCATCTCCTTCGCCCCGGCAAACCCCAGCACCAGGTCGCGGTCCCCCGCCACATAAAGCGCCGGAACCGTCACCTTCAGCCCCGCGAACGGCCGCATCAGCTCCCAGTTGCGGTCGATGTTGCGATACCAGTTGAGCCCGCCGCGAAATCCGCTCCGCCCGAACGCCTCGGCATAGGCGTCGATATCGGCCTCACTGAGCCAGCCCGGCAACGCCATTCCCGCATGCTCGGCCAACCGCCCGCCCAGCCCGCCGCGCACCGGCACCATGCTGAACCCGTCAGACCCCGGAATCGGTGGCACGTCGCCCGAAAGCCGCAGCAGGATATCGCGCACCGCCGCGCGCACATCCCCCTCCAGCTCCGCCTCCGCCACGCCGGGCTCCTGGAAATAGAGCTGGTAGAACATCGCCGCCTCCGTGCGCGGCATCACGCTGGTCGGCCGCACGGCGCCACGCGGTCGGAACGGCACGCTCAACCCGATCACGGCCCGAAACCGGTCCGGCCGCAGCAGCGCCGCATGCCAGGCCACCGGCGCCCCCCAGTCATGCCCGGCAATCACCGCGGTCTCGGCACCCAGCGCGTCCAGCACGCCCACCATGTCACCTACCAGGTGAAACAGCGTGTACTGGTCCACCGCCTCCGGCGCCTCGGTCCCGCCATAGCCGCGCATGTCCGGCGCCACCGCATGGAACCCCGCCGCCGCCAGCGCCGCCAGCTGATGCCGCCAGGAATACCAGGATTCCGGAAACCCATGGCACAGCAGCACCATCGGCCCCTCGCCCTGCTCGGCAATGCGCATGCGCAAGCCATTGGCCTCGAT
>CANHKG010000097.1 GCA_947460455.1 Rhodospirillales bacterium | reverse complement strand
TCCATCCCCTCCGGCAGGGCGATGTCCGGCATGTGCGCACGCTCGGTCATGAACACCACGGCGCGAAGGCTGGCGCGCACATCCTTGGCCACGGCTGCGATGAGCGGGGCAAATGTGGTGTCCAGGAACAACACCACGTCGCTGGCGTGGTTGATGATGTAGGTGATGTCGGCGGGCGAAAGGCGCGGATTGATCGTGTGGCAGATCGCACCCATGCCGGAGATGCCGTAGTACAGCTCGAAGTGCCGATACCCGTTCCAGGCCAGCGTCGCCACGCGGTCGCCGCCATTGACGCCAAGCCGCTGCAGCATGCGCGCCGCGCGACGGCACCGCGGCTCAATCGCGCTGTAGGTGGTGCGATGCAGAGCACCTTCGACCGTCTTGGAGACAATCTCGCCGGTGCCGTGGTGCCGGGCGGCGTGCTGGATGATGGAGCTGATCAGCAGTGGTTGCGCCTGCATCAGGCCGAGCATGTCCGTTCTCCCTGCTCCGGGGGCATTCCGCCGCCCGGGTCGATTATGAGGCCGATCCTAAGGCCGCCAACCGACCGCGCCAACCGCAACTGCGATGGGCGCGGCCCGGGCGGCCGGATTGCCTGCAATATGGGAGTGCGGCGCCGCGTTCAACGGCCTGTCAGATACGTTTCGGCGCTACCGACCGTCAGCCGTGCTCGGTGATGAACTGCTTGATGCGCGGCGCGATGTCCGCGTTGAAGCGGCGGCCATTGAACAGCCCGTAGTGGCCAACGCCAGGTTGCTCCCAGTGGGCATGCTTCTCCGGGGCCAGATTATGCGCCAGGGCATGCGCGGCGCGGGTCTGCCCGATCCCGGAAATGTCATCCCGCTCGCCCTCAACGGTCAGCAGCGCGGTGCGGGTAATGGCCGCGGGTTCCACAAGCTGCTCCCGATGGCGGAACATGCCGCGTGGGAGGTGATGCTCCTGGAAAACGCGCTCGATGGTCTGCAGGTAATAGTCCGAGGGCAGGTCCATCACGGCGCGGTATTCATCATAGAAGGCGCGCTTGGAAGCCAGGGGCTCGCCATCGCCTTCCACGAGATGCTGGAACATCTCCCAATGCGCCTGCATGTGGCGGTCCAGATTCATCGCCATGAACCCGGCAAGCTGCAGGAAGCCGGGATAGACCTGGCGCATGAAGCCCATGTTCCCGAACGGCACGCGGTGAATCACGTTCCGCCGGAACCATTCCAGATTGCGGCTCTTGGCGAAGGCATTCACCGCGGTCGGCCCCTCGCGGGTATCGATGGGCCCGCCGATCAGGGTCATGGAGCGCGGGGCTGCATGCGGCGCCTCGGCATTCATCAAGGAGATCGCGGCCAGCACGGGAACGGCGGGCTGGCACACCGCGATCACGTGGCAATCCGGCCCCAGATGCTCGATGAACGCCATCACGTAGTCGACGTAGTTATCCAGGTTGAAATCCGGCCCCATCGCCGGCATGTCGCGCGCATCGCGCCAATCGGTGATATACACGTTGTGGTCCGGCAGGAAGGCCTGGACGGTGCCGCGCAGCAGCGTGGCGTAATGGCCAGACATGGGCGCCACCATCAGAACCGTGGGGTCCTGTGGCCGATGGCTCTCCCGGCGGAACCGGAGCAGGTCGCACCACGGCTTGCGAAGCGCCACCTCTTCATGAACGGCCACGTCCGCACCGTCGATCCTGGTGGTAGGCAGGCCCCAGGCCGGTTTGCCGAAGGCGCGGGTGGTGTGTTCGAAACTGTCCAGCGCGGCGGCGGAAATGCGGCCCAGCGGCGTCTCGCGCAGCGGGTTGAAGGGCAAATCAAGCATGGAAAGGGCGCTCGTGGCGGCCATGCGCATGGGGGCGAGTGCCACCCGCTGCATTTCGTAGACGTGATAAAGCATCCGGTCCCTTCGGTGTTCGCTGGCCCTGCCGCGCGGAAATGCCCGGCTTCCCGTGTCCCTTGTCGTGGGCCGCTGCCAAGCAAACGAGGCGTGGCAGAGGCTCGCCATTGGCGTGGGATCGCCGGCGAGAAGGCGGCCTTGTAGTGTGCGATAATCCATAAGCAATAACGAAGTCTCAAGCGATTGCAGCCCGCACACAGGGCACGGCAGCCCCGCAGGAATGTGCGGTGCGCGCGGCCCGTTCCGCGCCGGGCCGCATAAGAGCCCTCCGCTTCAACGCGAAACTGGTCTAGGTTCGGCCGCATCACGCGGCTTCCGGCCGCGTCCGGGAAACGCCGCTCAAGGAGCAGAACATGACCGACGTCTTCATCGTCTCAGGCGTACGCACCGCTGTAGGCACATTCGGCGGGTCGCTGAAGGACATCACCCCCTCGGAACTGGTCGCTGCCGTGGCGAAGGAAGCGGTGGCGCGGGCGAAGGTGGACCCCGGCGAAATCGGCCTCGCCGTCTTCGGCCAGATCGTCCACACCGATCCGCGCGACATGTACATCTCCCGCATCGCCGTGATCGAAGGCGGCCTGCCGGAGCATATCCCGGCCGTCACGGTGAACCGCCTGTGCGGCAGCGGCCTGCAGTCCATCCTGACGGCGGCCAATGCCATCAAGGCCGGCGATTGCGACATCGCGCTGGCCGGCGGCGTGGAGAACATGAGCCGCGCGCCCTATCAGGTCGCGGCCGCGCGGTGGGGCCAGAAGATGGGCGACACCACCATGAAAGACACGCTGGACGGCGCCCTGAACGACCCGTTCCACCGCATCCTGATGGGCGTCACGGCGGAGAACCTCGCCGAAAGCCACGGCATCACCCGCGAACAGCAGGATGCGCTGGCCGTCGAAAGCCATCGCCGCGCCAGCCAGGCCATCGCCGAGGGCCGCTTCAAGGAGCAGATCCTGCCGATCGAAGTGAAGACCCGTAAGGGCCCCGGGGTGTTCGATACCGATGAGCACGTGCGCCACGGCGCCACCATGGACGACCTCGCCGGGCTGCGAGCGGTCTTCAAGAAGAACGGCAGCGTCACCGCCGGCAATGCCAGCGGCATCAACGACGGCGCCGCCGCGGTGATGCTGGCCAGCGGCGAGGCCGTGAAGCGCCTGAACCTGACGCCCCTGGCGCGCATCGTCGCGGCCGGCCATGCCGGCGTCGATCCCCGCTACATGGGCATCGGGCCCGTCCCCGCCAGCCGCAAGGCGCTGGAGCGGGCAGGGATGAAGGTGTCGGATATGGACGTGATCGAGTCCAACGAGGCCTTCGCCGCACAGGCCTGCGCGGTGGCGCGCGACCTGGAGTTCGACATGGCGAAGGTGAACCCGAACGGCTCCGGCATCTCGCTGGGCCATCCCGTGGGCGCGACCGGCACCATCGTGACCGTGAAGGCGATGTACGAAATGCGCCGCACCGGCGGCAAGCACGCCCTGGTGACCATGTGCATCGGCGGCGGCCAGGGCATCGCCGCGGTCCTCGAACGCGTCTGAGAAACTAGGCCGGGGGCCGCTCCCGGCCCTCGTTCCCGTCCAACCACGCAACCACGCCGCGCCCTGCGGCGTGGCCGGTGGCAAGGCTGGCCGTCAGGAGGTAGCCGCCCGTCGGCGCCTCCCAATCCAGCATCTCCCCGGCAACAAAAAGGCCGGGGCGGCTGGCCACCATCAGCTCGGGCGTCAGTTCCCCCAGGGCCACGCCGCCCGCCGTGGAGATCGCGCGATCAAGGCTGAACGGCGCTGTCAGCGTGACCGGCACAGACTTGATGAGCGCCGCCAGCGCCCCATCACTGCCCTGATGCAGCGCCTCCTGCACCAGGGCGATCGCCACCGGGCTGAGCACGGCATGGCGCTTGAGGTGCGTCGAGAGGGAAGAACTCCCGCGCGGGGATGCCAGGCGGATTGTGAGGTCTGCTTCCGAGAGGTCCGGCCGCAGGTCGATGCGCAGCGTGGTCGTGCCATCGCGCGCAATCGCCTCCCGCAGCGAGGCCGACAGGGCATAGATGGCGCCCCCTTCCAGCCCCGCCTCGGTCACCACCGCTTCGCCGCGCACCACCCGCCCCTGGTGATGCAGCGCAATGCGCTTCAGTGGGCTCCCTGCGTGCCGGCGCATATGCGCTGACCACGGCACCGCAAAGCCGCAATTGGCGGCACGCAAAGGGGCAATCGTGATCCCCGGCAATGCGCTGGTCCAGGCCCCATCCGCGCCAAGCCGCGGCCAGGAAGCACCGCCCAGCGCCAGAACCGTCGCATCCGGCTGGGCCGTCGTGCCATCCGCGAAATGCAGCGTGCCAGCCGCATCCCGCCCGATCCAATGGGACCGGGTAACAAGCCGCACCCCCAGCCCCTCCAGCCGTGCCAGCCAGGCCCGAAGCAAAGGGCTCGCCTTCATGGCCTTCGGAAAGACCCGACCGGAACTGCCCGTGAAGGTGGGCTGCCCGAGGCCGTCACACCAGGCAACAACATCGCTCGGCGAAAAAGCCGCAAGGATCGGGGAGAGGAAGTCCGTCGCCTCCGCATAACGGGCCAGGAAGCGGTCCTGCGGCTCCGAGTGGGTCAGGTTGAGCCCACCCCGCCCGGCCAGCAGAAACTTCCGGCCTGGGCTCGGCATCCGCTCATGAACCGTCACGCGGTGGCCGGCGCGTGCCACGATTTCGGCGGCCATCAGGCCAGCGGGGCCGCCGCCAATAACGGCGACCTCGCGCGGGTGTTGGGTTGATGCAATCATCCGCCCCTTATGGCCGCCGGCAGCCTAGATGGCGAGGCGCATCGGCCGGGAGGTCAGCCCGGCAACCAGGGCCGCAAGCTCCCGCCGGTAGATCAGCAGGATCACCGCAGCGCTCAGCCAGGTCCAGCACGCCTCCATGAACAGCTGCCCGCCATCATTGTAGGGGTCGATGCCCAGCGGGCTCACCACATGAAAGAAGATGGCACCAGACATGATGCCGAGCGTCAGCAGCGCCCCATACATGCGCGAGCCGGTGTTGATCAGAAGCACCGAGGCAATCAGCTCCGCGATCGCGACTGTCAGGCGAAACGGCTGCTCATAGCCGCTGATCCACAGCCAGTCGGCCAGCGTGTTGAACAGCATCACCGATCCTTCAGCGCCGGTGAGCTTGAACTGCTCGTACCAAAGCATGATCTGCGCCGCATACAGCGCAGGAAGCCAGGCAAGCCATTTCAGCAGTCGGTCGTTCGCAGCCATCGTGAACTCCAGGGTGTTCGATGCTGGAATGACCGTCGGAGCCCCACCGCGTTACAGCCCGGAACGGAGCCGCTATAGGAAGGCCATGGCGTTCCTGCACATCCTCCCGGCCCCGGACCTCGCCGCCCTTGTGCTGTTCTGTGCCCTTTGGCTGGGCTACGGCCCCATCGTGCGGCTGCTGGGGCCGGATGCGATCAATGCCGGGCTCGGCCAGGTCCGCGCGCGATGGATGCGCACGATGGCCGCGCGCGACAACCGTATCGTCGATGCGGCGCTGATCGGCCACGTCATGCACAGCGCCTCCTTCTTCGCCTCCACCAGCCTTCTGGCCGTGGGCGCGCTGGTGGGCTTGCTGACAAGCCTGGATCGGCTCGAACCAGCGCTGTCGCTGTTCGGCGGCGGGGCGCAACCGCGGATGCTGATCGAAATCAAGGTGCTGCTGCCCACCGTGGTGCTGGCCCATGGCGTGTTTCTGCTGACCTGGGCGCTGCGCCAGATGAACTACATCGTCGCCCTGATCGGAGCGGTACCGGCACCACCGGTGGCCGAGGGCGATGCCCTGGCCGATGCCATGGCCGGCGTGCTGAGCAGCGCGCTGACCACCTTCAACAGCGGCATCCGCAGCTATTATTTCGCCCTGGCCGCCCTCACCTGGCTGGCCGGGCCCATCATGCTGGCCATCATCTCGGTGTTGCTGATGGCGCTGCTTTTGTACCGGCAACGCTACAGCGAGGTGTCGCGGCACTTCGCCCGCGCGAAGGTGGCGCTGGAACGGGCCCATACCCATGGCGGCTGAGGCAGAATACGACATCGCCATCATCGGCGGCGGCATCAACGGCGCCGGCATCGCGCGTGATGCTGCCGGCCGGGGCTGGTCGGTCTATCTGTGCGAGCAGGGGGATCTCGGGGGCGCCACCTCCTCGGCATCCACCAAGCTGATCCATGGCGGGCTGCGCTACCTCGAACACTACGAGTTCCGCCTGGTGCGCGAGGCGCTGATGGAGCGCGAAGTGCTGTGGGGCCTGGCCCCGCATATCATCTGGCCGTTGCGCTTCGTGCTGCCGCATCACAGCGGCCTGCGCCCCGCCTGGATGCTGCGGCTGGGCCTGTTCCTCTACGATCATCTCGGCGGCCGAAAGGCCCTTCCCGCAACGCGGGTGCTGGACCTGTCACGCGATGAGGCAGGCGCCGCGCTGCGGCCAGATTTCGCGAAGGGCTTCGAATATTCCGATTGCTGGGTGGAAGATTCCCGTCTCGTGGTCCTGACCGCCCGCGATGCCGCAGACCGTGGCGCGGTGGTGGAAACCCGCACACGCTGTGTGGCGGCGGACCGGTCGGGCGATGGCTGGGTGGTCACTGTTGCAGGGCCGGAAGGTCAACGCCAGGTGCGGGCACGTGCCCTGGTGAATGCGGCGGGTCCCTGGGTGGCAGATGTCCTGCGCGGCGTGGTGCGCGAGAACGCGCCGGCGGCGGTGCGGCTGGTCCAGGGCAGCCACATCGTGGTGCGGCGCAAATATGCCCATGATCGCTGCTACATCTTCCAGAATGCCGATGGCCGGATCTTCTTCGCCATCCCCTATGAGCGCGATTTCACCCTGATCGGCACCACGGATCGCGATTGGCACGGCGACGCCGGGGCGGTGCGCATTTCAGAGGATGAAATCAGCTATCTCTGCGCCGGCGCCAGCACCTATTTCCGCGAACCCGTCACCCCGGCCGACGTGGTGTGGACCTATTCCGGCGTAAGGCCGCTCTACGACGACGGCGCGAGCTCAGCCCAAGCGGCAACGCGCGACTACGTGCTGGCCTTGGAAGCCCGGCAGGGGCAGGCCGCCCTGCTGAGCGTCTTCGGCGGCAAGATCACCACCTATCGCCGCCTGGCCGAAGCGGCATTGGCAAAGCTGGCGCCACATTTGCCGGCGGCCCATGGCCTGGCGTCGGGATGGACCGCCAGCCACGCATTGCCCGGCGGCGGGTTCCCGAAGGAGGGCTTCGAGGCTCTGCTGACCGCCACCAAGGCCCAATCACCCTTCCTGCCCGACGCGATGGCGCGGCGTCTGGTGCGCGCCTATGGCACGCAGGCGGCAAAGCTGCTCGACGGTGCCCGCTCGATGGGGGATCTTGGGCCCATCCTCGGCGCGGACCTCACCGCGGCTGAAATCCGCTGGTTGCGCGACCAGGAATTCGCGCGAACGGCCGAGGACGTGGTGTGGCGACGCAGCAAGCTCGGGCTGCGCATGAGCGCCGCGGAAATCGCGGCGGTGGAGCAGGTACTGGCATGAACGACACACCCATGATGATGGCCAGTGATGTGGCCGCCGAGAACGAAACGGAGGCCGCGATCCTGTCGCGCCGCGCCGTGCGGGGCTTTCTGCCAACACCAGTGGACCATGCGTCGGTGGAGCACCTGCTCAACGTGGCGGCGCGGGCGCCCAGCGGCACCAACATGCAGCCGTGGCGGGTCGTCGCTCTCGCTGGCGCGGAGCTGAACGCGTTCCGCGAAGCCCTGGCCGCGGAGTTCCTGGCCGGCGGCAAGGAAGCGCGCGACTACCAGTACTACCCCGATCCGTTCTTCGAGCCCTACCTTTCCCGCCGGCGCAAGGTGGGTTGGGACCTCTACGGCCATCTCGGCATCGGCAAGGGCGAATCCGCCAAGATGCGCGACCAGGTGGCGCATAATCTGCGCTTCTTCGATGCCCCGGTGGGCCTGGTCTGCCTGATCGACCGGCGCCTGCAGATCGGCTCCTGGATCGATTACGGCATGTTCCTGCAGAACATCGCCGTGGCGGCGCGGGCGCGGGGCCTGGATACCTGCCACATGGCGGTCTTCGCCCAGTTCGCCGGCACCATCCGCCGCCTCCTCGGCTTGCCCGAGAACGACGTGGTGATGTGCGGCGTGGCGCTCGGTCACGAGGATCCCGATTGGCCGGCCAATCGCCTGCGCACAGAGCGGGTGCCCGCCGCCGGATTCACCGATTTCCGCGGCTTCTGAGGCACGCATCGCGCGCGCGTCCCTCCGACCCCTGTTTTCCTGTCAAACATAAAATTTCACATATACAAAGAAAATTTTCTGGTTCACCGATGTGGCCTGTGCTGTAATTCCCAGCGATGCCACATCAACCCGCCGCTCCGGACGAAGCCGACGCCCTGCGCCCCCTGGCGCAGTCGATCTCGCACGCCCGGATTCCGGCCGCGTTGAAGCTCCTGCTGCTGGCCCTGCTCGCCGCCCTCTCTGTCGCGACCTACGCGCGCCACCCCTTGCGCCGCCCGCACACGGACTGGCTCCTCTCCATCACCACCGACACCACCGAAGACCCGGACTCCACCTGGGATCCCTATGTCCTGCGCCGATTCCGTCGCCTGCGCGCCCGCCTCGGCTGGCTGATGCGCTGCGACCGTGCAGAGGGCATGTCCCTGTCCGGCCACCGCGCACCCGTACTCCGCCCCACCCAGGCGGCACGCGCGCCACCATAGGCCCCAGGCGCCCAAATTCACCCCGAATCCGTCGCGAAAACCCCGCGTCCCGCGGCGATGAATCACGCCCGCAGCCCGGCCCTCGCCCTACGCCCCAGGCTTCAATTCCAGCAGGTTGAGCCGGCGCAGCTTCGGGGCAACCAGGGCCGTCACAACCACCACCGCCAGCGTGATGGCGCCACCACCGGCCACCGCCAGCGCGGGCCCCACCAGATGGGCGGCAACGCCGCTCTCGAAATCCCCCAGCTCATTGGCCGAGTTCAGGAACACCATCCGCACCGCCGCGATCCGCCCGCGCATCCCCTCGGGCGCCGCCAGCCGCACAATGGCGTGGCGCACTACCATGCTCACCCCGTCGCAGGCCCCCATGATGAACAGCAGGCCCACCGACAGGTGAAAATTGGTGGATAGCCCAAAGCCGATCACCGCCACCCCAAAGCCGGCCACCGCGATCAGCAGGGCCAGCCCCGCGCGTTCCCGCGGCGGATACCGGATCGCCACCGCCATGGCGGCAAGGCCTCCCGCCGAGAGCGCCGCACGCATGATCCCCACGCCCTGGGCCCCCACGCCCAGCATGTCCCCGAACATCGGCAGCAGCCCCATCATGCCGCCGAAGAACACCGCGAACAGATCCAGCGCCATCGACCCGACCAGGATCTGATTGCGGAACACATAGCGCAGGCCGTCGCCGATATTGGCCACCATGCCGCCCGTGTCAGCATGGCTGGTGACAACCGGCCGGTGCGGCAGGAACACCAACAGCACGAGGGCGGAGGCCGCGAGCAACGCCGCGATGGTCGCATAAGTGGCGGCGGGCCCGGCGGCATCATAGAGGAACCCACCCGCCACCGGCGCCGCCAAGCGAAAGGCACGGCCGGTGGACCCCAGCAGCGAGGCAGCCTGCACGGCAAGTGCTGCCGGCACCACCTGGGCTTCCAGCCCGGAATAGGCCGGGTCCTTGAAGGCGCGAACAATGCCGATGCAAAAGGCCAGCGTGTAGAGGATCGGCAGAAAATCACCCTCGGCCAAGGCAGCCGCCAAGGCGACGCCGGCCGTCAGTGCCGCCATCGCCAGTCGACACGCCACCACCACGCGGCGCCGCGGCAGGCGGTCGGCCACATGGCCACCGATCAGCACCAGGGCGATGGCCGGCATGGCCTCGATCAGCCCCAGCCAAGCGAGTGCCAGCGGATCACGGGTAAGCTGGTAGACCGTCACGCCCAACAGAACGGACAGGGCGCTTTCCGCGGAGGCCGCGAGAACAAGGGCAAGCACGAAAGCGCGGAACTCGCCTCGGCGCAGCAGGGTGAGCGCGGAAGGCTGGGGCGTCACAGGCAAGGGGTCATCCGAAAAGGCCAGGCAGGTGCGCCCAACGGCGGCACAAGGTATTGCGTGCGGATCGGTGTGTCACGTTGACCCAGGGTGGCGTGTCACCACATCGTGCAGGGATCAGCGTGGAGGCTAAGATGGACAACCAGGCCCAGACGGATGCGACGGAGCGCAGCGAGGCGGAATGGCAGGCGCTGCTGACGCCGGATCAATACAAGGTGCTCCGCAAGCACGGCACCGAACGCGCGGGCACCAGCCCGTTGAACCACGAAAAGCGGCAGGGCCTGTTCCGCTGCGCCGGCTGCGGCACCGCCCTGTTCTCGTCGGAGACGAAGTTCGAAAGCGGAACCGGCTGGCCGAGCTTCTGGGCCCCGATCGAGGGCGGGGTGGAAACCAAGGTGGACCGCTCCTGGTTCATGACCCGGGTCGAAGTGCATTGCACGTCCTGCAAGGGCCATCTGGGCCATGTCTTCGAAGACGGCCCGGCCCCCACCGGCCTGCGCTTCTGCATGAACGGCGTTGCGATGGCGTTCGAGCCGGGCGAAAAAGCCTAGTCGACGAGGCCGTAGAACCGGGCGGCGGTGCCGCCCAGGATGGCTGGGTGGGTGGCAGCTGGCAGCAACGCCAGCGCCGCCTGCCGCCAGCGCGCGTAGCCGCCGGCAAGGTTCACCACCGGCCAGTCGCTGCCCCACATCAACCGATCCGGCCCGAACGCCTCCAGCAGGTGGTCGATATAGGGCCGCAAATCCTCGGGCTGCCACGCGGCTGAAGCCTCCGTGACCAGCCCGGAGATCTTGCAGCACCAAGGCGTGTCGCGTGCCAGCCGCGCCATCTGCGCGGCCCAAGGCTGGAACGCCTGCCCGGCGATGTTGGGCTTGGCGGCATGGTCGATCACCACGGCCAGGGTGGGGTGGCGCTGGGCAAGTTCGCCGATGACCGGCAGGTGGCGCGGCTTGATAAGCGCATCGAACCGCAGCCCATGCCTGGCCATCGCCGCCAGGGCGGGCTGCACCTCCGGGCGCAGGATCCAGCCCGTGTCCTCGATGTCCTGCAGCATCGGCCGCAGGCCACGCAGCAGGGGATCCATCGCGCGGGCGGCAATCCGCTCCGGCGCGTCGGGCGCGGCGAGGTCCACCCAGCCGACCACGCCTTGCACGAGCCCGTCGGAGGCACGGGCGGTGGCAAGCATGAAGTCGGTCTCGGCCTCGGTGGCGGCGGCCTGCACCAGGATGGTGGCGCTGATGCCCCCAAGCAGCGGGCGCAAATCCGCCAGCCCGTAGTCACGCGCGATCGGCAGGTCGGGCGACATCCAGCCGTAGTCGCCGCGCGCGACCTGCCAGACATGATGATGCGCGTCGACCTGGATCATCTCATGGTTCCGGGGTCGGGGCTTCCTCGGGCAGCAGGCCGGCGCGGCGCAGATCGCGCCACAACTGGCCGGGAATGGCAGCCTGCATCAGCGCCGCATTCTGTGCCGCCTCACCCGCGCTACGCGGCCCAGGAATCACAGCGGCAACCACCGGATGTGCCGCACAGAACTGCAAGGCGGCAGCGCGAATGTCCACGCCGTGGCGGTCGCAAACGGCGCGCACTGCCTGCGCCTTCGCGACCGTATCGGCCTGGGCGGGCTCGTAGTTGAAGGTGGTCCCGCCTGCGAGCAGGCCGGAATTGTAGGGGCCGCCAATCACCACCTTGGCGCCCTTGGCGGCGCAGGCGGGGAAGAGCTTGGCCAGCGCCGTGTGGTCGATCAGCGTGTAGCGGCCCGCGATCAGGAAAATGTCGGGGTCCGTGGCCTCCAGGCAGGCGAGCGCCGGCTCCACCATGTTCAGGCCCATGCCCCAGGCCTTGATCTCGCCCCGGTCCCGCTGGGCCGAAAGCGCCTTGGCCGCCCCCGCCATCGCCTCGGCGAACCGATCCCGCCAGGCCGGGCCGTGCCAGTCTTCCGAGCAATCGTGGATATAGACGATGTCGAACCGCGTGATGCCCATGCGCTGCTGGCTGTCCTCCAGCGAGCGGATTGTGCCCGCGGCGGAGTAGTCGATGCTGCGGCGGAAGGGCAGGGCGTTGAGGAAGTTCTCGTTCAGCACCGGCACGCTGTCATCGGCGTGCAGCACGCGGCCGATCTTGGTGGAGAGCGTGTACTCATCGCGCCGCCTGGAACGCAGCACCCGGCCAAGCCGGTGTTCCGCCAGGCCCGCACCGTAATGCGGCGCGGTATCGAAATGCCGTACGCCAGCCGCCCAGGCAGCTTCCGCGGAAGCGATCGCGTCGCTATCCGGCACTTCGGTGATCAGGTTGCCCATCGGGGCGGTGCCCATGCCGAGCGGGCCATGGGGCGTGTAATCGGGCATGCGGTTACTCCGGCGGGATGACGCCCTTGGTGAGCAGGATATTGCCGTAGAACCGGCGCTCGCCGGTCTGGACGATGGCGTAGGCGCCCTCGGCGGCGGTGTAGAAGGCATGGCGCTCGATGCCGACGGCATCCGGCCAACCGCGCGCGGCGAGCACGGCGTTCATCTCGGCAACCACGGGCTGGACAGCGAGCGGGTCTCCGACCACCTGCATGATGGCGGCGGGATCAGGCACGAAGGTGTCGCAGGGCAGCACCGAGAGCACCGCCTTCAGGGCAGTGACAACATCGATGCCCGGCATCGCGATGGTGCGGCGCCCGCGGGTGGCGGGGTAGTTGGCGTCGACCAACACGATGCGATCGCCATGGCCCATGGCTGCCAGCGCGTGCAGCAGATCGGGCGAGAGGTGCGGGTCCAGGCCGAGCAGCATCGTTCCCACCGGTATTGTTGCACCGGAGAGTACCCCGGCCTGCCGTGCGCGACCACCCTTCCCGTGCGGTCGCATCAATGCGATTTTGGCGCTGCAACGCGGGAGAACCGAACCATGGCAGAGATGATCACCGGCCTCTGGGCCGCGATGGCCACGCCGCTTGATGCCGACGGCAAGGTGGACCACGCCGGGCTGGTGAAGCACGGCAAGTGGCTGATGGCCAATGGCTGCGACGGCCTGGTGCCGTTCGGGACCACGGGCGAGGGAACGGCCTTTGCCGCCGGGGAAAAGCTCGCAGCCGCCGAGGCATTGCTGAATGCGGGCGTACCGGCTGACCGCATCGCGCTGGGCACCGGCTGCGCCGCCGTGCCGGACACCATCGCCCTCACCCGCGCGGCCATGGGGTTGGGCATGGTGCACGCCATGGTCCTGCCGCCCTTCTACTACCGCGACGTGACGGAGCAGGGCATCGAGGACGCCTTCGCCGAGATCATCGATGGCGTCGGCTCCGACCGGCTGCGGGTCTGCGCCTATCACATTCCGCAGGTCTCCGGCGTGCCGGTGCCGGCGGCGGCCCTCGGCCGGCTGCGGCAGCGCTACGGCGCCATCGTCGCTGGGGTGAAAGACAGCACCGGCGATTTCGAGAGCTTCCGCGCCTTCCGCCGCGAGGCACCGGAGATCGGCACGCTGGTGGGTGCCGAGACACTGATCGCGCGGGCGCGTGACGAGGGTGGCGTGGGCACGATCTGCGGCATGGTGAACCTGGTGCCGCAGCTGGTGCGGGCCATGATGCAGGGCCATGCCGGCACGGCCGACATGGAAGCCGCCGTGGGCTGCCTGGAGGCGCCGTTCATCCCCACCATCAAGGCGGTTCTGGCGGCGCAGACCGGCGATGCCGCGTGGCGCAACGTGCGCGCCCCGTTCCGGCCCGCGGATCCCGCGCGCGCCGCCCGGATCGCCACGGCGCTCGCGGCGATCGGGTCGAAGCGGGCGGCGGAGTAGCTCCGCCGCCCACCCAAGGCTACTGCGCGACGGCCAGCGACCAGGGCGAGGCCCAGTCGCTGATGCCCGTGCGGCTGCCATCCGGCCGCTGCAGGATCAGGTTCGGGCAGGCGAAGTTGATCGGATAGACACCGGCGGTGACGACTTCCGTCGGCGCATCGCTGGTGAGTCCGGCGATGGTCTCATCCCCCAGGCGACGGTCGGCGGTGACCATGTCGGGGCTGGAGACGTCGATGCGCGGGTGATGCGCGGCCTCCGCCGGGTCCATGCCGAAATCGGCGACATAGGTCATCAGCTGGAACACCGAGGCCATGATGCGCCGCCCGCCGGAGGCACCGACGGCCAGGATCGGCTTGTCGTTCTCCTTCAGGATCAGCGGGCACATGTTGGTCAGCGGCCGCTTGCCCGGCGCGATCGAGTTCGGCTGGCCCGGCCGCGGGTCGAACCACATCACGCCGTTGTTGAGCAGGATGCCAGTTTCCGGCAGCACGACCCGGCTGCCGAAGGAAGACATCAGCGTGGTGGTCATGGAGACCATGGTGCCCTCGCTGTCGCACACCGTCAGATGCGTTGTGCAGGTCTCGGCCCCCTTCGGCTCCGGCGCTTCCTCGGCGCCCAGGCTGGTCAGGCGGGTGTGATAGGCGCTGCGCAGCTCGGCGGAAAGCTTGCGATACCAGGCCGCGTTGGGGCGCTCGCCATAGGGCGCGTCCTTCATGCCGGCGAGCACGTCCCTCAGCGTGGGCGCTGCGGTAAGCCCGGTGGCGAGCTGGAGCACGCGGCCGGTGCCGCGCCACGGCACTTCCATGGCCGGCACGATGCGCGCCTGGCAGGCCTTGAGGTCCTCGGCATCGATCACGCCGCCCACGGCCTTCTGGTCGCGCACGAAGGCGCTGGCGATGTCGCCCTCGTAGTAGTCGCGCAGGCCGGCGTGCTGCAGCCGCTCCAGCGTCTTCGGCAGGTTGCCCTGCACGTAGAACCCGGGCTCGCCCTCGGACGGCGGGGTGGGGGGCAGGCCGTCGCGCAGGTACACGCGCGCAGTCTCCGGGTAGAGGCGCATGCAGCCGGCCACGCTGGCAACCTTCAGCGTGCTGACCCAATCCTGCGGCAGGCCGCGCTTGGCCAGCGCCACGGCGGGGGCGAGCACGTCGGCGATCGGCAGGCGGCCCCAGGTGGAGTGCAGCTTGTGGTATCCGGCAACGGAGGACGGCACGGCCACCGAGAGCGGGCCGTGGATGTTGGTGTCGCCCTCCACTTCCGGCCACTTGAAGCCTTCGTTGGACATGCGCCCGGTGAGCTTGAAGTTGGCGGGGCTGAGATTGCGCGGCGCAACCGGCCCGAAATCCACCACCTGGGCCGATTTCTCGCCGGCGCGGTGCACAACGCAGAACCCGATGCCGCCGATGCCGGAATTCCACGGCTCCTGGCTGGTCAGCGCAAAGGCGGTGGCCACGGCCGCGTCGATCGCATTGCCGCCCGCTTCCAGCACCGCCACGCCGGCTTCGGCCGCGGCGCGGGCCTGGGAGACGACGATGCCGCGCTTGCCGTTGGCTGCCGGCTTGGTAAACGCCCAGTTGGCACTGACATGCAGCGGCGGCGCGTAGGTGCGGGGAATGGCATCGTTCATTGCTTGGCTCCTGGGCGATCCGAAAACGGGTGCGTCAAGCTTTCACCCATTCGGCTCAGCGTGCAACTGCAGGGGCCGCGACCGAACGGAGGATCGACGTGGTGAAGCCAAGGGGTACCGGCACCCCCCGTTGGGCCGCGTTGAACTGGGATTGGAAGTAGAACGGGCGGTGCCAGAACAGCACGCGGTAGCGCTGGGCGGGATCGTGCGCGGCAAGATGGTCGATCGTGCCACTGGGCGGATCAGCCGGAAGGCTGAGGTGCAAGAGCAGCAGCGTCAGCGGGGCCAGCGCGGCAATGCCCGCCCCGACGCGGCGTATGTTCCAGGGATCGGGGCACAGGGCCAGCATGACCAGCACGGCCGGCAGCAGCAGGCGCTCCCCCACATTCACCACGCCGAACAAGGCACTGGGCAGCACCACGTAGCCGCCCAGGCAGGCCAGCGCTGTCAGCAGGGAAGGTGAGCGATCGCCCTTGCGCATGCGGTCCAGCAGGGAGAGGACCAGCGGCAGAAGAACCACGCCGGCAAACAGAAGATTGGTGGCAACGCCCGGCCAGTAGAGCTGCGGGGCACGGTCCGCGTCGCCGATGCCGCCGAGGATGAAGTTCTGGTATGGGCCCATCTTCGCGGCCGTGTAGGCCTTGTAGGCGAGGAACTCGATCACGTTGGTGCCAAAGGGCGGGATGTGCTCGCCGTAACTGGTGTCCCGCAGGACGTACCACGCGAGCAGCACGCAGGGCGGGCTGAGACAGAGGGCTGCTCGAAGGATCTGGCGCTGGCGAAGGCCATCCAGCAGCACATGGAGGACGAACACGGCGAGCATCACGGCATGGCAGAAGAAGAGCGCCAGCCCCATCGCCACATCCCACGCCGGCGTCGTCGCCATGCGCTGCCGGCGCAGGACATGGACAAGGTAGAGCGCAAGGCCGAGCTGGGAATTCGCGTAGCCGTCCCAATAGGGCGAGTTGAGACCGCCGATCAGGACGGCCAGCAGGAACGTCGCGGGATCGAAGCGGCCCTGCGCCCGGGCGATCGCGGCGGCCAGCCAGGTCATGCCAGCGAGGTACAGGGTCAGGTAGGCGATGCCCGCCTCGCGCGGCCCCACGGCGAGGTTGAACAGGCCAAGGATCGTTTGTGCCGCGGCGTTGGGAACCGGCCAGGGCTTGAGCGCGAACGGCACGTCCTCGCCGCGCAGGATCTGGCCGACCAGCCAGCCCTGGTAGATCCATTCGTTGAAATCCTGCAGCGGCGGCATCGCGCCGCGCAGGTTCAAGGCGGCTGCCAGAACAATGGTCAGCAGGCCGATGGCCGTGAAGGCGTGCCGCATCACCCGAAGCGGTCGAGCGTGAAGCGCGGGTCGGGCTTCGTGCCGTGCAGCAGTTCCTCCGCGGCCAGCTTTCCGCAGATCGGGCCCAGCGTGTAGGCCACGCCGCACAGCGCATTGTGGAAACCGGGCAGGCCAGGCGCCTCGCCCAGGATCGGCGCCCGGTCCAGCATGGGGGCGATCCCGGTCCAGCTGCGAATGATCGACAGGCCGCGCAGGGCCGGCAACACGCGCGCGGCCACCCAGAGATTGCCTTCGATGTTGCGCCGCACATTGCGGCTGCGGCCGTCCCTGGCGTCGAAACTGCCGAACCAGCCGCCGCCGATCAGTAACCCGCCGCTCTCCTGCTGCTTGAGCGAGAGATGCCGGCGCGAAAGGGCGACGAGGTTGTCGACCAGCCGCGGCGCGGGCTCGGTGACGATTACCTGCTGCACGGTGCCGGTGATGGGCAGGTCGAGCCCGACCATGGCGCCGATGCGCCCGCCCCAGGCGCCGCCACAGTTCAGCACCCGGGCGGCGGTGATCGGGCCCTTGCTGGTTTCCACCCGCCACTTGGTGCCGTCGCGGGTGATGGCCTGCACCTCCGCGCCGCGCAGCAAGGTGGCACCGTGCCCGCGGGCGAGGTTGGCCAGGGCCATCGTGCCGCGCAACGCGTCGATCCGGCCCTCCGCCGGGCACCAATCGGCCCCGAGCAGATCGGGGGCGAGGTGCGGGGCGAGATTGCGCAATTCGTTCGGGCCGATCAGGTGGCTCTCGATCCCGATCCGGCGCTCCATGGCGACCTTGCCGCGCAGCCATTCCATGTCGTCCGGCGTGGCGGCCACCATCAGCCCGCCCTCGATGACGAGGCCGAGAGACTCCCCGGAATCCTGGGCGATCTCCTGCCACAGCGCGATGGACTGATGCTGCAGCGGCAGGGTGTGGGCGGCGGGGCCGCCATCCTCCGGCATGCCGTCATAGCCGAAATCATAGGACAGGAGCTGGGCGTGCAGGCTGCCGGCATTGGCGGTGGCGGCGGCCATGCCGGCCTCGTCCCGCTCGGCCACCATCACCTCCGCGCCACCCTTGGCCAGGTAGTAGGCGGCGGCCATGCCGATCGAGCCGCCGCCGATCACCAGAATGTCGGTCTGGCGGGGGGTGGATTCGGTGGGCGGAACCGGCGTCAGGCGCTGGTTGGGGATGGGCAGTTCCAGCAAGGGGGCGTCGAACTCGCCCTCCTCGAACATCAGCGCGGCTGCGGGCACCGGCCTGGCCGGCAGGCGCGGGGCGGCGAAGCTGCCGGCATCCGGGGTGCCGGGGCAGAGGCGGGCGATGGTAGCTGCGCAGAAGCGACCCTGGCAGCGCCCCATGCCCGCCCGCGTGGCCTTCTTGAGCGACGCCACGGAGACGAATCCGTTGCCGATTTCCTGCCGCAGTCGCCCGGCCGTCACCTCCTCACAGCGACAGATGATGGTCTCGTCGGTGAGTCCTTCGGTCGGCGGGGGCGTGACGGGGCGGTAAAGCTTCCAGAGCTCAGCCTGGAACGCCTGGGCGCGGCCCAGATCCACCCAATCGTCGAACGGATCCGGCGTGGGCAGGCCAAGGTCGCGCGCAATGGCCAGGCCGGCGAGGCGGCCCCGGGCGAGGGCGATGCGGGAGCCGCCGATGCGGGCCCCATCGCCCACGGCGAAGATGGCGGCATTCGCCGTCCGGCCCTCGGCGTCGGCCTCAGTCATCAGGTGGCCCAGGCCCTCATCCACGAAGCCGTGCGGCAGGTCCAGGGCACGTGCGAGGCCGGTCTCGGGCTGAAAACCCGCATTCAGCGCAACCGTCGTGGCGGTGATGCGCGCCATACCCGTGGGTGTGGCGACATGGGCCACCTCCACACGATCCGTTCCTTCCAGCCTGGTGACGTGGCTGGCCCAGAACACCGGAAC
>CANHKG010000096.1 GCA_947460455.1 Rhodospirillales bacterium | reverse complement strand
CCATCCACGCCCTGCCGCACGACCTGCTGGTGAAGGCGATGAAGAACTACAGAAAGTAAGGCCAGGGCTCTGCCCTGGACCCGCCAGGGACCTGAGGTCCCTGGACCCACATGAGTTCCGCCTTCGGCGGGGAGGGGCCGCCCGGGTCTCTCCACCGCCTCGACGGCCCCTCCCCGCCGAAGGCGGAAAAAGGTCGAGGGGTCTGGGGCCTAAGGCCCCAGCGGGTCCTCCGTGGCGCGGCTTCGCGCCGCGACGGCAGAGCCCTGGCCTTACTTCCTGTAGTTCTTCATCGCCTTCACCAGCAGGTCGTGCGGCAGGGCGTGGATGGTTCGGCCTTCGCGGCCGGTCATGGTTTCGGCCTGGCACATGGCGTTGAGGATGGCTTCCTCGGTGGCTTCGGCGGCGGCCTGGAACAGGTTGGTCATGGCTTCCGGGGCCAGCATTTTCACGTTGCTGATGGGGTCGCCCTGCGTGACCGTGTTGCCGGTGGAGAAGGCGATGAAGATGTCGCCGGAGCCGTTGCCGCCGATGCCGCCGACCCAGGCGAGGCCTGTGGTGGCGCGGCGGGCGAGGCGTTGGCATTGGATGGGGAGCAGGGGGGCGTCTGTCGCCAACACCACGATGATGCTGCCGGCGTCGCGCGGGACGGTGCGGTGGCTGGGGACCACGTCGGGGCCGAGGATCTGGCCGACCGGGACGCCATCGACGCGGAACAGGCTGCGGGAGCCGTAGTTGGATTGGACGAGGGCGCCGACCGTCCAGCCATCGACGGTGCGGGAGGCGGTGCCGGTGCCGCCCTTGAATTCGTGGGTGATCATGCCGGTGCCGCCGCCCACGTTGCCTTCGGGGACGGGGCCGCTGGCGGCGGATTCGATGGCCTGGATGGCGAGGTCTGTGGTGACGGGGAAGGTTTCGCTTTCGGACAGCCAGCCATCGTAGGTTTCGGCGGCGACGGGGAGGTGGAAGTTCTGGGTGGCGCCGGCCTTGAGGGCCGCGGCGCTGATCGCGTCTCGCACCGTGCCGACGGACCAGGTGTTGGTGATGCAGATGGGGGCGCCGAGCAGGCCCTGTTCGGCGATCCAGGGGATGCCGGTCATTTCCCCGTTGCCGTTGAAGCTGTGGGTGCCGGCGAAGCAGTAGTTCTGCCAGATCTCCGGCCCGCGCGGCCAGATGGCGGTGACGCCGGTGCGGACGATGTGGGGGGTATCGGTGATGAGGGTGGCGACGCCCACCTTCACGCCGGCCACATCGGTGATGGCGTTCCACTGCCCGGTGGGCAGCAACCCGGTGCTGATGCCGAGATCCCTTAGCCGACCGCGACCCATGGTGATTGCCTCCCGTTGCCGAACGCTGTTGGATCAGTGTTCAACGCCACACGCAGTTTGCAAAGAGGCCATGCCCATGGACGCTACCCGAGATATCGCCCTGCCGACCGATCGCGTGATTGCGCGCATTGAGGGGGCGGTGGGCTGGTTGACCTTCAACAACCCCGCCCGCCGCAATGCGATGAGCCAGGACATGTGGGAGGCGGTGCCGCTGGCCTTCGATGCGTTCGAGGCCGATCCGGCGGTGCGGGTGATCGTGCTGAAGGGGGCGGGGGACAAGGCTTTCGTGGCTGGGGCGGATATCAGCCAGTTCAACGAGCTGCGGTCGTCGCCGGAGACGGTGGCGAAGTATGACGCGACGTCCGACGAGGCGAACCGGCGCATTGCCGTCAGCCCCAAGCCGGTGATCGCGATGATCCACGGGTTCTGCATCGGCGGGGGCGTGGGGCTGGCGGTGTGCTGCGACATGCGGATTGCCAGCGAGGGCGCGAAGTTCGGGGTGCCGGCGACACGGCTGGGGCTGGGCTATGGGCCGAGCGGGGTGAAGCGGCTGATGGATTTGGTGGGGCCGAGCCATGTGAAGGAGATTTTCTACACGGCGCGGCATTTCACCGCGCAGGAGGCCAAGGAGATGGGCCTGGTGAACCGGGTGCTGCCGGAGGCGGAGCTGGAGGCCTATGTGCGCGGGTATTGCGACACGATCGCCCAGAACGCACCGATGACGATGCTGGCGGTGAAGCGCACGGTGGACGAGCTGCTGACGCTGTCGCCTGAGGCCGATCTTGCGGCGTGCGACCGGCTGGTGGCGGCGTGTTTTGCCAGCGAGGACTATATCGAGGGACGCACGGCGTTCATGGAAAAGCGCAAGCCTGTGTTCAAGGGGCGCTGATTCCATGCCGCATCTGAGTGTGAAGGGCGTGCAGCTGCACTATGCCCTGGAGGGGCCCGAGGGGGCGCCGGTGGTGGCGCTTTCCAATTCGCTTTCAACGGATATGCGAATGTGGGAGCCGCAGGTGGCGGCGCTGACGGCGAAGTATCGGGTGCTGCGGTATGACGTGCGCGGGCATGGCAAGTCGGCCGTGGCGCCGGCGCCGTATTCGGTGGAGGCGTTGGCGGATGATCTCGCCGGGCTGCTGGAAGGCCTGGGGCTGGGGCCGGCGCATGTGGTGGGGCTGTCGCTGGGTGGGATGACGGCGCAGATGTTGGCGGTGCGGCGGCCGGAGCTGGTGCTGAGCCTGGCGCTGGTGGCGACCACGTGCCGGCCGCCCTTCGGCACGCAGGCGGCTTGGGCGGCGCGGGCGCAGGAGGTGCGGGACAGCGGGGATTTCTCGGCGGTGGAAGGGCCGATGCTGGAGCGCTGGCTGACGCGGCGGTTCCGCCGGGCGCGGCCGCAGGGCGTGGCGCTGGTGCGGGAGATGATCCAGGGCACATCGATGGAAGGCTATGTCGGCGCGTGCCTGGCGATCGGTGGGCTGGATGTGTGCGGGAAGCTTTCGGCGTTTGAGAAGCCGGTGCGGATCTGGGCGGGGGAAGAGGACCCGGGGACCACGGTGGAGGATGCGGAACTGATCGCGGCGGGGATACCCGCGGCGAAGCTGGTGGTGGTGGCGCATGCGCGGCATCTCTTGAACTGGGATGCCGAGGCGGATTTCACGCCTTCCTTGATGGCGTGGTTGGATGAGGTGGTGACGTAAGGGGCGCCCTTATTCGGGCTTCCTTGCTGCCAGGAGCCTGTACCGCACCGCGCCCTTGAGGTGCAGCAGTTCCAGCGTGCGCCCGCCGATATCCGCCTGTTCGCGCAGGCCTTGGCCGATCAGCCCGAGCCAGAAGGCGCGGCGCTGTTGCTTGGCGCGGATGGCGCGGAGGTCTTCGGGGTTGCCGAGCAGGATCAGGGGGGTGAGGTCTTGCTCGTGGGTGAGGGTGAGGCCGGCGCTGGTGAGGGCGCTGCGCCATTCGGGGGCCGGCGGGGCGACGGGGCAGCGCCACATGCGCTTGAACAGGGTGAGGTCGGCTTCGTCTTCCGGCGGGAGGCCGGGTTCCGGCATGTCGTCCACGATCACCAGTTGGCCGCCGGGGGCGAGGTGGGCGGCGAGGTTGGCGATGCTGGCGGCGGGGTTGGTGCTGTGGATGAGGGATTCGATGGCGATGATGAGGTCGAAGGGGCCCGGTAGGGGATCGTCGTAGCTTTGCAGGGCGAAGCGGAGGTTCTGCGCGAGGTGGCGGCGGCTGGCTTCGGCGGTGGCGCGCTGCACCTGGATGGGGCTGAGGGTGATGCCGAGCCAGGTGCCGCCGGTTTGCGGCTGCAGGTCGAAGGCGGTGGCGCCGTAGCCGCAGCCGGCATCGAGGACGCGGGGGGCTTCGGGGAGCGTGGCGGCTTCGAGGATCAGGCGGTGGATGATGGTGGGGCTGGGGGGGCCGCCGCCCTCTTCCGGTGACCGTGGGTCCTTCAGGGCGCGGTGGATGGGCTGGGCCTGGCTGCCGGATTCCGAGCGCATGACGTTGAGCTGCGTCAGGCGGTCCAGGAAGGCGTAGTAGCGGGCGATGCGGGTGGCGTGGGTCATCGGCGCCCCCTTAGCGGCGGAGGTCGTTTGCCCAGCCGGCATAGGCGGGGTGGGTGGGCGGCAGGGGCAGGGTGATGCGCTGGCCGGTTTTGGACGAGTGGTAGATGGCGGTGGCGAGTTCGAGGGAGTGGCGGGCTTCTGCCATGGTGACCGGGAGGGGGGCGCCGTGGTCCAGCGTGTTGGCGAACAGGGCGAATTGTTCGGCGAAGCCCTCGGGGCCGGTGGGGGCGGTGGCGAGCAATTGGTCGAGCCAGGCGCGGTCTTCGCCGTCGCGGGGGGCGAAGTGGAACGGGCCTGAGGCGGTGCTGCCCGGGGCCTCGCCGGAGGTGACGGTGACGTTCTCGGCCACGATGCGCAGGCGGGAACTGGGTTGCGGAGAGCCGAGGGAGACGGAGAGGGTGGCGAGCGCGCCTGAGGCCATTTCGAGGGCGACGGCGCCGGTGTCTTCGGTTTCGATCGGGT
Organism: Rhodospirillales bacterium; assembly: GCA_947460455.1. Classification (GTDB taxonomy): domain Bacteria; phylum Pseudomonadota; class Alphaproteobacteria; order Acetobacterales; family Acetobacteraceae; genus CAMDGX01. The sequence continues at coordinate 14,388 of CANHKG010000096.1, read as the reverse complement.
TCACGCGGGTGGCGACCTGGGCGCTGACCTGGCGGACGGGGCCGAGCAGGGTGGTGAGCATGTCGTGCAGGTGGATGGCGTGGGTGATGAAGGCGCCGCCGAGCTCGTGGGCGATCTTGCCGCGCCAGGGTGTCGCGTAATAGGCGGGGCCGCGGTACCAGTGGGTTTCGGCGGTGGCGACGTGGATGCGGCCGGCGTGGGGGCTGGACAGGACGTGCCTGGCGCGGGCGAGGCCGTTGCCGAAGCGGGCCTGGAAGATGGGCATGAGGTGCTTGCCGCTGCGGGCGACGGCTTCCTGCAGCGTGTCCACCTCTGCCAGCGAGGCGACCAGGGGTTTTTCCAGGATCACATGCTTGCCGGCGGCGAGGGCCTGGGTGGCCTGGGCGAGGTGCAGGTCGGGCGGGGTGCAGATGGCGATGATGTCGAAATCGGGCCGGGCGAGCAGTGCCGCGTTGAAGCCGAGATGGATCGCGGCCCCCGGGGCCTGGGCGGCGAGGGCGGCGGTGCGGGTGGGATCCTGGCCGCAGATCACCGTGACCTCGAAACGGTCGGGGTTGGCGAGGAAGCCTTTCAGGTGGGCGGCGCCGATGCCGGTTCCGACGATGGCGACGCGGTGGCGGCGGGGCATGGCGGTGGCTCCCAGAGCGTGATCGTCGAAGGCGGAATCGCCGGAGACGTGAATCACGCGATCAAGCAAAGAGCTAGACCATGATCCGCGCCGCTGTCAGCGCGGATCATGGTCTAGAACAGGTCGGCGGCGGCGCGGGCGAGGGAGGCGGCGGCGGTGAGCAGCAGGGCGGCGAGGGCGAGTGGGCGGTAGGAGCGGGCGCCGAAGCGCTTGAAGCCCCAGGTGCCGAACCAGCCGCCGACGAGCATCAGCGGCATGCCGAGCACGCCCAGCACGATGGCCGGGGTATCCAGCAGGCCGGCGGTGGCGACCATGGGCAGGCCGAGCAGCGAGACGATGGGGAAATACACCATCAGCGAGCTGCGCATCACCGGCAGGCGCTTCTCGAAGGCGAGGTAGTAGGCCACGGCGGGTGGCCCGGCCATGGCGGCGAGGCCATGGAAGATGCCGGAGACGAAGCCGGTGCCGAGGGTGACCGCGGTGGAGGGGCGGTGCTCCGCGGGGCGCGGCTTCCAGGTGAGGGCCACGGCCACCAGCACCATCACGCCGAGCACGGCGCGCACGATCGGCGCGGGGGTGACGGCGAGTGCTGCCACGCCCAGCGGCAGGCCGAGCAGGGCGCCGGCGGTGAGGCGGGCGATGCCGGGCCGGTCTGACTGGCGCCATTCCATGATGCAGTCGCGCAGGCCGATGCCCAGCTGCATCACCAGCACGGCGGCGACGGTGCGCGAGGGCGGCAAAGCGAGGCTGGCCAGCGGTACGGCGGCCAGCGCGAAGCCGAAGCCGGTGAAGCCGCGCAGCACGGCGGCGAACAGGATGGCGCCGATGGCGGTGGCCCAGGCGCCCCCTGTCAGGCCGAGGGTCGAGAGATCGAGCCCGGTCATGCCAAAGCGGTGTCGAACATCGCCTGCAGCGTGGCGGCATCGGGCAGTTCGGGCGTGCCGATCATCACGATCCCGGTCTCGGCGCGGTCTTCGGCCGGGGTGTAGGCCCAGCGGGCGGCGGCGTATTGCAGCAGGCGCCTGGTGCCGGGCGCGAAGTTGGCGATGCCCTTGAGGCGCAGCACGGAGGGCGGCAGGGCTTCCAGGATCGGGCGCAGCCGGTCGCGGTCGATCGGGCCGGCGGGGCGCCAGTGCCAGGTGCGGAAGGGGTGGGTGGGGGCATCCGCGATGAAGCGGCTGGGGCGCGGGCGGGCGAGGGGATCGATGGGGAAGGAGAGGTCGGCGGCGGCGACCTTTCCGGCTTCGATATGGCGTAGTGGCGTGCCGGGGCGGATTTCTGCCAGCAGGCGTTCGGCGGCTGTGGGGTTGGCGAGGTCGGATTTGGTGAGCAGTAGCAGTTCGGCGTGTTCCAGCTGCAGGCGCACCGTGTCGGCGATCCATTTGTCATCCAGCTGGGCGGCCAGCGCGGTGGCATCGGCCAGCACCACCAGCGGCTCCAGCGAGAAGCCGGGCTCGATCAGGGCGAGCTGGGCGATGCGCCAGGGGTCGCCCACGCCGCTGGCCTCCACGATCACGTGCTCCGGCGCCGGGCTACGCGCGACCAGCTTGGCCAACGCGTCGCCGAGGTCGTCGCCCATGGCGCAGCACACGCAGCCATTGGCCAGGGCCACGCTGTCGCTGCCGCTTTCGGCGATCAGCGCGGCATCGACGTTGACGGCACCGAAATCGTTGACCAGCACGCCCCAGCGCCGCTCTGCCGTGGCGAGGAGGTGGTTCACCAGCGTGGTCTTGCCGGCGCCGAGGAAGCCGCCAATGACGGTGAGGGGAATCGAGGCTGTCACTGCGCCGTGAACACGCGGCCGCCCAGCACGGTGGCGTGGACCGGGATGTCCTTGATGGTTTCGGGGGCGACGGAGAGCGGGTTGCTTTCCAGCACGGCGAAATCGGCGAACTTGCCCACGTCGATGCTGCCGATCAGGTGATCAAGCTTCAGCGTATAGGCGGCGCCGAGGGTGACGGCGTGCAGCGCCTGCAGGGGCGTGATGCGCTCGCCCTCGCCCAACACGCGGCCGGTGGGGGTGAGGCGGTTCACCGCGCACCACATGGTGAAGCGCGGGTCGATCGGGGTGACGGGCGTATCCGAATGGATGGCCAGCGGCACGCCCTGTTCCAGCGCGGTGGCGCAGGCATCCAGCCGCAGCGCGCGCGACGGGCCCATGGTGATGGCGCGGTGCTGCTCGCCCCAATAGTAGATGTGGTTGGCGAACAGGTTCACGCACATGCCGTTGGTGGCCATGCGGCGGAAGGTGGCGGCATCGGCCATCTGGCAATGCTGCAGCGTGTGGCGATGGTCGCGGCGAGGGTGCTTGGCGATGGCGCGGCCGACCATTTCGGTGGCCATCTCCGCCGCTTCGTCGCCATTGGTGTGGATGTGCAGGTGGGCGCCGATGGCGTGGTAGGCCTCCACGATCGCTTCAAGCTCCGCCGGCGCCACGTACCACAGCCCGTTCGGCGCGCCGTTGTGGTAGCCGGGCCAGCGCAGCCGGGCGGTGAAGCCCTGGATCGAGCCGTCCACCACGATCTTGACCATGCCGAAATGCAGCTTGTCGGTGGAAAGGCGCCGCAGTTCCTGGATGCGGGCGAGGCCATCGGCCACCGCGTATTCGCGCTGCTGCATGGCGGGCACCAGGCGGATGGGATACTCCGCCTCTGCCGTGGCCGTGGTGATCGCATCGACGATATCGGGGGTGAGCGCGTTGGACAGGTCTGTGCTGGTGGTAACGCCCACGCGCTGGGCGATCTTGCCATAGGTGCGGTAGGCTGGCGCATCCATCTTGCGCATCATGCCGCCATCGCCGCTGGCGCGCGCCGCGCGGCCCATCACGGCGGGGCCTAGCAGCTCTCCGGTCAGGTTGCCCTGCGGATCGCGCAGCAGGCCATCGAGGTTGCTGTCGCGCGAGAAGTTGCAGGCCTCCAGCACCTTGGAATTCACGTTCATGATGTGGCCGGAGATGTGGCCGATGACGATCATGCGCTCGGTGGAGATCGCATCCAGGTCGGCCACCGTCATGCGCCGGCCTTCGAAGTAGATCGGGTCGAAGCCCCAGGCGGTGAGCGGCGTGGTGGCATCCGGCAGCTTCGCCGCCTCTTCCTTCAGGTGGGCCACCACCTCGGCGATGGACTTGAAGCCGCCGGCGGGCTGGCCATCCGGCGAGGTGCGCGGGTAGTAGCCGACATAGGGCTTGCGCCACACGATGCCGTCTGCCGCGTGGCCGTGGCCTTCGATGAAGCCGGGCACGATCACTTTCGTGGCGAAGCGGTCGTCGATGGTGCCGCCGAATTCGGCCGCGATCTCCGGCCCGCCATAGCCGAGGATGCGCCCGTCCTGCACCGCCACATGGGTGCAGCTGGGCAGTGAGCGGTTGAGGGTGACGATCTCGCGGGCGACGAAGATGGTGACTTGTGCGGGCACGGCTGGCTCCTGCGGCGGATGCGGCATGATCGGCGCGATGCCGGCTGATGCCAAGGGCTTGCCGGCCCGATTGGCGGCGGCAAGGATGGGCGATGGCTGAGCATGCGCGCGACCTGCTGGCGCTGGACGGGCTTCCGGCGGAGACGATCCTGGCCCTGCTGCATCGCGCCCGGGCGATGCGCGACGGGTGGTTGGGCCGGCGCATGCCGCAGGCGCTGGCGGGGCGGCGCGTGGCGCTGGTGGTGGATGATGGCGGCTGGCGCAACACCACGGCCTTCGAGCTTGGCATCCAGGCCATGGGCGGGATTTGCGCGCGGGCGCCGCTGAGCCTGGCGGGGAAGGAGGCGGTGCCTGATCTCGCCGCCTATCTGGACAATTGGGTGGATGCGGTCGCCATCCGCACGCCGGATCTTGATGCGTTGCGGGTGTTGGCGGCGGCGGCACGGGCGCCGGTGATCAACGCGCGCACGCGGCGGAACCATCCATGCGAGACGCTGGGCGATCTCGCCTTCCTGGCCGATCTCTGGGGTGGCTTGCGGCCGATGAAGGTGGCGGCGGTGGCGCCGATGGCGAACATTCTCGCCTCATGGGTGGAGGCCGCCGCGGTGCTGCCGATCGAGGTGGTGCAGGTGGGGCCGGCGCATTGGCACGCGCCGCCCGCCGCGCGCTTTCGCGCCAGCACGGAGATGGCCGAGCTGCGCGATGCCGATGTGATCATCACCGATTGCTGGCCTGCCGGTGGCGATGCGGCGGAGCTGGTGCGCTGGCAGGTGACGGAGGCGGTGCTGGAGGGTGGCCGCGCCGCGTTCCTGCCTTGCCCGCCGGTGACGCGCGGGCAGGAGGTGAGTGCCAGCGCCATGCGCCACCCCGCCTGCCGCGTGGTGGAGGCCAAGGCCTGGCTGCTGCACGCGCAGAACGCCGTGCTGGAATGGTGCCTGGCTTGATCTGCGGCAAGGCGGGGCCGCCGCGCCGCGCCTAGGCTCCCGGCCGCAATGGCGGAGACCCGGGCATGAAGATCAAGGACGTGGAGCGCATCAACGGCTTGCTGAAATCGCGCGAGGAGGTGTCGGAACTGATTGCCCGCGTGGCGCGCGCGGAGCCGGCGGATTGCCAGCTGATGATCGAACGCGGCGGCGACGGGTCGATCAAGCTTTCGGAGGAGGGGGCGGATTCCACCCACTTCCAGGGCTACCCGGTGAGCGTGGCGTTCCTGGCCCGGCTGAAGGCGTTGGCGCTGGAGGAGTTGGGGGCGCGGCGGGCGGGGATTGAGGGGGATCTGGCGGCGATGGGCGTGGAGACGGAAGGGTAAGGCGTTCTTTTTTGAAAAAAAGAACCAAAAAACTTTCATTCGTTTGCGCCCACGCCGGAACGGGGCGCAAACGAATGAAGTCTTTTTTGCTTCTTTTTTCTTCAGAAAAAAGAAGACGCTTTCTTACCCCTTGCGAACGTTCCAGAACAACGGCCGCGTCGCCTTGAGGATGCCGGTGACGTTGTTGCGCCGCGCGATCGGCTGGCGCCAGATGCCCAGCGGCACGAACGGCACTTCGTCCAGCGCCAGCACCTGCATTTCCCGGCAGAGGCGCTGCTGGGTGGCGAGATCCGGTGCTTCGTACCAGGCGTCGCGCAGGGCTTCCATCTTGGGCGAATTGTACCAGCCGAACCACGCCTTCTCGCCCATGCCCCAGAGCGCCGTGTAGGTGGCGGGGTTGGAGAAGGTGAAGCCGTCGCCGTAGGTGCAGAAGATGCTCCAGCCGCCCTTGTCCGTGCCTTCGCGGCTGGCGCGGCGCTGCACCAGGGCGCCCCAGTCGGTGGAGACGTATTCCACGTTCAGCCCGATGTCGCGGCACACCTGCGCGGTGACCTGCGCCATGGCGTTGATCACGGCGAAGTCCGTCGGCGCCATGATGACGACCTTCTCGCCCTTGTAGCCGCTTTCGGCGACCAGCTTCTTGGCGGCGGCGAGGTCGCGCTTGCCGTTGATCTTCTCCATCCCGGCATCGGAGGCGAACACCGTGCCCGGCGTGAACACGCCGATCCCCGGCTGGGCGAGCGGGGAGTTGACGCCGATGATGGCGGCCAGGAAATCCTTCTGGTCCACCATCGCCAGCACGGCCTGGCGCAGCTTGATGTTGTTGAACGGCGCCTGCAGGTGGTTGAAGCGGATGAGGCCCGCGTTGCCGAACAGGTCGGTGGTTTCCACCGTGACACCCGGGGCCTTCGCCAGAACGGGCAGCAGGTCGGCCAGGGGCTGTTCCAGCCAGTCGATCTCACCGGTTTGCACCGCGGCGGCGGCGGAGGCGGCATCGCCGGTGACGAGCCATTCCACCCGGTCGATGTTCACCACCTTGCCGCCGGCCATGTTGTTTGGCGGCTCGTTGCGCGGCAGGTACTTGTCGAACTTGGCATAGACGGCGCGGGAGCCGCTGACCCATTCATCCTTCACGAAGCGGAAGGGGCCGGAGCCGACGTATTCCGTGATCTGCTGGAACGCGTCGGTCTTGGCCATGCGCTCCGGCATCATGTGGCAGTTGTTGGCGAACGCCATCGGGATCAGCGGGAAGGGCTTCTTCAGCCGGATCTCGAAGACGTTGTCGCTGGTGGCGACCATCTCGTTCATCTGGCTGGTGATGCGCTGGCCCATGCCGTCGCGCTTCATCCAGCGCAGCAGGGAGGCGACGCAATCGCGCGCCAGCACTTTTTCGCCGTCGTGCCAGAGCAGGCCGTCGCGCAGGGTGAGCTTCCAGGTGAGGCCGTCGGCCGAGGTTTCGGCGCCGGCGAGCATCTGCAGGCGCGGGGTGAGCGCCTCGTCGAAGGTCCAGAGCTGGTCCCACACCATGGCTGCGTGGTTGGCGGCCACCACGGTGGTGGTCCAGACCGGATCGGGGTTGGCGAGGTTCGCCTGCGGCACGAACCGCAAGGTGCGGTTGGCGCCCTGGCTGAGGGCGGGGCGGGCGAGGCCGGTGGTGCCGGCCACGCCAAGGGCGGCGGCGCCGGTGAGAAGGCTCCTGCGGTTCATCTTTATGCTCTCCCTGCGGCCCCTCGTTCGGGGGCCCTATGGGAAGGAGCGTAGACGCGGAAAGGCGGGGCTTTCCAGGGGCAAATCTATCCCCTTTTGCGCAGCGCCTCGATGGTGGCGCGCTTGGGGCGGGCGGTGCCGGTGGACATCACCGCGGCGGCGCCGGCGGCCAGGCCCCAGGCGAGCGCACTTTCCGGGGCTTCGTTGCGGGCCAGGGCCAGGGTCATCGCGGCCAGGAAGCTGTCCCCGGCGCCGACGGTGCCGATGGCCTTCACCGGGATCGCCGGGCGGCGCACCACGCCGGATTGGGTGGCGAGCAGCGCGCCGTCGGCGGAGAGGGAGACGGCGATGCGTTCCGCCGCGCCCTCGCGCACCAGGCGGAGGGCGGCTTCGTCCTGTGCCGCCGCGGTGGGCAGGGGGTGGCCCACCAGCTCCTCGAACTCGCGCAGGCTGGGCTTGATGAGCGCGAGCCCCTGGCCGAGGGCGGCGCGCAGGGCGGGGCCGGAGGTATCAAGCACCACGCGGCGGCCGGCTTCGTGGGCCACGCGGACGAGGCGTGCCAGCATGTCGGTGGCGATGCCGCGCGGAAGGCTGCCGGAGATCACCAGCCAGTCTGCGTCGGCCTGGGTGAGTGCTGCGGCGACGGCCTCGATCTCTGGCGGCTGCACCTGCGGGCCTTCGCCCACGAAACGGTATTCGCTGCCGGCGGCTTCGTCGTGCACCGTCATGGAGATGCGGGTGTTGCCGGCGATCGGGATGGGCTGGCAGGCGACGCCTTCTGCGGCGATCAGCTCTTCCAGGTGGCGGCCGAATACGCCGCCGGAGAGGATCATGGCGGTGGCCGGCGCGCCGAGTTCGTGCAGCACGCGGGCCACGTTCACGCCGCCGCCGCCGGGGTCCATGCGCTCCCCATGCGTGCGCAGCTTGTGCTGGGGCGTCACCTGCGGCGTGGCGCAGGCGATGTCGATGGCGGGGTTGAGCGTGAGGGTCAGGATCGGCTTCATGGGCGAGGCACCTTGCAAGGCGGCGGGGATGCTGGCACGGCTGGCTGATATGGGGGAGGGCGCCATGAGTGGAACCAACCGGGGCTTCAACTTCGTGTTTCTGCCGCCGCAGAACGAGATCTGGCGCGGCTGGGCCGAACGGCTGGCGCGCGAGGTGCCTGATGCCACCGTGGTGGTGGCCGAGGATATGGCGCAGGCCGAGGCCGCGATCGCGCAGGCCGATGGCGTGTTCGGCACGTTGACGCCCGCCTTGTTGGCGAAGGCGACCCGCTTGCGCTGGCTGCAGGCGCCGCAGGCCGCCCCGCCGGCCGGGTTCTACTTTCCCGAACTCGTGGCGCACCCGTTGGCGGCGACGAATTTCCGCGAGATCTTCAACGACCATATCGGCGCGCACATCATGGCGTTCGTGCTCGCCTTCGCGCGTGGGCTGGACCGCTACATCCCGCAGCAGACGCGGCGCGAATGGAAGAAGCCGCCGGAGGATCACGGCGTGGTGCACCTGCCGGATGCCACGTTGCTGATCGTGGGGCTCGGCGGCATCGGTGCGGAAGCCGCCCGCCTGGCCGCCGCCTTCGGCATGCACGTGATCGCGACCGATTTGCGCCGCGGGGCGCCGACACCGGGCGTGGCCGAGCTGCACCGGCCGGAGGCGCTGGACGAATTGCTGCCGCGAGCCGATTTCGTGCTGCTGACCGTGCCGCACACCCCGGCGACCGAGGGTTTCATGAACCGGGCGCGGTTTCAGCGCATGAAGAAATCCGCCTTCTTCATCAATATCGGCCGCGGCATGACCACGAAGCTGGACGATCTGGTTGCCGCGCTGGAGGCGGGCGAGATCGCCGGCGCGGGGCTGGATGTGTTCGAGCAGGAGCCGCTGCCGGCCGAGCACAAGCTGTGGACCATGCCGGGCGTGCTGATCACCCCGCACATGGCCGGGTATGGCCCGCATCTGAACGACCGGCGCTATGCCATCATCCGGGATAATTGCCGCGCCATGATTGAAGGGGCCCCGCTGCGCAACGTGGTGGACAAGGCCAACTGGTTCTGAGCGCGGCTCAGCGCTGGTCCATGGCGCAGCGGAAACCGATATAGACCACGGCGGTGTCGGGCGGCTTGCTGGCGGAATGGTCGCGGTGCATCTGTGCCGCGCCGTACCACCAGCTGCCGCCGCGCGTTGGCTTCTCCGCCCCGGCGCCGCCCTCGGTCCATTCCCAGGCATTCGCCCCCATCTCGAACAGCCCGTTCACCCCCGCCGCCGTGCTGCCGGCGCGGGCATGGCCGATGCCGCGCGACAGCACCGCGCGATGGTCGAGTGCCGGGGCCTTGCCGCAGTCGCCGAGGCAATTGGCGCCGATCGGGGAGTCGCCGGTGGGGTAGGGATAGCTGCGCCCGGTGACGAAGGGCGCGGGCGGGGTGGGGCGGCGCTCGGTATGGGCGGCTTCCAGCCATTCCGCATCGGTTGGCAGGCGCTTGCCGGCCCAGCGGCAGAAGGCCTGCGCCTCGCCGAAGGTGATGTGCACCGCCGGTTCGTCGTCGACCGCCGCCGTGCCGAACGGGGTGCGCCAGGTCCAGCCGGGCTTTTTCGTCCAGCCGGCCTCGAATACCTGGCCGCCGCCGTCGCGCTCCGCCTTCGTGATGGTGCCGGTGGCTTCGGCGAAGCGGCGGAATGCGCCCACCGTTACTTCCGTGCGGTCGATGGTGAAGCGGCCGATGGGCTGCATCTCGGCAGCCTCGGTCGGGGCGGCGAAAAGCAGCAGGGCGAGGATGGTGCGCATGGCGGGTGAGATGGGTTGAGCGCTGCCGCGCGCAAGCTGGTTCAGGTGCCGCCGAACCCCGATCCCGCCGCGGCCGGCTGCATCCGCACCAGGCGCGAGTCTAGCACCGCCGCCTGCCGGTGCTTCACCGCCTCCCGGTAGAGGGGATCACGGATCATTTCCACGAAGGCGGCCACGGAGGGATATTCGGCGATGAAGCATTCGTCCCAGCGCTCCGTCTGCGGGCCGATCAGCATCAGCTCGAAATTGCCGCGCCACACGATGCGCCCGCCGAGGCGGGAGAATACCGGGTGGCTCTCCCGCCCATAGGCGGCATAGGCTTCCGCCCCCGTGGCTTCGCGGCCATCGGGATAGGCGGCGCGGTCGCGGAAGCGGATCAGGTTCAGCATGTGGATGGGCCCCGGCCGGTCATTGGCGCGGAAGGCGGCGAAGCTTTCCTTGGTGGGGTCGATATGGCCTGTCATCTCAGGCTCCGGTGGTTTGGTGGAACTCGATCCAGTTGGCGTTGGCGCCGGCCGGCGTGGTGGCCAGCAGCGCCAGTGCGCCGGTCTCCTGGTGGATGGCGTAGCTGCGCACGGCGCCGGTGGTCTGGCTGGCGCAGAGCAGGAACCGCCCGGCGGGGTCGATCGCGAAGCCGCGCGGCATCGCTTCCGTGGGGAAGTTGCCGATCGGCGCGAGCGTGCCGCCCGGTCCAATGCGCCAGGCCGAAAGCACCTCCGTCAGCCGCTCGCTGGCATAGAGGAAGCGGCCGTTCGGCGTGATGTGGATGTCCGCCGACATGATCCGCTTGCCCTCCGGCACCGCGAAGCCGCGCGGCAGGGTGGAGACGGCCTGCATCGCCGCAAGCCGGCCCGCGGCATCCACGGTGCAGGCGAGGATCGAGCCATCCAGCTCGCCCAGCACATAGGCGAAGCGGCCGCAGGGGGAGAAGCGCATGTGCCGCGGCCCGCAGCCGGCATGGGTCTTGAGGCGCCCCACCTGCACCATCCGCCCGCTTTCGGGCTCGATGGCGAGTTGCAGCACCACATCGCCGCCGAGGCAGGGCACATAGGCGAGGCGCCCGGCTTCATCGGTGATCACGGCATGGGCGCGCATCGGCGTGTCGATCACCTGGCGGGCCGGGGACGTCACTGCCCCGTTGGCGCCGATGGCGTGGCTGGTGGCAATGGCGCCCGGGTAGGACGCGGCAAGCAGGTTCTTTCCGGAGGGCTCCACCACGATATAGGCCATCGCGTCATCGAGGTTTGCGGCACCCAGATGGGTCAGCGCCCCCGTGGCCGGGTCCACCGCGAAGCTGCTGCACGGGAATGGCGCGATGCGCACCGCGGCATGCAGCACGCGCCGGTCGGGCGAGAAGGCCAGCGGCATCGACATGCCCGGCCCCGTTGGGCCAGGGACCGGGGTGCTGGCGCGCTTTGTCAGCGCGCCCGTTGCCGGGTCCATCGCGAAGGTGACGATGGCGCGCTCATCGGCGCAGGAGACATAGGCCAGCAGCTCAGACATGGCGGGGTTCCCCAAGGTGTCGGCTAGGCGCGGCGGTCGATGAAGGCGGCCCAGACCGGGTTGGGCGACCAGATCCCGGCCATGTGGGCGCGTGCCTCCGCCTCTGGCAGGCCGAGCACGTCGCGCCGGTAGCGGGCCAGGAAGGCCGAGACTCGGTAGTTGGCGGCGCAGTGCACATGCACCATTTCGCCCTCCAGCCCGCGCATCGCGGCTGCGAAGGCGGTGAAGTCGGCCTCCGTGGGGGCGGCGAAATCCACGGGGATGTTGAGGTATTCCATCCCCAGCGCCCGCACCTTGTCTGCCTCGCCGGGCAGGGTGAAGCGGCCTTCATGCGGGGCAAGGTTGATCACGCAGCGCACCCCGAGGGCCGCCAGCGCGCGCAGCTGCGCCTCGGTTGGCTGGCCGGAGGTGGTGATCCGCCCGTCCAGCCGGTGCCAGTGATAGATGTCGGTCGGGTCGGCCATGGCCGGATTGCGCACGGCCGGGCCCGCTGCGTCAATCGTGCCGCCGGATCGCCATGGGGCTTGCCAGCGCGCACCGGCGTGGCAAAACGGGTGCAAGGGGGACCCATGGTCGATCTGACACGGATTTACGATGTTCTGGTGATCGGCGGCGGCAACGCGGCGATGACGGCGGCCGTCACTGCACGGCAGGCCGGTGCCAGCGTGCTGGTGCTGGAACATGCGCCCAAGGCGCTGCGCGGCGGCAATTCCCGCCACACCCGCAATTTGCGCGCCATGCACCAGGCACCGACCTCGGTGCTGACCGAGGCGTATCTGGAAGACGAATACTGGGACGACCTGCTGCGCGTGACCGGCGGGCAGACCGACGAGAACCTCGCCCGCATGACCATCCGCGCCAGTGAGGCGGCGCTGCCGTTCCTGGAGGAATGCGGCGTGCGCTTCCAGCCCTCGCTGACGGGCACGCTGAGCCTGTCGCGCACCAACGCCTTCTTCCTCGGCGGCGGCAAGGCGCTGTTGAACGCGATGTATGCCACGGCGGAAAAATTGGGCGTGGACATTCTGTACGACACCGAGGTGCGCGAAGTGCACCTGGAGGACGGCTTCGCCCGCGAGGTGGACATCAACCACAAGGGCTTCCCCGAGACGGTGCGCGCGAAATGCGTGATCGCCAGCTCCGGCGGGTTCCAGGGCAATCTGGACTGGATGCGGCAATACTGGGGCGATGCGGTGGACAATTTCGTCATCCGCGGCACGCCCTATGCCAAGGGCCGCGTGCTGAAGAACCTGCTCGCCCAGGGCATCGCCCAGATCGGCGACCCCACCCAGTTCCATGCCGTCGCACTCGATGCCCGCGCGCCGCAATTCGATGGCGGTATCGTCACGCGGCTGGATTCCGTGCCGTTTTCCATCGTGGTGAACCAGCACGGCCAACGCTTCTACGATGAAGGCGAGGATGTCTGGCCCAAGCGCTATGCCATCTGGGGGCGCCTGATCGCCCAGCAGCCCGGCCAGATCGCCTATTCGATCTGCGACGCGAAATCGGTGCCGCTGTTCATGCCCTCCGTCTTCCCGGCGATCACCGCCGGCAGCGTGGGCGAGTTGGCGCAGAAGATGGGGCTCGATCCCGCGGCGGTGGAAGCCACCGTGCGCGCCTACAACGCCGCTGTGCAGCCGGGCGAGTTCAACGACCGCAAGCTGGATGGCTGCCGCACCGAGGGGCTGATGCCGCCCAAGACCAACTGGGCCCGCACCATCGACCAGGCGCCCTTCATCGGCTACCCGCTGCGGCCCGGCATCACCTTCACCTATCTCGGTGTGAAGGTGAACGAGCGTGCCCGGGTGCTGATGGACAACGGCAAGCCCACCGCCAATTTGTTCGCCTCGGGCGAGATCATGGCGGGCAACATCCTCGGCAAGGGCTACCTTGCGGGGTTCGGGATGACCATCGGCACCGTGTTTGGAAGAATTGCGGGCGCGGAGGCCGCGAAGCATGCGCGAAACTGACGCGATCGCCGAAGCCCGGCGCAACCTGGAAGTCTGCAACGCCTGCCGCTACTGCGAGGGCTATTGCGCGGTGTTCCCGGCCATGGAGCAGCGGCGCGAGTTCAGCCCGGTGGATCTCGGCTACCTCGCCAATCTCTGCCATGGCTGCCGCGGCTGCTTCTATGCCTGCCAGTATGCGCCGCCGCACGAATTCGGCATCAACCTGCCGAAGGTGTTCGCGGAGATCCGGCAGGAAAGCTACGTGGAATACTCCTGGCCGCGCCCACTGGGCCGGTTGTTCGAGCGCAACGGCACCGTGGTTTCGGTGGCCGCGGCGCTGATCACCGCGCTGGTGATGATCGGCACGGCGCTGTTCCAGTCGCCGGATCGCCTGTTCGGCAGCCACAGCGGCGAGGGCGCGTTCTATGCCGTGATTCCGCACAACGTGATGGTGCTGCTGGCCGGCTCCACCTTCGTGTTCGCGCTGGTGGCGATCGCGATTTCCATTGCCCGCTTCTGGAAGGAAGCAGGCGGCGGGGCGGGGCCGGTGGGCAAGCCGTTCCTGCAGGCGGCGCACGATGCCCTCACGCTGAAGAACCTCGGCGGCGGCGGGCATGGCTGCAACGACCGCGACGGCAGCTTCGGCATGGAACGACGGCGCCTGCACCATGCGCTGTTCTATGGGTTCCTGTTGTGCTTTGCCTCCACCAACGTGGCCACGTTCTACCATTACGGGCTTGGGCTGCAGGCGCCGTATGGCTTCCTGAGCTTGCCGGTGATCCTGGGCACTGTGGGCGGGCTGGGGATGACGGTGGGGTCCGCCGGGCTGATCTGGCTGAAGATCGTGGGCGATCCGGAGCCCGTCTCCCGCCGGTTGCTCGGCGCGGACTACGCCATGCTGGTTCTGCTGCTGCTGGTGGCCGTGACCGGCCTGGTGTTGCTGGCGGTGAGGGCCACCCCGGCCATGGGCATCACGCTGGCGATCCATCTCGGCTTCGTGCTCGCCCTGTTCGTGGCGCTGCCCTATAGCCGCATGGTGCACGGCGCCTACCGCTTCGCCGCCCTCGTGCGCGCCGCGCGGGAGCGCCACTGACGCCGCCTT
>CANHKG010000095.1 GCA_947460455.1 Rhodospirillales bacterium | reverse complement strand
GGCGGGGAGGGTCTTCCGGGCCATGCCCGGAAGACCCTCCCCGCCGAAGGCGGAACAAGTAACGGGGTCTGGGGCCTAAGGCCCCAGCGGGGTCCAGGGGCAGAGCCCCTGGCCTTCCTGTCGTCCTGCCTTCCGTCTAGCCTCCGGCCGCCATTTCCGGAGCTGGGCGACATGGTTGAGATCCGCCGCGACAGTTGGGGCGTGCCGCATGTGTTTGCGGACACGCTGCGCGGCGTCTATCGCGGCTACGGTTTCGCGGTGGCGGAGGACCGGCTGTTCCAGATGGACATGTCCCGCCGCAGCTTCACCGGGCGTGTCGCGGAAGTTCTTGGCGCGGACTACCTCGCCTTCGACCGCATGGTGCGGAGCAACTACACGCCCGCCTCCATCGCCGCCCAGATCGCGGCGCTGAAGCTGGAAGACCGCGACATCTTCGAAGGCTACGCCGAGGGCTACAACCAGCGCCTGGCCCAGGTGCTGGCGAACCCCGCGCAACTGATGCCGCGCGAGTATCTCGATTTCGGCTTCCAGCCCACGGCGATCTCGCCGGAGGATGTGGCGATGGTCTGGGTCGGCTCGCTCGCCAACCGCTTCTCCGATACGGCGTCGGAGATCACCAACCTGATGCTGCTCGGCGAATGCATCGAGGCGCACGGCGCGGAGAAGGGCAGGGCGGTGTTCGATGCGCTACGCTGGCGCAATGACCCCGCTTCGCCGACCACCGTGCCGCGCCAGGATCACGACGGCCCCTCGCCGCAGCATTGGCCGCGCACCGATCCGGTGCCGCTCTCGAAATCCGCAGCGCGGGAATGGATGGAACTCGAACGCCTCCGCCTCGGTGCCTTCGCGGCTGACCTGGAACCCAGGGCCAGCAACATCTGGCTGGTCCGGCCGGAGCGCGTGGCGGAGGGCAAGACGGTGCTGGTGAACGGCCCGCAGTTCGGCTGGTTCAACCCGTCCTACTGCTACGGCATCGGCCTGCACGGCCCGGGCTTCGACATCGTGGGCAACACGCCCTTCGCCTACCCGATCATCCTGTTCGCCAGTAACGGCCACATCGCCTGGGGCTCCACCGCCGGTGCCGGTAAGTGCGTCGATATCTTCCAGGAACACCTGAACCCCGCCAACCCGCGCCAGTACCGCCACAACGGCGAATGGCACGAGATGCAGTCACGCCGCGAAACCATCCAGGTCCGCGGCCAAGCACCGGTCGAGATCGAGGTCCTCTCCACCGTCCACGGCCTCGTCGCCCTCACCGACCACGAGCACCACACCGCCTACGCCAAGCAGCGGAGCTGGCACGGCAAGGAGATCGAAACCCTCCTTGGCTGGAGCGGCTCCATGCACGCGAAAGACCACGAAAGCTTCCGGGCCGAGATCGCCCGCATGGCCAGCATGGTGAACACCTACTTCGCCGACCGGCACGGCAACATCGCCTACGCGCTGGCCGGCCACTACCCCGATCGCGCCCCCACCCACGACCCACGCCTGCCCGCCGATGGGCGCGGCGAGATGGAATGGCGCGGGGTGAAACCCTTCGCCACCAACCCCCAGGTGGTGAACCCCGCCCAGGGCCATATCGCCAACTGGAACAACAAGCCTGCGGTGGATCACGACAACACCTGCACCTTCGTCTGGTCCGCCGCCGATCGCCTCAGCGAGATCGAGCTCCGCCTGCCCGCCACCGCCACGGTGGAGCAGCTCTGGGGCCTGATCGAGAAAACCTCGCTGATCGACCTCAACGCCCGCCTTCTGGTCCCGCGCATCCTCGCCGCCACCGCATCGATACCGGCCGACACCCCCCTGCGCCGCGCCGCGGAAGCGATGCGGGGATGGGAAGGTAGCCTTGCGTCCGCCGGCGCCGACTACATCTCTCCCGGCGTGCCGATCCTCCACGCCCTGCTTCCCGCCCTGCTGCGCCGCGTGCTGGCCGATGCGCCGCCGCGCGAATTCGCTGCCGGGCTCGCCGCTCTGTTCCCCGATCCCGCCATTCCGCAATCCTACAGCTACAACATCCCTCCACTGGCCAAGCTGCTGGACCGCGTGCTGCGGGGCGACGCCACCGAACACGACTTCCTCGCCGGCCGCGACGCTGATGCCCTGATTCGCGAAGCCCTCGCCGAAGCCGTCGCCACGCTCACCGCCGAACAGGGACCGAACCCTGCGCAATGGCGCACGAAGGCCAGCACCACGCTGTTCCGCACGCAGAACTTCATGGGCATCCCCCAGGCCCGGCACGCCGACACCATGGCGCTGCCGGCGCTGATGAACCGCGGCACCGAGAACAACATGGCGGTGCTTGGCGCGGAGGGCATCGAGCTCTACGACGTGATGCCCCCGGGCCAGTCCGGCTTCACCGCGCCCGATGGCACGCCCAGCCCGCACCGCGATGACCAACTCGCCCTCTACGGCGCCTACGGCCGCAAGCGCCAATGGCTCACCCGCGACGAAACGCTTGCCAACACCGAACTGGCCCACACCCTATGACCCTGCCGCGCCCCCATGCAGCCGTGATCTTCGACATGGACGGCACCCTGCTGGACACCGAGAGCATCTACATCCGCACCTTCCTGGAAACCTCCACCGCGCTGGGCTACCCCCTGCCGGAAAGCTTCCTGCACGGCCTGGTGGGCCTGCCGGGCACCGAGTTCCAGTCCCGGCTGCGCGCGCATCTTGGCGAGGACTTCCCCTACACCGAGCACCGCCAGATGTACCTGGCACGGCGGACGGAGCTGCTGGACCAGGGCGTGCCGATCAAGCCCGGCGCGCTCGAACTGATCGCCCATCTGGAGCAAACCCGCACGCCGATGGCCATCGCCACCGCGGCCACGCGGGTGAACGCCGAGGACAACCTGCGCCGCACCGGGTTGTGGGACCGCTTCGAGGTGATCCGCACGCGTGATGACGTGGAGCACTCGAAGCCGAAGCCCGACCTGTTCCTGCGCGCGGCGGCCGATCTCGGCATCGACCCCGCCCTGTGCGTGGCGATCGAAGACAGCCACAACGGCGTCCGCTCCGCCCATGCGGCCGGGATGATGACGGTGATGGTGCCCGACATCATCAGCCCCACCGACGAGATCCGCGCCCTATGCGTGGCCGTGGTCAGCTCGCTGCACGATGTGCGGCGGTTGGTGGGCGGTTAATTCGGCTTCGGCCGGAACACCGCCATCCACGCCAGCCCCGCGGCCAGTGCGGCCACGCACACGCCGAACGCCACTGCGTAGCCCTGCGGCGCGTAGCCGCCATTGGCCGTGCGTGGCCAGAGGTCCAGGATCACGCCGATCCCCCACTGGAACAGGAACACGGTGCTGAACATCAGGAAGTTGAGGCAGGTGGTCACCCGCCCGCTCAGCTCCAGCGGAAAGGCCTGGGTCAGCACGGGGTAGTAAACGATCACGTAGGTGCCCAGGAACGCAAACGCGCACCACCACACGAGCGCCCCCAGCGGCAGCGCGGCGCCGAACAGCGCCAGGGCCGCCAATGAGAGGGTGAACAGCGCGATCGCCCCGGTGGAGGTGGCGAAATGGGAGATGCCTCGCTTCGAAAGGGCCCCGGCCACGATGCCGGAGGAAAGGAACCCCGCCGTCATCGCCACGGCGGCCAGCAGCATCGATGTGCTGCGCGTGGCCGCATCCTGCCCGGCCACGTCGCGCAGCCAGGGGCCGATCCACAGCGTTTGGATGGCGATGAAGCTGGCCTGCTGCACGGAGGCGAGCGGCGCCATGCGCCAGAAGGCGCGGCTGCGCAGGATGGTGCCGATCGCGCCCATCTGCTCGCCCAAGGTGCCGCTGGCGCGCGTGCCCTCGCGCTCCGGCACCACGGTGAAGATGAAGGCGGAAACGGCAAGGGTTGCCGCCGAGAGCCAGAAGAACAGCGTGTGCCAGGTCATCACGCCGAGGGCTGCCTGCGCCGGCGCGGTGGCCACCAGCGAGCCCAGCCCGCCGGCGGCCATCAGCACCCCGTTCATCAGCGGCCAGTGCTCGGCGCGGAACCACAAATTGATCACCTTCAGCGCGCCCATCAGCCCGGCGGCCACGCCCAGCCCGATCAGCACGCGCCCGGCCACCAGCTCCGGCAGCGAAGTGCCAAAACCGAACGCCGCGGCCCCCGCTGCCGCGAACAGCAGCAGCGTGGCCTGCACCCGGCGCGGGCCGTAGCGGTCCAAGGCCAGGCCCAGCGGCAACTGGATGCCGGCGAACATGATGAAATAGGCGCTGGTGAGCAGCCCAAGGTCGCTGGCGGAAAGGTTCAGCTCGGCCGCGATCACCGGGCCCACCACGGCATTCACGGTGCGGTAGAGATAGGAAAGGAAATAGGCCGCCGCGAATGGCAGATACACCCGCGCCAGCAACGCCGGCAGGCGCAGCGGCGCCGGCTGAAGTGCCGTGGCACTCATTCCCGTTTCCCCCAAATCATTGAACGCAGACTACCGTGGCGGCGGCGCCGCGGGAATCAGGGGGCTCGCATGGGGGGTATGAAGGAAGGGTCTTCTTTTTTCTGAAGAAAAAAGAAGCAAAAAAGACTTCATCCGTTTGCGCCCGCGTTAAGGCGAGCCGCAAACGGATGCAAACTTCTGAGTTGATTTACTGCCGATAAGACGCGTCCACGCTATCCAGCACGTCCAGCAGCCCGGGCCACGACAGCTCGCCCCGATCCAGCGAGAAATCCTTCTCGCTCAGCAGCGAGCCGAACCAAGCCGAGGTCTTGGCGGTAACAGGGTAGAGCGGCGAGCCGCCGGCCAACGCGGCGATCTGGGCCTGGCAGGCGCGTTCCAGTGTGTGCATCAGCCAGAACGCCTCGCCCACGGTGCGCCCGCAGGTGAGCAGGCCATGGTTGCGCATGATCAGCGCGCGGTGCGGGCCCATGTCGCGGGCCAGCGCCGCGCGGCCGCCGATCTCCTCGGCCATCGCGTCGATATCGTGGTAGCCGAGATTGCCGGTGAAGAAGCAGGCATGCTGGCTGGCCGGCAGCAGGCCGTGGGCCTGCATCGAAACACCCATGCCGGCCGTGGTGTGGGTGTGCATCACGCAGGCCGCATCGGGCCGCGCCATGTGGATGGCGGAGTGGATGATGAAGCCGGCCGGGTTCACCCGGAACGGGCTTTCCATCACCTTGTTGCCCTCGCTGTCGATCTTCACCAGCGAAGAGGCCGTCACGCGCTCGAACAGCACGCCGTGCGGGTTGATCAGGAAGTGCTTGTTGTCGCTGCCGGGCACGCTGAGCGAGGTGTGGGTGCCGGTAAGGTCGGCCATGTTGTAGCGCGCCAGCAGGCGGTAGCAGGCGGCGAGGTCGATGCGCGCCTGCCATTCCTCGGCGGAAACCGTGGCGCGCACGCTGGTGGTGATGGCACTGTCGTTGGGCATGGGCGGCTCCTGTTGCGGGATGGGATCAGCCGAGATGGTTCACCTTGGGCAGGGCATAGACGGGCGTGGGAACGCCCTCCATCCGCGCCTTCAACTGCAGGGCGAGGTAGCGCGAATAGTGCCGCGCCTGGGCCAGGTTGCCGCCGTGGAACCACAGCCCGGGCTGCTGGGTGGGCTTCCACATGTTGCGCAGCTCGCCTTCCCAGGGGCCGGGGTCGTAGGTGGTGTTGCTGCCGAGGCCCCAGCACTTGCCGACGCGATCCGCCACTTCCTGGCTGATCAGCTTGGCGGCCCAGCCGTTCATGCTGCCGTAGCCGGTGGCGAACACCACGAGATCGGCCGGCAGCGTCTCGCCGGTGCCCAGCGTCACGCCCCCGGCGGTGAAGCCGGCCACTTCCGTGCCGGCACGCAGGCCGATGCGCCCATCGGCCACCAGCGTGCTGCCGCCGACATCGATGTAGTAGCCGGAGCCGCGGCGGACGTATTTCTGCGACAGGCCCGAGCCGTCCTCACCGAAATCGAGCTTGAAGCCCACGCGGCGCAGCGCGTCGTAATACGCGCGGTCGGTTTCCTGCAGCTTGTCCGCGATCGGCTTCTGCACGCGCGGCTGCACGGCGTAGGGCACGGAGGCGACCATCAAATCCGCCTGGTCGGTGCTGAGCCCACGCTGGGCCGCGGCTTCGGAATACGGCCCCTTGTCGCCATTGGCCCGCAGCGTCTCGGCGCGGGCGACCATGGTGGAGGAGCGCTGGATCATCGTCACGCTCGCCGCCTCGTGCTCCCACAGATCCACCGCGATGTCGTGGGCGGAGTTGTTGGCACCGACGACCACGCAGTGCTTGCCCTCCCAGCCCGGCCCGCCGGGGTGGTTGGAGGAGTGGTAGATGTTGCCGGCAAAATTCTCCATGCCCGGCAGAACAGGCATGTTGGGCACGCCAGACATGCCCGTGGCCAGCACCAGGTGCTTCGGCCGCAGCACATGCGGCACGCCATCGCGCAGCACCTGCACTTCCCATTCGCCCGCCGCTTCATCGTAGCGGCTGGCGACGCATTCGGTGCCGCCCCAGAAATTCAGCTGCATGATGTTGGTGTACATCTCCAGCCAGTCGCCGATCTGGTCCTTCGGCGTGTACACCGGCCAGTGCGCGGGGAAGGGCAGGTAGGGCAGGTGGTCGTACCAGACCGCATCGTGCAGGCAGAGCGACTTGTAGCGGCTGCGCCAGGCATCCCCGGGGCGCGGCAGCTTGTCGATCACGATGGTGGGCACTTCCAACCGCCGCAGCCGGGCGGCGAGCGCGATGCCGCCCTGGCCGCCGCCGACGATCAGCACATAGGGCTGCACGGTGTGGCCGAGCGCCGCTACTTCCTGCTCGCGCGCTTCCTTCCAGGTCACGCGGCCCTTGCGCGCACCCCATTCCACGCCTTCCGGCCGGGTGAAGCCCTGCTTTTCCTCGAAGCCCTTCAGCTCCTGCAACGCGGTAAGCAGGGAGAAGCCCTTGCCATCCACCAGCTTCACATGGCCACGGCCCCGCCCCGTGGCGGTCTCGAAGGTGAACCAGCCCTCCTCGCCGCCATCGGCAGTGGCGCCGGCGGTTTCCAGCGTAAAGCCGCTGGGGCGGGCGGTGCTGGCGGTGAGCATCGCCGCGATCGCGTCGTGCCCCTCGGCGGTGTGGATGTTCCAGGTCAGCGCCGCGAGGTCGCGCCAGTAGCATTCGGTGGCGAACAGCGCGGCAGCTTGCTTGGCCTCGCCGCGCGCCAGGGCGCCTTCGAGTGCCGAAAGGAAATTGCCCACCCGCGTGGCTGCCTGTGCTTCGCCCATCATCCGTCCCCCGTCGCGCCCGGGGATGATAGGGCGCGCTTGCGGGTGTGCCTACCCGGGGGTAGAGAACGAGGGCAAGGCAAGGAAGGATGTTCTTTTTTGAAAAAAAGAACCAAAAAACTTTCGTTTGCTTGCGCGCGTGGCCGCCGGGGTGCGAACGAATGAAGTCTTTTTTGCTTCTTTTTTCTTCAGAAAAAAGAAGACTCTTGCTTTCCTCCCTGTCGATGGTGCGCCGCGCCTGGGTGCCCCTGCTGGTGGTGTATTTCGCCTACGGCGCGCTGGGCCTGATCGACATCAGCCGCGACTTCTGGGTGAAGGAGAGCCTGCGCCTGTCCCCGGCCGATCTCGCGGCACTCGGCGTATGGCTGGGCCTGCCCTGGACCATCAAGATGGTGTTCGGCCAGCTGGTGGACAGCCTGCCCTTCCTCGGCTCGCAGCGCCGTTCCTATCTCGTGTTGGGCGCCGGGCTGATGGCGGCCGGCCTGGTGGTGCTGGCCGGCGCCGCGGGCGGATGGCTGGCCTTCATGGCGCCTTCGGGGCTGTATGTGCTCGGCAATTTGCTGCTGGTGCTGGGCACCGTGCTGCAGGACGTGGTGGCCGATGCGATGACCACGGAGGTGGTGGACCGGGTGAACCCGGATGGCACACCGCGCGAGGAAGCGGCGGTGCAGGCCGATCTCGGCATGGTGCAGCTGCTCGGCCGCATCGCGCTCTCGCTCGGCATGCTCTCGGTGGCGGGCCTGTCCGGCTGGCTGGCGCAGTTCCTGGCGCGCGAGACGGTGTTCCTGATCGCGCTGGTGATCCCCGTGATCACCCTGCTGGCCGCGGTGATGGCGCGGGATGAGGCACACCAGCCGCACGCGCCGGATTGGCGCATCCTCGGCGGCGGCCTCGCCTTCGGCGCGACGGTGGTGGCCCTCGCCCTGGTGGAACTGCCCTTCGCGCAGGAGATCGTGTTCCTGCTCTCCATGGCCGTGGTGATCCGTATGCTGGCGCTGGTGACGCGGGAGGTGAGTGCCGAGCACCGCCGCGCGATCCTGGCCACCTCCATCATCATCTTCGCCTTCCGCGCCACGCCCGGCGCGGGGGATGGGGCGTTCTGGTTCACGCTGGATGAGCTGGGCTTCGACGAGGCGTTCCTCGGCCATCTGCGCCAGACCTCGGCGATCCTCTCCGTGCTGGCGCTGTGGCTGCTGCGCCACCAGCTGACCAAGCACTCCGTCGCCCGCGTGCTGTTCTGGCTGACCCTGGCCGGCGGCGTGCTGAGCCTGCCCACGATCGGGCTGTTCTACGGCGTGCACCACTGGACAGAGGCGCATCTGGGCTTCGGCGCCCGCACCATCGCGCTGATCGATTCCGCCGCCGGCGGCCCGTTCGCGCAGCTGGGCATGGTGCCGCTGCTGACCCTGGTGGCCTTCTACGCCCCGCCGGCGGCACGGGCGACGTGGTTCGCGTTGATGGCCTCCCTGATGAACCTCGCCCTGGTGGCGGGCAGCCTGCAGACCAAGTATCTCAACATGGTCTTCACCGTCGGCCGCGGCGACTACGGCCAGCTGGGCGCGTTGCTGATCGTGGCCACGCTGATCGGGGTGGCCCTGCCGTTGCTGGCGTTGGCGGTCTTCCGCCCGCGCGCCTGAACACCGGAGCTTCCATGGCCCACCGCCCCGCCACGACCCATGCCGATCTCGGCCCCGAGTTCTACGACGAGGTGGCGGCGGCCGACTTCCCCCGCCACATCCTGCGCCACCGCAACCAGGCCTGGGCGACTCGCGTGGGGCTGGATGGCTTGACCGATGAGGAATGGGTCGCCCATTTCGGCCGGTTCGAGCCCTTGCCCGGCAGCTTCGAGAAGCCCCTGGCGCTGCGCTACCACGGCCACCAGTTCCGCAGCTACAACCCCGATCTCGGTGACGGGCGCGGCTTCCTGTTCGCGCAGCTGCACGACCTGCTCGATGGAAGGCTGCTCGATCTCGGCACCAAGGGCAGCGGGCGCACGCCGTGGTCGCGCGGGGCCGATGGGCGCCTTACCCTGAAGGGCGGCATGCGCGAAGTGCTGGCCACCGCGATGCTGGAGGCGCAGGGGGTGTACACCTCCAAAAGCTTCTCCCTGATCGAAACCGGCGAGGAACTGCAACGCCACGACGAGCCCTCGCCCACCCGCGCCGCGGTGCTGGTGCGGCTCAGCCACTCCCATATCCGCTTCGGCACCTTCCAGCGCCGCGCCTACCACAAGGACCCCGACAGCCTTCAGCGCCTGATCGACCACGCGATCCGCCACTACATGCCCGACCTCTGGCACGACGATGCCGCCGAACGCGGCACGGCGTTCTACGGCCGGGTGATGGCCAACGTGGCCCGGCTCGGCGCGCAATGGATGGCCGCCGGCTTCGTGCACGGCGTGCTGAACACCGACAACATGAACATCACCGGCGAGAGCTTCGATTACGGCCCCTGGCGCTGGCTGCCCACCTACCAGCCCGGCTTCACCGCCGCCTATTTCGACCATTCCGGACTCTACGCCTATGGCCGCCAGCCAGAGGCGCTGCTGTGGAACCTGGCCCAGCTCGGCTCCGCCCTGCTGCCGGTGGTGCCGAAGCAGGCGCTGATCAACGTGCTGGATGGCTACGAGGACGCGCTGCACGCGGAATTCGGCACCGCCACGCTGCGCCGCCTGGGCCTCGCGCCACGCGGAGCGGAAGCCGATGCGGCCCTGGCCCGCAGCTTCGCCAGCTTCCTGGAGGCAAGCCAAATTCCGTTCGAGCAGGCCTGGTTCGACTGGCACGGCGGCCTGGCGCGCGAAGCCAAGGCGGGGCAGGGGCCAGCCGCCGAATTCTACCGCCACGAAAGCTTCGCCGAGGTTCGCGCCGCCCTGCGCGGCTACGAGCCGGCGGCGGGCACCCGGCCGGACCATGCGTATTTCGGCCGCTCGGCCCCCTGCACCATCCTGATCGACGAGGTGGAAGCCATCTGGGCCCCGATCGCCGAGCGCGACGACTGGTCGCTGTTGGACGCCAAGCTGGCCGAGATCGCCCAGATGGCCGAGGCCTACGGCACCGCGCCGGCGATGCCATAGGCCTGCGGGCTCACTCCCGCGTGATGGTCAGCGTGAAGGTGGCCACGGTGCCGCGGCGGGCAATGGCGCGTTCGGTGAACGGCACGATCACATAGGTGGTGGCCCGCGCCGGCTTCACCGCGACGATGTTGCCCTCCACAGACCCGCGATGCACCGCCTCGGCCGGGTTGGCCGTGTCCATCAGGTTGAACGTGGCGGCATGGATCGCGCTGCGGAACACCACCGTCAGCGTCTGCCCGGCGGCCACCGGCACGGCATAGGCCGGCGCCGCGTCACCCCGGATGCGGCTGGTCAGGGAGCGGGTGCCACTCAGGCTGAACTCCAGCACCTGCAACGGAACGGACCCCATCGCCGCGGCCCGGGCTGCTTCCATGTCCACCATGGGCAGGGTGCCGGGGGCGACGGCTGCTGCTTCCGGCGCGGCAGGGGGCGCTTCGCAGGCGGCAACGCCCAGGGCAAGGCCGAGCGCGGCAGCCGCGCGCAGCATGTGAGTGCGAATCATCGGGCGTTCCTCTCTGTCGAACGCCATCCAACCCGCATACGCCCGCAGGCGAAAGCCGCCTTGCGGCACTAAGCCACCTGATGGGCCTTGCAGAACGCCTCGTCGAAAGTGAGCCCCAGCCCCGGCCGGTCCCAGAGATGCATCTCGCCGTCCACCACCGGCGGGGTGTCCTCGAACAGCGCCAAGGTCCAGGGCATGTATTCCACCGTCAGCCCATTGGGTGCCGCGGCGACGAGGTGGCAGTGCAACTCCGGCGCCAGGTGGCTCACCACTGGCAGGTTGAACGCCTCCGCCAGGGCCGCGACCTTCATCCAGGCGGTGATCCCGCCCACGCGCACCAGGTCCACCATCGGGATGTCGATGCTGCGCGCTTCGATCATGTGGCGGAAGGGCGGGATGCCCCACACGTATTCGCCGCCCGCGATCGGGGTGGAAAGGGCGGCGTTCACGCGGGCCATGCCCTGGTAGTCCTCGTGGTTCACCACGTCTTCCAGCCAGAACAGGCCGAAATCCTCGCACCTTTTGGCGATGTCGATCGCCTGTTCCGGGCGCCAGCGCTGGTTGATGTCGCACATCAGCTTGATGTCGGGCCCGATCGCCTCGCGCACCACCCGCATGCGGCGCACCTCGTCCGATGGCGCGGGGTTCCCGGGCAGGGCCATCTGGGTCTTCATCTCGCGGAATCCCTTGGCCACCAGCCGGTGCGCGGCGGTCTGCGCCTGGTCGTCCGTCAGGCCACGGCGCAGCGAGCCGCTGGCGTAGCAGGGCACCCGGTTGCGATAGCCGCCGAGCAGCTTCCACAGCGGCAGGCCGAGCGCCTTGCCCTTGATGTCCCACAGCGCGATGTCGATGGCCGAGGCGGCCAGGGTGAAGATGCCGCCGGGGCCGCAATGCGCGCCCACCGCGTTCAGCAGCTTGCGGCCGATGCGCTCGATATCCAGCGGGTCCTCGCCGATGCACAGCGCGCCGAGTTCATCCACCGCCGTGCGCAGCGAGCCACTCATCGCGTCGCCATAGAGCGTGAAGGCGATGCCCTCGATGCCCTGGTCCGTCCGGAGCTTGAGGGTGACGAAGGGCCGCTTCCGGTTGCCGTCCTCCGGCATGTCCGCCAGCGGGTCCCCTTCCGGGATGCGCAGGATGGCGGTTTCGATGCCCGTGATTCTCATGCGGCTTCCTCCAACAGGTCCGGCCCGTTGTTGCGGACGTTATTGACCTTCGTGGACACGCGCCAGACCCGGAACGACGCCGCGGAGGGGCGCATCAGCTCGCCATAGGGTCCTTCCTCCTCGCCCAGCCACAGCGCCCAATCGGGCGGTTCCAGCACCACGGGCATCCGCTCATGCATATGTGCCAGGGCCTGGCAGGCGGCGGTGGTGAGAACCGTGAAGGTCCGCAGCACCGTGCCCTCCGGCCCGCGCCAGCCTTCCCAGATCCCGGCCAGCGCCATCGGCGCCCCATCGGCGCGGGCGATGGCGTGCGGGATCTTGCCGCCCTCGGTCACCTGCCACTCGTAGAACGCGTCGATCGGCACGATGCAGCGGCGGCGGGCAAGCGCATCACGAAACAGGGGCATTGTGGCGGCGGTTTCGCTGCGCGCGTTGATCGGCTTGCGCTCGGCCTTCGGGTCTTTCGACCAGTGCGGCACCAGGCCCCAGGCCAGCAAATCGAGATGCCGGGTGCCCTCGCCGGGGTGCCGCCGCACCACGGGTGCCATTTGCGTCGGCGCCATGTTCCAGGTCGCATCGAAATTCGGCGGCGCGTTCGTGGTGGCGAACAGCCGCCGTATCTCGTCCACCGACCGATGAGCCGCATAGCGCCCGCACATGCTCCGATCCTCCCGCCCCTCGTTTCAGGCACGCCTGCCATGGTAGCCTGGATGCGCAACCCCTGGAGTCCCCGGATGCGCCTGTTCGCCCTGCTGGCAGCGCTTGTGCTTGCCACCCCCGCTGCCGCCCAGCGTGTGGTGAATGTGTACAACTGGACGGACTACATCGATCCCTACGCCATCCAGCAATTCCAGGCCGAGACCGGCATCAAGGTGCGCTACGACCTCTATGACAGCCTGGAAACCCTTGAAGCCAAACTATTGGCCGGCAAGTCGGGCTACGACGTGGTGGTACCCACCAGCGAGCCCACCTTCTCCCGCCTGGTGCGTGCCGGTGCGCTGCAGAAGCTCGATCCCGCCCGCCTGCCCAACGCCACCGGCCTCGATGCCGCGCTGATGCAGCGGGTGCAGTCGTCGGACCCAGGCAACGCTCACGGCGCCATCTACCTCTGGGGCACGATCGGCCTGGCCGTGAACCCGGTGAAGTTGAAGCAGTTCGCCCCCGATGCCCCCACCGATTCCTGGGACCTGCTGCTGAAGCCCGAACACGCCAAACGCATGGCCCGCTGCGGCATCGCCATGATCGACAGCGCGATCGACGTGATCCCGAGCGTGCTGAAATACCTCGGCAAATCGCCGGACAGCACCGATGCCGCCGACCTCGCCGCCGTCGAGAAAACCCTCAAGGCCATCCGCCCCCACATCCGCAGCTTCTCCAGCAGCGGCATGATCGAGACGCTGGCCAGCGGCGAAACCTGCCTCGCCATCTCCTACTCCGGCGACGCCATCCAGGCCGCCGGCCGCGCGGCGGAAGCCAAGCGCGGGGTGGAGGTGCAATACATTGCCCCGAAGGAGGGCGCCCAGCTCTGGTTCGACCTGTTCGCCATCCCGGCCGATGCGCCCAACGTCGCCGAAGCCCATGCTTTCATTGATTTCATGCTGCGCCCCAAGGTGATGGCGGGCGTGACGAACCACGTGAACTACCCCAACGCCGTGCCCGCCAGCCGGGAGATGATCGCCCAGGAGATCCTCCAAGACCCCGGCGTCTATCCCCCGCCCGCCATCCAGGCCGGGTTCTTCACCATCGGCCCCGTCCCGCAGGAGGCCGCGCGCAACCGCAGCCGGATGTGGACCCGCTTCAAGACGAACCGCTAAGTATCGGAATTTCCATGCCCCAGCCGCTTCTCTTCACGCCGCTCACGATCCGCGGCACCACGCTCAAGAACCGCATCGTCGTCGCCCCCATGCACCAGTATGCCGCGGTGCATGGCCACATGACCGATTGGCACCTGATGAACTACGGCCGCTTCGCCGCCGGCGGGGCTGGGCTGGTGTTCATCGAATCCACCAAGGTGGAACGCCGTGGCTGCGGCACGGTGGGCGACGTGGGCCTGTGGGCAGACGAATTCACCCCGGGCATGAAGCGCATCGCCGATTTCATCCGCGCCCAGGGCAGCGTGCCCGCGCTGCAGCTCGGCCATTCCGGCCGCAAGGCGCGCGCCTTCCGCCCCTGGGAAGGCGGCAAGCCCCTCACCCGCGAGGCCGCCGAGGCGCAGGGGATCACGGATTGGGAGGCCTGGGAGCTGGTCGCCCCCTCGGCCATCCCCGCCGGCGAGAACGAGCCGGTGCCGCGCGCGCTGGAGCGATCCGAAATCCCGCAGGTGATCCAGAATTGGGTCGATGCCGCCCGCCGCGCGCATGAGGCGGGGGTTGAGGTGCTGGAGCTGCACGGCGCCCATGGCTTCCTGCTGCACGAGTTCCTCTCCCCCGTCGCCAACCAGCGCACGGACGAATACGGCGGCAGCGAGGCCAACCGCATGCGGCTGGTGATCGAGGTCGTGGAAGCCGTCCGCACCGTATGGCCGGAGGACAAGCCCTTGTTCCTGCGCCTTTCCGCGCAGGACGATGCCGGCTGGGGCCTGCAGGAAAGTGCCGCCCTGTCGCGCATCGTCGGCCCCAAGGGGGTGGACGTGATCGACTGCTCCGGCGGCGGCATGACCGGGGCGCGCCCCAATTCCGCCCCACTCGGCTACGGCTACCAGGTGCCCTCGGCCGAGCACGTGAAGCGCGAGGGCCACATCAAGACGATGGCCGTGGGCCTGATCGTCCATGCCGACCAGGCCGAGGCGATCCTGCAGGAAGGCCGTGCGGACCTCGCCGCCCTGGCGCGGGAGATCCTGTACAACCCCAACTGGCCGCTGGATGCCGCGCGCAAGCTGGGGGCGGAGATCGGCTTCGATGCCATCCCGCCGGCCGGCGGCTGGTGGCTGGGCAAGCGCGCCCAGGCGGCGAAGGATGTGGTGCCCTCCACCTACAGCCCCGGACTAGGCAACACGGGGCTCCCCTCGTGACCGCCCCGCTCCGCTTCGCTGATTTGCCGCAATCGCGCTGGCCCAACAACGCCGGGCGCAGGGCCGATGTCGCCGCCGGGCCGATGGGCGAGGACGGCAAGCCGGACTGGCTGCTCTCCTTCGCCTGGCTGGAGGGCGATGCCCCGTTCTCCGACTACACCGGCCACGACCGCACCATCACCCTGGTCTCCGGCATCGGCTTCGTGCTGGATTTCGGCGAGGCGGCGCCGTCGCTGGTGGCACAGGCGCCGTTCCAGCCGCGCGGCTTCGATGGCGGGCTGCCCGCGCAGTTGCACCTGCCGGCCGGCAACTGCCTGGTGCTGAACGCCATGACCCGCCGCAGCCACTGGCGCCACCGCGTCACCACCGTCACCACCCGCGTGCCTTTGCCGGCGGTGGAGGGCGAGCGCTTCCTGGTGGTGCTGCGCGGCCGCTGCTCGCTGGGCGGCACGCTGCTGAACCCGCGCGATGCCGTGCGCGCCACCGATGCGGTGCAGCTGGCCGCCGCCTCCGATTGCCTGCTGGCGGTGGCGCAGTTCGAGCCGGTGGCCGGCTGAGCGTGGCTGATCTCTCCCGACGTGGCCCCACCTTCCCCGCCATCGCCGCGGGGCTGCTCGCCTCCTTCGTCGGGTTTGCCAGTTCCTTCGCCGTGGTGCTGCGTGGGCTGACGGAGGCCGGCGCCACCCCGGCGCAGGCGGCCTCCGGGCTGATGGCGGTGTCTGTCGCCATGGGCATTGGCGGCATCTGGCTGTCCTGGCGCAGCCGCATGCCGATCAGCGTCGCCTGGTCCACTCCCGGCGCGGCGCTGCTGGCCAGCACCGGGGTGCCGGAAGGCGGCTTCCCGGTGGCCGTCGGCGCCTTCCTGGCCGCTGGCGTGCTGATCGTGGCCGCCGGGCAGATCCGCCCGCTCGGCCGCGCCGTGGCCGCCATCCCGGCGCCGCTGGCCAATGCCATGCTGGCCGGCGTGCTGCTGAATTTGTGCCTGGCGCCGGTGCGCGCGGTGGCGTTCAACCCCGCGATGGGGCTGGCCATCGTGGGCAGCTGGCTGGTGGTGGCGCGGTTCAACCGCCTGCTCGCCGTGCCCGCTGCGGTGGTGGTGACGGCGGTGCTGGTGGCCGCCACCACCCCCCTGCCGTTCGACGGCATCGGCGCGCTGCTGCCCGTGCCGGTGCTGGTGATGCCCGAATTCTCGCCCGTTGCCATGCTGGGCATCGCGCTGCCGCTGTTCCTGGTCACCATGGCCTCCCAGAACATCCCGGGCATGGCGGTGCTGAACGCCAACGGCTACCGCCCGGACCCTGGCCCGCTCTTCACCCGCACCGGGCTGCTGACCCTGCTCGCCGCGCCACTGGGCAGCCATGCGGTGAACCTTGCCGCCATCACGGCCGCGATCTGCGCCGGGCCCGACGCGGGGCCCGATCCCACGCGGCGCTGGTGGGCGGCGGTGGTGGCGGGGCTCGGCTACATCTTCTTCGGCCTGCTGGCTGGTGGCGCCACGGTGCTGATCGCCGCAGCCCCCCCGGTGCTGATCGAGGCCGCGGCCGGCCTGGCCCTGCTCGGTGCGTTCGGCGCGGCCCTGATGGGCGCGGTGGCCGACCCGGCACGGCGCGAGGCGGCGGTGGTCACCTTCCTGGTCTCGGCCTCCGGCCTTACGTTCTGGGGTATCGGCGGCGCCTTCTGGGGCCTGCTGGCCGGCGGCGCCATGCTGGCGCTGGCGCGCATCGGTCGTTAACTCGGGCGCGGGCGGCGCCACGTGTTTACTTGCGGGCGGCAAAAAGCGGATTGTATGCACCGCAGGTCCATCCCCCCGCCGGAGCCGCCGCGATCGAACCGCCATTCCCGTCATTGGGCGACAGGCAGCAGGCCGGGAGCCACCACGCCCCGCGCCGCTGGCGGCTCGACCTGGCAGAGCATGGCGCCCCCGCGCCGGGCGGGGATGCCACCGCGGGCCTGCCCGTTGTCGATGTTACCCTGGCGTCCACCAGCAACGACACGCGCTACCTGGATGGCTCGCTCTGGGGCATGTACGGCGACACCACCTCGCCCGCCAACACCTATGGCAGCCAGGCGGCAGAGGCCTGGGCGACCGGCGCCACCGGCAGCACCAGCGTGGTCGTCGGCGTCGTCGACACCGGCATCGACTACCGCCACATCGACCTCTACCTGAACATCTGGCTCAACCGGAACGAGATCCCGTCCGCCTTCAAATCCGCGCTGGTCGATTCGAACGGCGACAACCTGATCACCTTCTGGGACCTCAACCAGACCGCCAACGCCGCCTATGCCACCGACCTGAACGGCAACGGCCGCATCGATGCCGGCGACCTGCTGGCCGATACGCGCTGGGAGAACGGCGCCGACGACGACAGCAACGGCCTCACCGACGATCTCGTCGGCTGGGACTTCATCAACAACGACAACGACCCCTTCGACGACAACGGCCACGGCACCCACGTGGCCGGCACGATCGGCGCCATCGGCGGCAACGGCACCGGTGTGGCCGGCGTGAACTGGTCGGTGCAGATGGTGCCGCTGAAGTTCATCAGCGCCGCCGGCGGCGGCTCGCTGGCGGGCGCGACCGGCGCGCTGAACTACTTCACCGTCGCAAGCCTGGCCAACACCGACCAGCGTTTCGTCGCCACCAACAATTCCTGGAGCGGCGGCGGCTTCTACAACCCGCTGCGCACGGCGATCATCGATGCCGCCGAAGCCGACATCCTGTTCGTCGGCGCCGCCGGCAATGCCCCCAGCGGCGGCTCCCCGGTGGATACCGATGCCACCACCACCTTCCCCACCGCCTATTCCACCACCGTCAACGCGGGTTACGAGGCGGTGATCTCGGTGGCGGCCATCACCAGCACCGGCGGGTTGGCCAGCTTCTCCAACTACGGCGCCACCACGGTGGATCTCGCCGCCCCGGGCGACGGCATCCTTTCCACCCTGCCTGGGGACACCTATGGCAGCCTCAGCGGCACCTCGATGGCCGCGCCGCATGTCACCGGTGCGGTGGCGCTCTATGCCGCGGTCAACCCCACCGCCAGCGCGGCCACCATCCGCACGGCGCTGCTCAACACCACGGTGGCCACCGCCTCGCTCTCCGGCAAGGTCGCCACCGGCGGGCGGCTCGATGTGCAGGCGCTGGTGGCCACGGCCGGCGTGCCCTGCTTCGCCGAGGGCACCCGCCTCCTCACCCGCCGCGGCGAGGTGGCGGTGGAGGATCTCCGGCCCGGCGATGAGGCGGTGACCCTGCTGGGCGGCCCGCTGGTGCCCATCGCCTGGATCGGCCGGCGCCGCATGGCCTGCGCCACGATGGCCCGCCCCGCCGATGCCTGGCCGCTGCGCGTGCGCGCAGATGCCTTCGCGCCAGGCCAGCCGCACAGCGACGTGTTCCTCTCGCCCGACCACGCCGTGTTCGCCGATGGCGTGCTGGTGCCGATCCGCTACCTGGAGAACGGCACCACCATCGCGCGGCTGCCGCGCGACGAGGTGACCTATTTCCACGTGGAGCTGGCAAGGCACGACGTGCTGCTGGCCCAGGGCCTGCCGGCGGAATCCTACCTGGACACCGGCAACCGCGGCGATTTCGAGGGCATTGCGTCACCTTCGGATGCCCCGCGCCAGCGCCTCGCCCTGCGCACCTGGCGCCAGCGCGCCTGCGCCCCGCTCTGCCTGCATGGCCCCGCCCTTGCCCGCCTGCGCGCCCGCCTCGCCGCCCGTGCCGCCGTGCTGGAGGCGGGGCAGGGCAGCGAATGGGCCGTGCATCTGAACGCCGCCGGCCGCCTCTGGGCCGCCCAGCCCAGCGCCGATGCCTGGCGCTTCGACCTGCCGCACCCCGAGCCCGCCGCCCGCCTCGTCTCGCCGGCCTTCGTGCCCTCCGTGCGCGTGCCGGGGCTGGAGGACCATCGCTGCCTCGGCGTCCCCGTCGCCCGCCT
>CANHKG010000094.1 GCA_947460455.1 Rhodospirillales bacterium | reverse complement strand
GCCGGGTCTGGATCCAGGCCCAGGCCGGGGCCCTGGGGGACCGCGACGTGGCCGGCCTTGGCGTTGACGGCGTTGTGGTAGGGGCTGGCTTCCAGGGTCATGAACAGGCGTTCGAAGGGCAGGCCTTGGGCCAGGCGGGCGTGAAGGTGGAGTGAGGCGAGGAAGCCGGGGCCGAAATAGGCGCAGTGGGGGATGAGGCGGACGCCGCGGGCTTCGGCGAGGCCGGCGATGGCCATCATGGAGGTGATGCCGCCGATCTTGGCGACGGAGGGCTGGGCGACGTCCAACGCGTTCGCATCGAAGGCGGTGCGGAAATCCATGAGGCCCTGGGCGTTCTCGCCGGCGGCGATGGGGATGCCGGATTCGCGGCGGACCCTTGCGAGGCCGGAAAAGTCTTCCGGGGGCCAGACGGGTTCTTCGAGCCAGGCGAGGTTCAGCGGGCGGAGCTTGCGGGCCATAGCGAGGGCTTCGTCGACGGTCCAGGGGCAGTTGGTATCGAGCATGATTTCGGGCGCGGGGCCGGCGGCGGCGCGGGCGGCGGCGACGGGTTCATAGGTGATCTCGTGCAGCTTGAGGTGGCGGTAGCCCTGGTCCACCGCGCGGGTGACGGCGGCGGCGATGCTGCGGCCTTCGCTGTAGCGCAGGAGGCTGGCGTAGGCCTCGTGGCTGGGGGTGGGGGGGGCGCCGAGGAGGCGCCAGAGCGGTTGGTTGGCCTGCTTGCCGGCGATGTCCCACAGGGCGACGTCCATGGCGGAGAGGGCGAAGGTGCCGGGGCCGTTGCGGCCGTAGACGTGCAGCGCCATGCCCATGCGGCGGTGGAGGCCGGCGATGTCGCGCGGGTCTTGGCCCAGGAGCATGGGGGCGAGCTGGTGGTCGATGACGGCGCGGGTGGCGTTACAGGTGGCGTGGCCGAAGCCTTCGCCCCAGCCTTCAAGGCCCTCGCTTGTGACGATGCGCAGGAAGAGCGTGTTCATTTTGGACCAGCCGGTGCCGGCGAAGCCGACATCCGGGGCGCCGATGGAGGCGGGGACGGCGATGTGGTGCGTTTCGACGGCGACGATCTTCATGCGAGCCTCGGGCTGGTTCGAGGGAGGAAGCAAGGAAGGAAGGCAGATTCACCACGGAGGCACGGAGGGCACGGAGAAGGCACGGAGGTGAGGTTTCGGCGGCGTGGCTTTTCTCGTGACTCCAGCAGGCGGAAGGAGGCACAGCGATGAGGTTTCGACTCCGTGCCTGTCTCCGTGTCCTCCGTGCCTCTGTGGTGAAGCTTGCTTTCTTGCTTCCCTACGACGCGAACAGAACCCCGGGATCCGGGGTGAAGCGGGCGAGTTTTTCGCGGGAGAGGTGGACGCCGAGGCCGGGGGATTCGGGGATGGGGAGGTAGCCTTCGCTGTCGAGGACGAAGGGGGTTTCGAGGATGCCATCCACATAGGGCGAGCCGCCGATGTATTCGACGAGGTCGACATTGGGCAGGGCGGCGGCGAGTTGGAGGTCGGCGGCGAGGCCGAGGGCGGTGTTCCAGCCGTGGCCGACATATTTGACGCCGAAATCATCGGCCATCCAGGCGATGCGGCGTTGTTCGCTGATGCCGCCGCATTTGGTGACATCGGGCTGGATGATGTCGAAGGCGCCGCGCTGGAGCCAGGGGAGGAAGGCCTGGCGGCGGGTGAGGACCTCGCCGCCGGCGATGGGAACGGGGCTGTGGCGGCGCAGGTGGCAGAAATCGTCGATCGCGTCGGGGCGGAGCGCTTCCTCGAACCAGCCGATGTCGTAGTTGGCCAGCATGTCGGCGGTGCGGAGCGCCCATTTGAGGCCGTTGGGCCAGTTGGCATCGGACGCGCCGGGGTCGACGAAGAGCTTGTTGTTCGGGCCGGCAGCGTCGCGCGCGGCGCGGATGATGGCTTCGTCGTTGGCGTAGGAGTCGCGGCGGCCGAAGGGGCCCCAGCCGATCTTGAAGGCGCGGAAGCCCTGGGCGCGGTATTGCGCGACGACCTCGCCCATGAGGGCGGGCTCTTCCATGAGAAGCGAGCAGTAGGGCAGGACGCGGGTGGCGTAGGTGCCGCCGAGGAGGCGGCCCACGGGCATGCCGGTGGCCTGGCCGAGGATGTCCCACAGCGCGATGTCGATGCCGCTGATGGTGTGGGTGAGGGTGCCGCCGCGGCCCATCCAGAAGGTGTTCTGGTGGAGTTTTTCGCTGACGCGCTCTGGCTCCAGGGCGTTTTCGCCGCGCCAGAGGGGTTCGAGGACCTGGACGCCGGCCTGGACCAGGCGGCCATCGGTGAAGACGCTGCCGTGGCCGACGAGGCCGGCATCGGTGTGGACGGCGATGAGGGCGTGGATGGAGTCTTCCGGCTTGATCTCGGCCGACCAGCCGCCCTTGGGGGATTCGCCGAAGAGCGGGGCGACCTCGATGCGGGTGATGCGGATGGGGGGCAGGGCGGCTTTCGTCATTTGGGTTCCTCCGGTTGGGGGGAGCCTAGACGCAGGGGGCGGGGCGGGGCCAGAGTTGGCGGGTTGAACCGGGGGAACGGGCCATGAAGCGCATCATGATCGTGGAGTGCATGCAGGAGATTTCGTCGTTCAATCCTGTGCCTTCGGATTATTCGTATTTCGGGGTGCAGCGCGGGGCGGAGATGCTGGCGCAGCGCGGGTTGAACACGGGCGTGGGCGGGGCGCTGGAGGTGTTCGAGGCGGCGGCGGGGATTGAGGTGGTGCCGGTGTATTCGGCGCGTGCGGGCAGTGCGGGGCTGCTGAGTGCCGCGGGGTGGGCGCAGCTTTCGGGCGAGTTGCGTGCGGCGGTGGCGGCATCGATGAAGGACATTGATGGGATCTACGTTTCGCTGCACGGGGCGATGGGGGCGGATGGGGAGCTGGACCCGGAGGGGTGGGTTCTGCGCGAGGTTCGGGCGCTGGCGGGGGCTTCGGTGCCGATCGTGATGTCGCTCGATCTGCACGGGATCCTGACCGACCGGATGCTGCGGCAGGTGGATGGGCTGGCGATCTACCACACCTATCCGCATGTGGATTTCGCCGACACGGGGGCGCGGGCGGCACGGCTGCTGCTGAAGCTGATGGCGGGCGGGGTGAAGCCCAGCATTGCGCGGGTGACGATTCCGGCGCTGGTGCGCGGGGATGAGCTGATCACGAAAAGCGGGTGCTATGGCGACATGATCCGCGAGGCGCAGCGCATCGAGCGCGATGGGACAGCGCTGGCGGCGGGGGTGATGATCGGCAATCCCTTCACCGATGTGCCGGAGCTTTGCAGCCAGGCGATTGTGATGACGGATGGGAAGCCCGAGGTGGCGCAGGCCGAGGCGGTGCGACTCGCAGAGATGTTCTGGCCGGAGCGGCACCGGATGCAGGGGAAGTTCATCTCCTTGGAGCGGGCGATCCAGCAGGCGGCGACGATGAAGGGGCCGGTGCTGTTCACCGATGCGGCGGATGCGACGTCGTCTGGCGCTTCCGGGGATTCGAACCTGATCATCCAGGCGGTGCGGGAGATGGGGTATCGCGGGCGGGTGCTGGCGCAGATTGTCGATGAGCCGGCGGCGCGGGCGGCGCATGTGGCGGGGGTGGGGGCGGAGATCGAGGTGGAGCTGGGCGGGAGCCTGGATCCCAAGCGGTTTGCGCCGATGCGGGTGCGGGCGCGGGTGAAGCTGCTGTCGGACGGGGCGGCGAAGCTGGAGACGATGCGGGCGCCGCTGGAAGCCGGGCCGACGGCGGTGCTGGTGTTCGACAACACCACGGTGGTGGTGATGAGCCGGACGGTGAGCCTGTTCGATCGGGCGATGTACTACGCCAACGGGCTCGATCCGCAGGATTTCGATGCCATCGTGGTGAAGTCTCCGCATACGGAGTTCCACATGTTCGACCAGTGGGTGGAGAAGAATTTCAACATCGACATTCCCGGGGCGACTTCGGCGAATTTGCCGACGCTGGGGCATACGATCTGCGCGCGGCCGGTGTTTCCGCTGGACGAGGGGGTGGTGTTCACGCCAAAGCCGGTGATCTACGCGCGGAGTTGAGGGCATGAGCGAGAAGATCGACGCGGCGACGTTGCAGGCGGCGGAGCGGCTGTTCGGGGTTCGGTATACCGATGCCGAGCGGGCGCAGATGCTGGGGAATATCGACGCGCAGGTGGCCGCTTCCGTGCGGCGGCGGGCGGTGGCGTTGGGGAATGCGTTGCCGCCGGCGACGTTGTTCGACCCAAGGCTGCCGGGGTTTTCGATGCCGGCGCAGGCGGGGATGGCTGTGCCGCTGGGCGGGGCGGCGTTGCCCGGGAGCGACGAGGCGATTGCGTTCGCGCCGGTGCGGCAGTTGGCGGGGTGGATCCGGGACGGGGTGCTGACCTCGGCGCGGCTGACGGAGATTTATCTGGCGCGGATCGCGCGGTTGAACCCTCGGTTGTTCTGCTTCGCGACGGTGACGGCGGCGTTGGCGCGGGCGCAGGCGGCGAAGGCCGATGCGCTGCTGGCGCGCGGCACCTGGCTGGGGCCGCTGCATGGCATTCCGTATGCGGTGAAGGACCTGGTGGATACCGCCGGCGTGGTGACCGGGTGGGGGGCGGAGCCCTTCATGGAGCGGGTGCCGGAGCAGGACGGGGCGGTGGTGCGGCTGCTGGCCGAGGCCGGGGCGGTGCTGCTGGGGAAGGCTTCGCTGGGGGCGATGGCCTTTGGCGATATCTGGTACGGCGGGACGACGCGCAATCCGTGGAACACGGAGGAGGGGTCGCGTGGGTCCAGCGCCGGGTCGGCGAGTGCGACCGGGGCGGGGCTGTGCGGGTTTGCCATTGGCAGCGAGACGTTGGGGTCGATCGTGATCCCGGCCGCGCGGTGCGGGGTGGCGGGGCTGCGGCCGACCTTTGGGCGGGTGTCTCGCGCCGGGGCGATGGCGTTGTGCTGGTCGTTGGATCGGCTGGGGCCGTTGGCGCGCAGCGTGGATGATACGGCGCTGGTGCTGGCGGCGATCAACCGGGGCGATGCGGCGGATGAGGCGAGCATTGCGGCGCCGTTCGGATGGGATGCGTCGCGCGGTGTGGTCGGGATGCGGGTGGGGTTCGTGGCCGGGGATTTCGGCGACCCCCTGGATGCGGCGGTGATCGAGGCGGTGCGGGGGCTCGGCGCGGTGCCGGTGCCGGTGACGCTGCCGGATCTGCCGTATGACGCGCTGCAGAACATCCTGTTCGCGGAGGCGGCGGCGGCGTTCGAGGATCTGACGCTGAGCGATGCCGACGATGAGCTG
Source organism: Rhodospirillales bacterium (assembly GCA_947460455.1). GTDB lineage: Bacteria > Pseudomonadota > Alphaproteobacteria > Acetobacterales > Acetobacteraceae > CAMDGX01. The sequence continues at coordinate 13,639 of CANHKG010000094.1, read as the reverse complement.
GCGCGGCAGGATAGCGGGGCGTGGCCGAACACGTTCCGCAAGGCGCGGTTCCTGTCGGCGGTGGATCATATCCAGCTTGATCGGCTGCGGCGGCGCGTGATGCAGGCGATGGATGCGGTGTTTGGCGAGGTGGATACGCTGCTGTCGCCGTTGGCGGCGGGGCCTTTGACGATCATCGGCAATATGACCGGGCATCCCGCGCTGGCGCTGCGGGTGGGGTTTGCGCACACGCGGACGCGGCGGATGCCGGCTTATCTGAATGCGCCGGTGGTGGAGGCGGAGGGGCCGGTGCATCGGGTGCCGCATGCCATCTCCATCCTGGCGCCGCTGTTCGATGAGGCGGCGGCGTTGTCGCTCGGGCGGGCGCTGGAGGGGGCGTTGGGGGTGGCCGGGGATCGGCCCAGCCTGGACTAGCGGCGGCCGGCGATGAGTCGCCAGGTGGAGTCGTAGAGGCCGTAGAGCGCGTCGCCGGCGATGGCGCCGCCGGCGAAGCTGCGCAGGTCTTGCGGGGTGGCGGCGGGCAGGCGGCGGCGGGCGAACTCTCGGCAGGCGAGGCCGGCGAGCAGGGCCCAGCCGGCGGCGGGGTTGAGCAGCATCAGGCCGGTGGCGAAGAGCAGGCCGAGCTGGCGCGTTGGGCCGCCGGCGAGCTGGAGGGCGGCGCCGGCGAGGGCCCAGGGGAGCATGCGGGTGAGGACATCCGGCGCGGTGCCGGCGCGGATGGCGATGGCGTAGACGTGGTCCATGGGCGGGACGCGGCCTTCGGCGAAGAGCGCGGCGTGGGATAGCCAGACGACGGCCACGGCGATGATGGCGGCGAGCAGGGCGCTGCGGAGTTGCTGGCGTTGGCCGTCGTGCTGGAAGGCCTCGGTGGTGCCTTCGCGCAGGATGTGTCCGGTGGCGAGCGCGTGGCCGAAGGCGGCGAAGGCGGGGCCGGTGGCGGCGGTGAAGCCGGTGACCAGGCAGAGCGCGGCGGGCGGGAAGCCGATCAGCAGGCCAAGGGTGAGGGCGATCATGGCCAGGGCGAGGGCTGGTAGCCAGCCGGTGTGCATGGCGGCGAGGCCGCAGACCAGCAGATGCACGAAGGCGGCGAGCGCGGCGTACGCGACGAAGAGCAGGAGCATTCCGGGGCCGAGACGGCTGGCGAGGCCACCGGCGAGGGCCAGCAGCACGGCGATGGCGAGATGGGCGGCGAAGGCCAGGGCGAGGGCGGGGCGGAATTCGGCGCGGCGGCGAATGGCCATGATTAGGAGTTGCGCGACGGCGGCCAGGGCGGCGCCGAGCAGCAGGCCTTGGGGGATTTGGGCGCGCATCAGGTCTGGCAGCCAGCCGGCCGGGAGATCACTGGCGTGGCCGCGCAGCAGCAGGCCGAGGGCGAAGGCGAGAAGGGGCCAGGGCGGGGCGAGGAAGGCCAGGCCGAAGGCGAGCATCGGCACGCGGTACATCGCGCCGAACGCCCCGGCGGCGAGGCCGAGCAGCAGGGAGACGGCGCGGTGTTCGCCCTCCCGGCCGGCGAGGATGGTTTCGGCGGCGGCACGGCCTTGCGGCCAGGCGGCTTCGGCGGGGAAGGCTTGGGTGGCGAAGAGGCGGGCGGCGAGCAGGAGATCGACCAGCAGGGCGAGGGCGACGCCCAGGAAAAGCGGCGTGACGAGATCCGGCCGGCCGAGGGCGACGGGCAGGCCGATGGGCAGCAGCAGCGTGTTGCCGGCGGCGATGGTGGCGACGGCCGCCGCGCCCTGGGCGAGGTTCTGGCGATGCACGGAGCGGAACGGCAGCAGCAGGGTCCAGGGCAGGGCGCCGAGGGCCATGGCGGCCAGGGCCGCGGGCACGGCGGTGCTGGCGGCGGTGCCGAGCACGGTGACCATCTGCACGCCGAGCAGGGCCGCGAGCGCGCTGAGCGGCACGATGAGGGCGAGGCTCGCGCGGCTGAAGGCGGCGGGGTGGGCGCCGGCCGGCATGGCGGGGGTCTCCGTGGTTCCAGCCTGACGCTAGCGGCGCGGGCGGCGATCTGGAACCATTGTGGTGCATGCGAGGGAGTTTTCGATGGACCTGAAGCTGGGTGGGCGCGTGGCGCTGATCACGGGGGGCAGCCGGGGCATTGGGCTGGCGACGGCCGCGTGCTTCGCGGAGGAGGGGTGCCACCTGGTGATCTCCGCCCGCAGTGCGGAGGACCTCGCGGCGGCCAAGGCGAAGCTGGGGCATGCGGCATCGGTGACCACCGTGGTGGCGGATGTGACCGATGCGGCGCAGGCCGAGGCGCTGGTGGCCGAGGCGGTGCGGGTGCATGGCGGCATCGACATCCTGATCAACAACGTGGGCGGCGGCGGAGGCGGGCGGCGGATCGAGGACAGCACCGACGAAGACTGGCGGCGGGCGCTGGAGATCAACGTGATCCAGACCGTGCGGATGATGCGGCTGGCCAGGCCGCACATGGCCGGGCGGGCGGGGGCGGCGGTGGTGAACATCGCCTCCATTTCCGGCTGGACGCCGCAGCTTTCGAGTTCCGGGCAGTATGGCGCGGCGAAGGCGGCGCTGATCTTCGATACTGAGGTGTGGGCGCTGGACCTGAACAACTATGGGATCCGGGTGAACACGGTCTCGCCGGGCTCGATCCTGATCGAGGGGAACGGGTGGGATCGCTACCGGCAGAGCGAGCCGGAGGGGTATGCGGACTACGTGAAGTATGGGTTCCCGATGGGGCGGCTGGGGACGGGGGAGGAGGTGGCTGATGTCATCGTGTTCCTCGCCTCGCCGCGGTCTCACTGGATCAATGGGCGCAACGTGCCGGTGGATGGGCTGGAGCAGCCGTTTCCGGCGCCGGGGCGTAGGGGCTGGTGATGGAGAAGCTGGGGCTTGGATTGATCGGCTGCGGCGGGATCGCGCGTTCCGCCCATCTGCCGGCGATGGCGACGTTGGCCGACCAGGTGGTGTTGCGCGCCTGTGCTGATATTGATGCGGCCTCGGCGCGGGCGGCGGCGGAGCCGTGGGGGGCGGCGCATTCGACCGATTGGCGGCAGGTGCTGGACCGTTCGGATATCCAGGCCGTGGTGGTGGCCACGCCCGAGTATCTGCATGCCGAGCAGGTAGTGGCCGCGGCCGAGGCGGGCAAGCATGTGCTGTGCGAAAAGCCGATCGCGCCCAGCCTGGCGGAAGCGGACCGGATGATCGCGGCCTGCCGGGCGGCGGGGGTGAACCTGCTGATCGGGCATTCGCGGCGGTTCACGCGGCGCTACATGGAAATTCGCGCTGCGATCGATCGTGGCGAGATCGGGGCGGTGCGGCTGCTGCGCGAGAATGAGCGACGCTCCCGCGCCATTCCGCAGGTGTGGTGGACGCCGGCGCATTGGACGGGGAACCCGCAGGTGAGCGGCGGGGCGCCGATGATGAATGCGATCCATGAGGCGGACCTGCTGCGCTGGTTCAGCGGGCAGGAGGCCGAGAGCGTGCAGGCGGAGATCAACACCACCATCGAGGGCAATGTGGGGGTGATCGACTTCATCAGCCTGACGGTGAAGTTCCAGGGCGGGGCGATCGGTTCGGCCGAGGTGCTGAACTGCGCGCCGCCGGGGTATCCGGCGTTCCATCAGCTGGAGCTTTACGGGACCGAGGGCGCGATCCGGGCGCGGGACCATGAGCTGACGGGGCTGACGCGCTTCGGCGATACCGGCGCGGATTTCCCCGGGCATTACGAGATGCTGCTGCACAACCTGCCGGCCTATGCGCGGGAGCTGGCGGAGCTGGTGGCCGCCATCCGTGCGGGCCGGCCGGTGGTGATGCCGCCGACGGAGGCGCGGGCGGCGCTGGAGATCGCGCTCGCGGCGGTGCGCTCGGCCCATGAGGGCGTGCCGGTGCGGCTGGGAGGCGTGGCATGAACGCGGCGCAGATTCCGGTGGTGCTGGTGGGCGATGGCCCGCACGCCCAGGCGCTGCGCGGGCACCAGGGACCGCTGGGGCGGGTTTCGCTGGTGGCGGATTTGCCGGATGGAGCGGACTGGCAGGCAGCCGTGGCCGATCCCGCTGTGCGGGCGGTGCTCGCCTTTGGGGTGGAGGCGGCGCTGGTGGCTTCGGCGGCGCTGTCGGCCGGGAAGATCGCGGTGTGCGGGCCGGAGTTGGCGCGCGATGCCGCCGTGGTGGCGGCGTTGCCGCCCGGGGTGCTGCTGTGCGGCGGGGAGATCGTGCATGGCGAGGCGACGCGGCGGGCGCTGGCGGCGATGGCGGACCCCGCCTTCGGGCCGTTGCGCTCGCTCTACCTGGCGATCCGACAGCCGCGCGGGATGCCGGGTGATGTGATCGAGGCGCTGGGGCCCGAAGCGCTGGACGCCGTGCTGGCGGCGATCCCGGACGAGATCGTGCAGGTGCGGGTGAATGCCGGGGCGCTGTTCGGGGCCGAGCGGGACAGCGCGGTGATCCTGCTGCGCAGCGCCAGCGACGTGGTGGTGACGATCGAGCTGGCGCGCTGCCTGCCGCCGAGCCTGCCGGCGCCGGGGCTGGGTGAGGTGGAGATCGAGGCAATGGGGGCCAGGCAGGCGGTGCGCGCGGTGCCGCATGCCGGGGCGGTGCGGATCCATCGCGACACCGGCAGCGCCGCTGTGCCGTGGCTCAATGCGCCGGTGCTGGACTTGCTGCGCGGGCTTGAGGCGCCGGTGGATGGGCGGGCGCGGCTGGTGCGGGTGGCTAAGGTTTTGAAGGAAGTGAAGGCCTTCTTTTTCTGAAGAAAAAGAAGCAAAAAGACTTCATCACCTTGCGCGGGTTTCTCCATGGAGGAGCGCGCGCAAGGTCATAAAAGTTTTTTGGTTCTTTTTTTCAAAAAAGAACATGCTTCCTTAGATCGGGCAAACCCCGCTGGCGCAGGCCAGGTGGGCCATGTCCACGGCTTCGTGCAGGGCGGTGTCGTTGATGCCGGCGGCGAGGGTGGCGAAGCTGGCTTCGTCGATTTCTTCCTCGGGCAGGTATTCGTAGCCCAGCTCGTGGTCGGGGCGGCTGGGCAGGATGGCGCAGCAGCGGATCTGGGGCTGGTGGGTGAGAACCATGGTCCGGAAGTCTTCCAGGCTGTGGCGGTCGGTGAAGAGCTTCAGCGTGTAGGAGACCTGGTTGCCCTGTTCGGCGCCGATCCAGTGGCGTTCCAGCAGGGAGAGCCAGCGGTATTGATCCTCGGGCGTGGCGTCGGAGGCGGTGGTGAGGCGGTCGGCGATGCCGAGGCGCTGGATCAGGGGCAGGGTGGGGAAGCCGACGATGGCCATGCCGGGGAAGCTCTGCAGCGGGCGGACGGGGTAGCCGAGGGCCTCGTATTGGGCGAGCAGGGGGTCGCTGTCGGCGGTCCAGCCATCGTTCTCGCGGCGGCCACGGAACTGGACCCAGCGGAGGTATTGCCGGCGGGCGGGGAGGTGGGCGCCTTCGGTGAGGCCGAAGAGCTTGCTGGTGGTGCCGGCGGGCTTGACGGTGGTGACGGTGAAGGGGGCGGGCAGGCCGAGCTGGTCGGCGTAGGCGGCGGCTTCGTCCTTCGCGGCGTCGGAGAAGTGGGACAGCAGGTTCCAGAACGGGGCGCTGCGGGTTTCGTCCAGCAGATCGGGGAAGGAGAGGCCGAAGCGCATCCAGGCCCATTCGTGCAGGCCGGTGGGGCCGATGCCCATGCGGTTGGTGCGGCGGACTTCCTCACCGTAGAGCGCATCCATGGTGTTGGCGCGCATGAGGAAGCGCACGCCGAGGCGCACGGCATCCTCCACGCGGGCGTCCCATAGGGCGGTGACGTCCTGGGGCGCGGCGCCGGGTTGGAAGGCGGTGAGGTCGGCGGGGCAGGCGAGCAGGGGGGCGAAATCGGCGATGACGCAGTAGCCGCCGGTGACGTGCAGGGTGATCTCGCCGCAGGGGTTGGTGGTGGCGGGGAAATCGGTGTGCTGGGCGCGGCGGGCGGTTTCGGCCAACAGGGCGACGGCGTGGGTGGCCTGGTAGCGGGCGGAGCGGACGTCTCGGCCGTCCTCGTGTACCGGCTTGGCGTGGGCGCGGCCGGTGCGGTGGTCGTCCAGCTTGTCGCCGTTGATGAAGCCGGGTTCGCCGTTGATGAAGGCGCAGCGTGTGGCTTCGTCGAAGATGGCAAGGGCGTGCAGGTGGTCTGGCGCGGTGCTGCCGGCTTGGGCGGATTTCACGCCGGCCCAGAATTCGGCGTCGACCATGACGGAGTTGTTGGCGGTCCATAGGCCACCTTCGGCCTTGGCGCGGATAAAGCGCAGGATGCCGGGGTCGCGCCAGGATTTGGTGGCCATGCGCGCGGCGCGGCGGGCGCCGCCGACCTGGACTTCGACGGAGAGGTGGTGGTCGGCCAGCAGGGCCTGTTCCCAGCGCGGCAGGGTGCCGGCGCGGGCGGGTTCGATGACATGGTGGCGCAAATTGGCGAAGCCGCGCATCAGCGAGAGCGGGCCGGAGGCCGGGCGGCCCTGCATGCCGGCGATGGGGGCGCCGCAGGGGCGGATGGCGGAAAAATCGAGCAGGAGGGTTTCGTCCGTAGCGCCGGCGAAGGCGCGGCTTTCGAGCAGCTCGATGGCCTTGGCCCAGCCTTCGCGGCTGTCTTCGATCACGTGTGCGGTGGGGGTGGGGGTGGTGTCGATCTCGAACTCGCGGGCGATCCAGGTGGCGACTTCCTGGTCCTGCGCGTCCGTATAGGTCTCTGGCGTGGTGCCCCAGGGCAGGAGGCTGAACTCGGTGCCGAAGCGGTGGCGGGCGGCGCGGGTGGTGGGGGCGTCGGGGTGGGTGGCGGCGAGGCGCAGGCGCAGGCGGGGGGCGCGAGCCCAGTCGGTGGCCATCAGCGCATCGTCGTAGGCGCGGCCGACGCCGCTGCCGTTCAGCAGCAGGTAGAACAGGGTGAAGCTGGCGGCCGCGGTGGCGCAGTTGGTGAACACCTCCATGTTGCGGCCGGGCTGGCTGGCGTCGCCGTGTTGGAGGTGGCGGCCGGAGGTGATGAGCGCGCCGGTGGCGATCGCGTTGCGCAGGCGGGCCTGCTCCACGGGATCGGCGGAGACGCCCAGCAGGGCCATGTTCCCCGCGGCGACGCGGGCGGCGACGCGGCCGAAATCCTCCTGGTCGTCCGCGCGGAAGACGGTGCGGCGGGCGACGGCGATGCCCATGCCGGGATCGAGCGCGCGGGCGCGCAGCGGGGCTTCGCCGAAGCTGGTGCCTGGGGTGCTGGAGAGGCCGGCGAGGCGGCTGTGGAGTGATCCGTCCATGGGAATCCTGTTCCTGTGCGCCCGCACACGGCGAGTCGATAGAAACAAGATATGGTGGTCAGGCGAGCGCGTCACCCACCATATATTGCATGCCTCCTGCGGGGAGGCATTCCTCCAGCGAGGTGCTGTCGAGGCTGGCGAGGAAGGCTTCGTGGGCGCGGGCGAGTGTGGCGCGCAGGCGGCACTCGGGGGACATGCAGCAGGCGCCGCCATCGGGGCGGAAGCATTCGACGAGGGATTGCGCGCGTTCCAGGTGGCGGACGACGGCGCCGATGCGGATGGCGGCGGCGGGTTGGGCGAGCATCACACCGCCCTGGGCGCCACGGATGGTGCGGACGAAGCCGGCTTCGGCGAGGTCCTGGACGATCTTATGAACATGGTTGCGCGGCACGCCGATGGCCTGGGCGAGGTGTTCGGTGCTGCGGTGGCGCGTGGGAGTTTCGGCCAGGCGGATCAGCAGGCGGAGTGAGAAATCGGTGGCGGCGAGCAGTCGCATGCGGTGGCCCTGTAAATGGTATTGAACATACCACAATCGGGTCGCACGATCATTGGCTTTGAAGATCCCGCTGCGGGGGCTCTGATGAGCGCCGCAAGGCTTTATCCGTTTGCACCCCGGCGTAAACGGATAAAAGTTTTTTGGTTCTTTTTTTCAAAAAAGAACGCGCTTCCTTACGGCTTGACGAACTTCACCACGAATTCGTCCTTCGGCATTGGCGGGTCCGGCGTGTTCTTGTCGCGCGGGTCGGCGGGGTTGCGCAGGAAGTTGCCTTCGGCGGCGAAGCGGAAGCCGGCGGCTTCCACTTCCTGGCGCAGGAAGGCTTCCTCGATGCGGTGCAGGGTTCCGGCTTCGCTGATGCCGGTGCCGGGGCGGCCGGAGTGGTCGGCGATGATGTAGGTGCCGCCGGATTTCAGGGCGCGGAAGGCGGCGCGGTTCATGGCGGCGCGGTCGACCAGCATGTGGCCGAGGTCGTGGTAGTTGAAGATGAGGGTGACGACGTCGACGCGGCCTTCGGCGAGTTCGGGGGGGAACGGGTCTTCGAAGGGGCGCACCACGGCGGTGATGGGGGCGACCGCGACGCCGGCGGCCTTCATGCGTTCGGCGCGCTCGGCCAGGGCTTCGGGCGAGGGGCGGAAGCGCGGCGGGGCGGCGGGTGTGGGCAGGTTGGGGTTGCTGTTGCCTTCGGCGGCGGCCGGGCGCGGGGCGTTGGCGCCCGGCGGTGGGCGGCTTTGGCCATAGACGGCGCCGGTGGGGCCGATGGCGCGGGCGACGAGTTCCGTGGTGTAGCCGCCGGCGGCGCTGAGATCGACGGCGACCAGGCCTGGCTGCAGGGCGAAGAATTCCAGCATCTGCTGCGGCTTGCGGCGCAAATCGTTGGTGCGGTCGGCCGCCGTGCGGTCTGGGCTGGCGAGGATGGTGGCGATCTGGTCGGACGAGATGGGCTGGGCGGTGGCGGGCAGGGCGAGGGCCAGCGCAAGCGTGGTCATTACGGTTCGGCGCAGCAGGCCTTTTTGCCTCGGCATCGTTCGTCTCCCGCAGGGTTGGCGGTATCGGACCACATTGCCCGGCCCGCGTCACCCGCCCATGATGGGAGTCACGGAAACGTCTCCAGGGAACAATACGACATGACCATGCGCATTCTGTGGCCGGTGATGCCGCCGGAATTCGACGACGTGGCGCGCGACGCCGTGGGCGCCGGCTTCGAGACCATCTTTCGCCGCAGCATCGAAGAGGTAACGGATACGGAATGGGCCAGCGCCGATGCGGTGGTGGGGCCGTATCCCGGGGCGGCCAATATCGGCAAGCTGGCGAAGGCGCGCATCTATGTGAAGGCGGCCGTGGGGTTCGACGAGGTGGACGTGGCAGCCCTGGGCGGCATGGGCATCGCGGTTTCCAACACGCCGGATTACGGCACGCGCGAGGTGGCGGACCATGCGATGGCGCTGGTGATGACGCTTTCGAAGAGCATCGCCTATCACGACCAGATGCTGCAGGAGGATCTGAAGGGCAATTGGCGGCCGGCGCACAACCCGTTCGGCAAGCGGCTGGGCGTGTGCACCTTCGGCGTGGTGGGCGCGGGGCGCATCGGCACCGCGGCGATGCGGCGCGCGGCGGCGTTCGACATGGACGTGGTGTTCTACGACCCCTTCGTGCCGAACGGCTATGAGCTGGCGCTGGGCGTGCGCCGCGCGGACAGCCTGGCCGAGCTGATGGGCCAGTGCGACATCGTGAGCGTGCATGCGCCGCTGAACACCGAGACGCGCGGGCTGGTGGGCAAGGATGCCTTCGCGGCGGCGAAGAAGGGCATGATCCTGGTGAACACCGCGCGCGGCGGCGTGGTGGATGTGGATGCGCTGCACGACGCGATGAAGGACGGCACCGTGCTGGCCGCCGGGCTCGATGTGCTGCCGGAGGAGCCGGCCGATCCGCAGCGCCGCCTGATCAAGGCGTGGAAGGACGGCGAGGCGTGGATCAAGCACCGCCTGGTGCTCACGCCGCATTCGGCCTTCTACACGCCGGAGAGCATGCGCGACATCCGGTTCCTGTCTTCCCGCACCGCGGCGCGCTACCTGCGCGACAACCGGCTGGAGAACTGCGTGAACAAGGCGTACCTGACCAACCCGCGCTGACATCATGGCCCCGTTGCCTTCTGATCCCCTGCTGGGCCGGCAGTGGTATCTGCACGGCAACGGGCTGGCGCAGCCGGCGGTGCACCTGAACGTGCTGCCGGTTTGGGCCGACTATGCCGGGCGCGGCGTGCGCATCGGGGTGTTCGACAGCCTGGTGGAGAAGACGCACGCCGACCTCGCCGGTGGGTATGATTCCGGGCTGGAGGTGGAGGGGCTGGAATACGGCCTCACCGGCAGCGCGCACGGCACCGAGGTGGCGGGCGTGATCGCCGGGCGGGCCAATGGCATCGGCGTGGTGGGCGTGGCGCATGAGGCGCGGATCACCTCCGTGCCTGTCATCTTCTCCAAGTCAGTGGCGCTGTTGTGGGTGGAACCGGCCATGGCGCAGGCCTGGCGGTTCGACGTGGTGAACATGAGCTACGGCGGCACCGTGGCGTTCGATGCCACGATCGATCCGCTGGCCTGGGCGCCGATCGCGCCGCACTACGCCACGGCGGCCGAGACCGGGCGTGGCGGGCTGGGCACCGTGATGGTGGTGGCGGCCGGCAACAACCGGGCCGGCACCGCGGACGCCAACCTCAGCTACTACCAGACCGACCGGCACACGCTGGTGGTGGGGGCGGTGAACGCGGCCGGGGTGGTGAGCGAATACGCCTCCTCCGGCGCCAACCTGCTGGTGGTGGCGCCTTCCAGCGACGGGTTCGGCGACCCCGGCGTGACCACCACGGATCGCAGCGGGCTGGAGGGGGTGAATGACGGCGTCCTCAACGACCCGGTGCCGCTGGACTACACCACGCTCTTCGGCGGCACCTCCGCCGCCTCGCCCATGGTGGCGGGCGTGGCGGCGCTGATGCTGGAGGCGAACCCGGCGCTGGGCTGGCGGGATGTGCGCGAGATCCTGGCGCTGAGCGCGCGGCATACCGGCACCGCGGTGGGGGTGCCGGCCAGCGTGCGGGAGCGGACGCCCTGGTTTGTGAACGGGGCAACGTGGGTGAATGGCGGCGGCCTCCATGTTTCGGCCAATTACGGCTTCGGGCTGGTGGATGCGCGCGCCGCGGTGCGGTTGGCGGAGACGTGGGACGCGCAGCAAACCTCGGCCAACGAGCAGATTCGCACGGCGCAGTTCACCGGCCCGCTGGTGCTGAACACCGCGAACACGTCGCGCGAATTGCTGCTGGAGATCGCACCCGGCGTGCGCGCGGAGCAGGTGACGCTGGCGCTCGATATCGGCGGCATGCTGGCGCAGGACCTGGAGATTGAGCTGATCTCACCGCGCGGCACGGCGAGCATGCTGTTCTTCCACAGCGGTGGCCCCGCGCCTGGCGGCCAGCCGGTGGCGTTTCGGCCGTGGACCTTCGTCTCCAACGCCTTCTTCGGCGAGGATGCCGCCGGCACCTGGCGGCTTTCGCTGCGGGACACCTACGCCAATGGCAGCACCGGCACGATCAACGGTGCCGTGCTCTCGGTGTTCGGTGACGTGGCGGGGCCCGATGACCGCTACGTGTTCACCGACGAATTCGGCGCCGTGGCCGGCATGCCGACGGCCAGCGTGCTGGCGGATGCCGGGGGCGAGGACACGATCGATGCGTCGGCGGCCAGCGCCGCCTCGGTGATCGACCTGCGGGCGGGCACGGCGGGCCAGGTGGCCGGGGTGCCGCTGCTGGTGGCGCCGGGCATCCTGATCGAGCATGCGATCGGCGGCGATGGCCATGACCGGCTGACCGGCAACGGCGCCGCCAACCACCTGCGCGGCGGGCGCGGCAACGATGTGCTGCTGGGGCTGGGCGGCGACGACACGCTGGAGGGCGGCGTGGGGCGGGACAGCCTGGATGGCGGCGCTGGGCGGGACGTGCTGCGGGGCGGGGCGGGGATCGACGTGCTGCGCGGGCGCGGTGGGGACGACACGCTGGAAGGCGGTGCCGGGGATGATTGGCTGGAAGGTGGCGCGGGGGCGGATACGCTGCGCGGCGGCGCCGGGCTGGATGCGCTGAGCTATGTCGGCTCGCCGGCCGGGGTTTCGGTGGCGCTCGGCGTGCTGGGGCCGGGCGGGCGGCAGGCGGTCTCGGGCGGGGATGCCGAGGGGGACCTGGCCTATGGGTTCGAGCATGTGGTGGGCAGCCGGCACGCGGATACGCTGGCCGGCGACGGGCGCGCCAACCACATCACTGGCGGCGGCGGGGGCGATACGCTGTCGGGCGGGGCGGGGGATGACGTGTTCATGTTCGGGCCCGGTGACCTGCTCTCGGCCACGCCTGTTCTGATCCTGGATTTCCGCCCGCTGGCCGCGCCAGGGGCGGAGCGGGACGGGATATCGCTGCGGGCGATCGATGCGGTGGCCGGCGGGGCGGACGATGCGTTTGCCTTCATCGGTGCGGCGTCCTTTACCGCGCCGGGGCAGTTGCGGGTGTGGTTCGACGGGGTGGATACGGTGATCGAGGGCAATACGGTGGGCGGCGTGGAGCCGGAGTTGCGTATTCGGCTGGTGGGGGTGGACCTGGTGGCGGCGGGGGATTTCTCGCTTTAGGCAAGCGGTTCTTTTTTGAAAAAAAGAACCAAAAAACTTTTGATAATTGAGGCGGGAAGAACGGGCCTGTCCGCATCAAACGAATGAAGTTTTTTTGCTTCTTTTTGTTCACAAAAAGAAGACTCTTCCTACGCTGCCGGCCCATAGAGCCCCTGTGCCGGCACCCATCCCATCCCCTGTTCGAACGGAAAGGTGGGGCGGCGGATGCGCGTATAGGGCAGGCGGGCGAGATCCAGGTGGGAGGTGCCGTCGCTCAGCAGCAGCACGTGCACGGCGCCGAGGGCTTCCAGTTCCGGGTGCAGGTAGCCGACCTTGAACACGGTGATGCCCTGGCGCGGATCGAGCCCCATGGCTTCCAGCTGGCCCGGCGTGGTGATCTGCAGGCGGCGGGCGTGGAAGGTGGCGGTGGCGTGGCCGAAGCGCACCCGGGCCCAGGGGCCGGTGGGGCCCTGCACGTGATGGTTGGCCTGCGGGGCGAGCTGTTCGCCGCAGGCTTCGACGATGCCTTGCACGGGCAGGTGGGTCTTGGGGCCGGAGAGGTGCTCGGCGCCGAGGGTGAGCGTGACCGTGGCGCCGGGGCCGGCGGCGTGGCAGGCGGCCACCGCCTCCGGCGCGATGATGTTGCAGACGGTGATGGGGCCGATCACAGGCAGGGTGAGGGCTTCCTGCAGCACCAGGGTGAGGTCGCCATAGGCGCCGGCGGTCACGTTGTCCCCGGAATCGCTCACCAGCACCGGGCCGTGGGCGGCCAGGCGCCCGGCTTCCAGCAGGCCTTCGCGCGGTGGCAGGGCGGTGAGCTGGAGGCGGAATTCGTGGCGGCGGGCCCAGAGCGTGGCGGCGAGATCGAGGGCGAGGGTGCGGGCACGGCTGGGGGTGGTGGCGGTGGCCACGGCGGTGAAGCCGACCCAGGGCAGGTCGTTCCAGGCGAAGCCGACCATGTGGTCCACGCCGAGCACGTCGGGGTCCTGCTCGATCCCTGGCAGGGCGGCGTAGAGGCTGCGCATGGGTTCATGGTCCGTCATCGCCATTTCGCCGGGCAGCAGCAGCGGGATGTACACGGCGTAGCTGGCGGGGCGGAGGCCCTTGCGCAGGATTCGCAGCAGCAGGGCGGCGGCGCGGGCGCCAGTGCTGTCGTCGTCCCGGTGCGGGGCGGTGCGGAACACGGCGAAGCCCTGGGCATCGCGCAGCAGGCCGGGCGTGAGGTGGCCGTGCATGTCCAGCGCCATGGTGATCGGCACATCGGGGCCGACGGCCTGGCGCACGGCTTCCATCAG
>CANHKG010000093.1 GCA_947460455.1 Rhodospirillales bacterium | reverse complement strand
GAGCAGCTGGCGCGCGGCGACACCTCGGTTGTGATTCCCGGGGTTGGCCGCAAGGACGAGGTGGGCGGCATGGCCGAGGCCGTGCGGGTGTTCAAGGACACCATGATCGAAACCGAGCGCCTGCGCGCCGAACAGGAAGCGCTGAAGCGACGTGCCGAGCTGGACCGCCGCGAGGCCATGCTCACGCTGGCCGGGCGGTTCGAGAGCAGTGTCGGCGGCATTGTGGAAAGCGTGGTGGCGTCTGCCCTGGAGTTGCAGACGACATCGAAGTCGATGGCGTCGACATCGCAGGAGACGTCGCAGCGTTCCACCACGGTGGCCGCGGCCTCGGAGCAGGCGACGCAGAACGTGCAGACCGTGGCTTCCGCCGCCGAGGAGCTTTCCGCCTCGATCCGCGAGATCAGCCAGCAGGTGACGCATGCTGGCAGCGTGATCCAGCAGGGCGTGCAGCAGACCATCCAGTCCAACACGCATGTGCAGGGGTTGGCGAAGGCGGCGGAGAAGATCGGCGAGGTGGTGCGGATCATCAGCGACATCGCCGGGCAGACCAACCTGCTGGCGTTGAATGCCACGATCGAGGCGGCGCGGGCCGGGGATGCGGGGAAGGGGTTCGCTGTCGTGGCCTCTGAGGTCAAGACGCTGGCCACCCAGACGGCGAAGGCGACCGATGAGATTTCGGCCCAGATCAGGATGATCCAGGAGGCAACCGGCCTGGCGGTGCAGTCTATCCTGGGGGTGACCGAGACCATCGGCCGGGTGAACGAGACCGCGGCCGCGATTGCCGCGGCGGTTGAGGAGCAGGCGGCGGCGACGCAGGAGATCTCCCGCAATGTGGTCCAGGCGGCCCAGGGCACGCAGGAGGTCTCGGGCAATATCGTTGGGGTGCGGCAGGCGGCGCAGCAGGCGGGGGATGAGGCGGCGCATGTGCTGGCCTCGGCCGATGGTCTGTCTCGGACCGGGGAGGCCCTGAAGGGGCAGGTTGCCGCCTTCCTGCAGGAGGTGCGGGCGGCCTGAGTGCCGGCCGGGGCGATGGGCCCTTCGGGTCAGCCCTGGCCCGGTTGCGGCATGCGGATGGTGGCGCGGTAGGCGTGCCAGGTGGCGTGGCCGAGCAGGGGCAGGGTGATGGCGAGGCCGATGTAGCCGGCCAGCAGGCCTGCGCCGGTGAAGACCACGACCAGCGCGGCCCAGACGGCCATGGCCTTTGCGTTCAGCACCACGGCGACGACGCTGGTGACCAGGGCTTCCAGCAGGCCCACCTTGCGGTCGAGCAGCAGCGGCAGGGAGAAGGCGCCGGCGGCAAACGCGATGCTGGCCATGACGCCGCCGACCAGGGTGCCGACGCCGAGGAAGGCGATGCCTTCGGTGGTGAACAGGGTGGCGTTCACCAGGGCCTGCACATCGAGCATGGCGTAGGGGAAGAAGATCGCGAAGATCAGCGCGGCGAAGCGCATCCAGAGCACCAGGAAGGCGACCAGCGCGAGGCCGAGGCAGAGAATGGGGCCGGGGTTGGCCTTCCAGGCCGAAAGGGCGGCGGCGAGCGCGGGGGGGCGGCCGGCCTCCACGTCTCGGCTGATGGCGTAGTAGCCGACGGTGAGCGAGGGGCCGACGAGCAGGAAGCCGACGATCAGCGGGGCGGTGAGGTAGAAATAGCCGGCGAGTGCCAGGCCTGCGGTGAGCAGGAAGCCGGCAAGAACCACGATCAGGCCGATGGCGATGCTGGCGGAGGGTGCCGTGCGGAAATCCCGCCAGCCGGCGGCGAGCCAGCGGAAGGGTTCTTCCGTGCCCACGGCGCGGATGCGATCGGCATAGGGCAGTCCGGTTCGGGCGAAATCGGCCTCGGTATCGTCGGGCATCGCGTTCCCTCCAGAGTCACGCTCCGGTTGGGGAGGAGTATGCGCCGGCTTCAGCGAACGACAAAGAAGCGGATGAGCACGCCTTCGGGGTGGCGCTGGCCGGTGGCGACGAAGATGTGGCGGGCGAGCCATTCATGCGGGCCGGCGGGGGCTTCGAAGACCGGGGTGGTGCGGAAGTAGATCAGGGCGGGATCGACGGCTTCGCCGGCGTTGAGGCGGGCGAGCACGTCGGGCGGGCCGTGGCGGAGGCCGCGGTTGACGACGCCGATCAGCGTGCCGTCTGTCGCTTCGATGGTGTAGCGGGCGGTGAGGTCGATGAGGCCGTCGGGCTGGACGAGTTGCCAGTCGGCACCGCCGGGGATGACGTGGCCGGTGAGGAGCGGGCCCGCGACGGTGCCGCCGGTGATGGGGATGACGCGGCGCTCGCCGCCATGGACCTGGCCGAGGGAGAAGCGCGGGGAAACGGAGACGGCGGCCTCGAAGGCGAATTCGAGGGTGGGGACGGGGTGCTGCATGGGGCGAGCCTGCCCGCGCGGCGCTTGCGGGGCAAGGCGGGTGGCGGCAAAAGCGGGGCGCAACGAAGGAGACGCGGCATGGACCTCAACGGCATTTCGGCCATCGTCACCGGTGGCGCATCGGGCCTGGGCGGCGCGACGGCGCGGGCGATGGCGGCGGCGGGAGCGAAGCTGACCATCGTGGACGTGAACCGCGAGGCGGCGGAGGCGATGGCGGCGTCGCTGGGCGGGATCGCGGCGGTGTGCGACGTGGCCAATGCCGAGGCGGGCGAGCAGGCCTTTGCGGCGGCGCGCGCGGCACATGGGCCGGCGCGGGTGCTGGTGAACTGTGCGGGCATCGGCACCGCCGGGCGCATTGTGGGCAAGGACGGGCCGCTGGCGCTGGGCGCCTATGAGCGGGTGATCCGGGTGAACCTGATCGGCACGTTCAACATGCTGCGTCTGGCGGCGGCGGAGATGAGTGCGGCGGAGCCGATGGCGGACGGGGAGAGGGGCGTGATCATCAATACCGCCTCCGTGGCCGCTTATGAGGGGCAGGTGGGGCAGGCGGCCTATGCCAGCTCCAAGGCGGGCGTGGTGGGGCTGACGCTGCCGGCGGCGCGGGAGCTTTCGCGGTTTGGCGTGCGGGTGGTGACGATCGCGCCCGGGCTGTTCATGACGCCGATGATGGCCAGCCTGCCGGCGGAGATCCAGGCTTCCTTGGGCGCCTCGGTGCCGTATCCGCCGCGGCTGGGGCAGCCGGAGGAATATGCGTCGCTGGCGATGCATATCGTGGCCAACCGGATGCTGAACGGCGAGACGATCCGGCTGGATGGGGCGCTGCGGATGGCGCCGCGGTAGACTTTTGTCTGAGCGCGTGATTCACGCCTCCGGCGGTTCCGCCTCCGACGATCACGCGCTAGTCCGGGATTGGGTGGGCGAGGCGGCGGAGCAGGCTGAGAAGCTGCTCGCGCCCGCCGGGGCCGAGGCGGTCGGCCAGCCGGGCTTCGTGCGCGGCGGCGCGGGCTTCGAGGCGGGCGAGGGTTTCGGCGCCTAGTTTCGTGAGGAACAGACCGCGGGCGCGGCGGTCCCCGGGCACCACGCGGCGTTCGGCCAGGCCGCGCTGTTCCAGGCCGTCGATCAACGGCACCAGGTTGGTGGGCTGGATGCCCAGCGCGAAGCCGACCTGGATCTGGCGCAGGCCGGGATTGCGGGCGAGCACGACCAGGATGGCGAAGGGCAGGGGGCGCATGTCCTCCGCCGTGAAGCTGGCCTGCAGCTCCTCCAGCACCTGGGCCTGGGCGTTCCGCAGGGCGTGGTGGAGCATGGCGGCGAGCGGGCCGAGATCGACGGCGGCATCGTCGTTTGCGGGCGGTGGGGTGTTCATGCCCGGCGAGCCTATCCGCTGGTGGGCGCGGCGGCCAGGGCGGGGCGGGGATTGGGGCGGGCTGTAAGCTGGCTGTAGGGGTTTTGTGGCATTTCGAGACACCGTCGGTGCCCGGAGTTCGGGTGCCTGATGCCCGCGAGTGACCCATGCCCCCCATTGCGGCTTTGCGTCCGACCTCTCTGCGAACGATGGCTGCGTGCCGTGCCGGCGCGGTTTCGCTATGGCTGGCGATGGCGATCCCGTTGTTCCTGGTGGCGGGCGGCGTGGCGCTGAACGTGGCCGAGGCGCTGCTGGCGCGCCAGCGGGTGCAACTGGCGGCTGATCTGGCCGCCCAGGCGGGTGCCATCTCCTACGGGCGGGATGTGGATGCGCAGCGCGCGGCCGGGGTGGCGGCGGATGTGGCGGAGCTGAACGGGGCCGCGAGCGCCAGCCGAAGCTGGAATGCCGCGACCAGGACCATGACGGCCGGGCAGGCGAGTGTGACGCTGGGCGCCGGGGTGACCGACGCTTCCCGCACGGCGGTGAGCGTGACGGTGGCCAAGCCGGTGGACCTCGCCTTCGCCTCGCTGATGGGCGCGCTCTCGCGCAATGTCTCGGCCACCGGGGTTGCGGAGGCCTGGAACCTGCCGTCGGGCGGTGGTTCCGGCAGCGGCACCTGCGTGCTGGCGCTGCACCCCAGTGCGGCAGGCGCGATCAAGGCGGACAATATGGGGCGGATCGACAACGCCGGGTGCGACATCTTCGCCAATTCCACCGCGGCGGGCACCGGGGTGAATGCGGCGATCTACCTGAACAGCGGCACGCTGCGCGGCAAGACGATCTCCACGCCGGGCAAGGCCTGCCTTTCCAACAGCGGGTCCAACACCGTCTCCCCCACCATCCCCAACAATTCCTGCATCTCGCCGGGGGCGGCGGCGCGGTCTGATCCCTTTGCGGCGCTGGCATTGCCGTCGCCGAGCCAGCCTTCGGGGTGCTCGGTGAACGCGACCTATGGGGCGTGCTGCATTCCGCCGATCACCGGCACCGTGGGCAGCTACAACAGCGCGCAGACCAATGTGGTGAATGCCTCCTACACCGCGTGGCAGGCGACCTCACGCAGCTTCAACCCGGGCAATGGCGGCGTGTTCTGCGGCAACACGACGATCGGCGGCAATGGGGCGACGGATACGTTTGCGCCCGGTGTGTACTACGTGATCAACGGCAACCTGACCTTCACCAACTCCAACATCGTCTCGGCCAATGGGGTGAGCTTCGTGCTGCTCGGGCGCAATGGCGGCAACCCCGGCGCGATCAGCTGGACCAACTATTCCAACACCATGGCGCTGACGGCGCCGGCCAGTGGGCCCACGGCCGGGATCGTGTTCTGGCAGGGCTGCAAGGCGGATGGCACCGCGCCCACCAACACGATGGCGGGCGGATCGACGCTGACCATGGGCGGGGCGTTCTATGCCAAGTGCGGCGCGCTGAGCATGACCAACAACATCCAGATGAACGCGGCGAGCGGTGCCAGTTTCCGGGTGGTGGCGAGCACGATCTATGTGGCGGGGTCGGCGGGCATCAACGCGGCGGCGAGCGCCCCGCCCGTGACACCGGCCAACGTGGCGCTGGTGCGATGAGGGGCTGGCCGAAGCTTGGGCGCCGGGGTGCGGCGGCGGTGGAGCTTGCCATCGCGCTGCCGCTGACGGCCGTGCTGCTGGGCAACCTGGTCGATTACGGCATGATGCTGCGCCGGCATGCGCAGCTGGCCGCGGGCGTGGCCAATGCCGCCAGCTATGCCGCGCGCAGTGGCGCCGGGGTTTCCACCACCACGCTGGCTGGCATCGCCACCTCCAGCTCCTGGCTGACGGGTGCGACGGCAAGTGCCACCGCGGCGACCTGCCATTGCCCCACCGGCACGCCGCGCGCCCTGGCAACGGCGGTGGCCTGCACCGCCACCTGCGCGGATGGCGGCACGGCGCAGCGCTACATGACCGTGACCGGCAGCTATTCCTTCGTGCCGAGTTTCCCGCTGGTCTCGGCCGGTGGCACGCGCACGCTGACCCACAGCGCCACGGTGGTGGTGCGATGAAGCGCCTGCTGGCGCGGGACCGGCGCGGTGCTGTTTCCGTGGAGTTCGCGGTGGCCGGGGTGCTGATGCTCAGCGTGACCATGGGCCTGGTGGGTGCGGGGCTGATCGGCTGGACGCGCAGCGGATTGCAGGCGGCGGCCACCGCCACGGCGCGCTGCGTGGCGCTGGGGGCGCCGGCCTGCGCGGCACCGGCCAGCTATGCCGCGACGCTGGCGGGGCAGTGGGTGTTCCCCGGCATCATCACCGCCGCCGAGGTGAGCGTGACGACGACGACCAGCTGCAACGGTGCCGCCGGGCAATATGCGCGCGTGGCGATCGCCGGCACGCATTGGCTGGGCAGCGTGCTGCCGACGGGGCAGGACGGAATCACGGTTTCCGTCACCGCCTGCCATCTTTCCGGGACCTGACGCCTCAAGGCGCGTGGGTGTGGGCCTCGATGCGGTAGCCGTCGGGGTCGATGGCGAAGGCGGCGTAGTAGTCGGGCCCGTATTGGGGGCGCAGGCCGGGCGGGCCGTTATCGGTGCCGCCATGGGCGAGTGCCGCCTGGTGGAACGCATCCACCTGGGCGCGGGTTTCGGCGTGGAAGCAGAAATGCAGGCCGGAACCCAGGTTGGGCGGCACCGGGCTGGGGGTGACATGGACCCAATACACCGGCACCTCCCGGCCATAGCCGGCGTAGTCCTCGCCGGTGTGGTGCGCCTTGCCGCCGAGCGTGGCGAAGACGGCATCGTAGAAGGCGCGGGCGCGGGGGAAATCACGCACGCCGATGGAGACATGGTCGAGCATTGGGCGCTCCCTGGATCGCGGCCATCATCCTGGGGCCGGGCAGGCTGGGCTCCACTCCCGCGCGGGAATGGAGCCCATGGAGGCTACTGCGCGGCGATGGCCACGGGGGCCGGCACCAGATGGGCGGTGCGGGGCTTCACTTCCTCGGCGATCAGGCGCAGCGAGGTCTGCCAGGCGGCGGGGTTCTCGACATAGTCGAAGCCGAACACCAGCAACTGCCCGAAGCCGCCGACATCGTTATAAACGGCCTCGATCTTCTTCGCGACCGTCTCTGGCGAGCCGACCAGCCAGTTGTGGTGGGCGCAGTATTCCACCGTCACTTCCTCATCGGGCACCGAGGGGTCGTGCTTGAGGTATTCCTTGAAGCCGAAATTGGAGAGCAGCGGCAGGAAATACTCGCGCATCATGCGGCCCATCGGGCCGTTGACCGCCAGTTCCCACGCCTTCTCATCCGTCTCGGCCACGAAGATCTCGCGCACCAGGCGCCAGTCGCGCCGATCCGCCGTGCGGCCGGATTTCGCGGCACCGGCCTCCACGCTTTCCCAATGGCTTTTCACGTAGCCGGGGTTGAGGTTGAGGCTCATCGGCAGGTAGCCGAATTCGCCGGCCATCTTCAGCGTGTCGGAGTTCTTGGACAGGCCGGCGACGCCGATGGGCGGGTGCGGCTGCTGCAGCGGGGTGATGTGCGGCTTGAGGAAGCCGAACATCGTATCCGGCTTGTTCACCGTCCAGTGCTTGCCCTTGTGCTCCCACGGGCCGGGCGTGCCCCACATCTTCAGGATGATGTCCAGCGCCTCGCGCGTCATCTCCCGGTTGGCGCCGCTCATGCCGTCCACGTTGAACATGGCCCAGTCGCTGGGCAGGCCGGAGGCGGCGATGCCGAAATTGAGGCGGCCGCCGGAGAGGTGATCCAGCATCGCCACGCGGTTCGCGAGTTCCGCCGGGTGGTGGTAGGGCAGCAGGAAGCCGCCGGGGCCGATGCGGATGCGCTTGGTTTGCAGCAGGGCCTGGGCAATGAGCAGATCCGGCGCCGGGTGCGGCTCCCAGGGCGCGGTGTGGTGCTCGCCGATCCAGATTTCCGAAAAGCCCATCTCGTCGAGCCAGCGGAAGGTTTGCAGGTCCCAGTCGTGCCCGTCCTTCAGGCTCCGCTCCGGCGGATGGGAGGGCATGGTGAAGTAGCCGAATTCCATGGTGATGTTCCCCTCGGTCGCGGGCCATCTGCGCGGCCCATGCGGGGAGCATGCCAGGAGGGCGGGGCGCGTTCCAGCCTGGATTCATACATCGTTAATTATGGTATCGAAACTAAGCGGGTGCCCTATCGGGCCTTGGCACCTGTGGGGCCCCAGCCGTGTTCCAGCACCAACTGCCACCAGCCCACCACGCAGCCGCCGCCATGCGGCATCTGCTCCAGCTGCTTCACGGTTTCGGCGGCGACGGCGCGGGCCATCTGCGAGCCGCCGGGCAGGGTGGCGCGCATTTTCTGTTCCAGGGCGCGGCAGGGGCTTTCAGTGCCTTCCTGGATCTGCGGCACGAACCAGGCGCCCACGGCGGCGGCGGCCACGAGTACCACCAGCATCCGCATGCTACAGTTCCAGAAGGTCCCGGGCGATGGTGATCACCCGGTGCGCCTCGCTCCAGAGCTTGTAGCCTTCCAGCGCATCGACGCGGGCCCATTCCACGTGGGAGACGTCGTCGCCGGCCACCGCTTCGTCACCCTGCCAGAGGGCGGCGAAATCGATGATGGTGTAGTGGTAGCGCACGCGGCCGGCGCTGTCGGTGTGGATGGAATCGACGTTGGCGGCGAGGTGAACCGCCTCCAGCCGCAGGCCGCATTCCTCCAGTATTTCGCGCCGTGCCGCGTCCGCCGCGGTTTCGCCCAGTTCCTGCGCGCCGCCGGGCAGGGCCCAGCTGCCGAGATTGGGGGGCTTGCCGCGGCGCACCAGCAGCACTTCCGGCACGCCATTGCCGGGGCGCAGCACGGCGACGCCGATGCCAACGATCGGGCGGTCGGGATATTCGCGGCTCATCCCGGCTGCCCTTGCAGCGTCATTCGCTTTCTTTCTTCTCGGCCTCGGGGTCGGCGGGCTTCTCGGGCTCGTCGGCCTTCAGTTCATCGAGCTTGGGCACGAAGGATTTCTCCTTCCAGGAGCCGAGCTGGTAGGCCCAGCCGGCGACGCGGCGGTTGAGCGCCTCGGCCTTGGCCTTCGCCTCGCCTTCGCCGGCGGCCTGGAACTGGGCCCAGACATCCACGTCGGCGCGGAACACGGTGACCGTGACCGTCATACCGTCGGTGAGGGTGTAGATGGCGCTGCCGACCTTCTCGCCGGGCTGCTCGGCGGCGGGCTTCACGTCGGTCAGGGTGAGGGAGTCCAGCGCGCGGAACACGTCTTCCACGCGGTATTCGTCCAGCTTCGGCTGCTCGGCGGGGGCCTTCAGCACCAGGGTTTCGCCATCCTTGCCGAATTCCAGCATGCCCTCGGCGCGGGTGCTGACGATGGTTGCCACCTGCTCCTTTCGGATGTTGGTGATCTCGCGCTCGAACCACAGCTGCGGGTCGGCATCCACGGGCAGGCGGCCTTCGGCGAGCCAGGACTGCGCCTCGCCCACGCGGCGGATGTAGATGCTTTCGGGCACGTTCCCGGCGGTGCGGACGCGGCGATGGCCGACGACCAGTTCCGCGATCACGCGGTCCTGCGCGCCCAGCACGCGCACGAGCTGTGCGGTGGTGGTGGGTTTGTTGGGATCGCCGACGCCGAGGCGGTCGTATTGCTCGGGGTCCGAGGTGCGCTGCTCCGTCACGCGCAGTTCGGTGAGGCCGGTGAGGAGTTCGCGCAGCCGGTCTTGCTGGGCGCGGTAGCCGCCGCGTTCGGCGATGCCCCAGATGCCGTCCTTGCGGACCAGGGTGAGGGTGCGGCCCTTGGTGGTGATGGTGACGCGCTCGGCGTCCTGCAGCTTCGTGGCGAGGCCGGGGAAGACGAGGGTGCCGGGGGCGACGGCCATCTGGCCGGTTTGCCCGGGGGTGCCGAACTGCCAGCCGGCGATCAGCGCGATGGCGCCGGCGATGGCCAGCAGCAGGGTGGTGCGCAGGTTGCGGTTCATGCGTGCGCCCTCCTCAAGCCCGCGCCCGTGCGCGCCGCTGCCGGCGGGCGAGGCCGAGCAGGATCGCCAGCACCGCCAGCACGGCCGGGACCAGCACGATGTTGAACATCCGCAGCTGGGTTTCCAGCGAGCGGATGTCGCGCCGCAGTTCCAGCTGCACGTTGCGCAGCTTGCCGCGGGTATCGGCGATGTCGCGGCGCAGGGCGTCGATCGTCTCGCGCTGCTGTTCCGAGATCACGGCGTTCTGGCTTTGGCTGCCGCGGCCGGTGCGGAGTTCGGCCAGCTTCTTCTGGGTTTCGTCCAGGTGCTTGGACAGTTCCTGCTCCGTTGCGCGGAAGCGGGCCTCCGCGCTGCGGTTCATGTCTTCCACCAGCTCGAACGGGCGCAGCGAGGTGCCGCGGGAGCGCAGGCCGATCAGCGCGTCGCCGCCCGCCAGCGTGCCGACGAGGTTGGCCACGAAGGCGCCGTTGTCGCTGAAGGGAGTGGCTTCCTGCTGGCCGAAGAATTCCTGCACGCGCACCCAGTAGCGGTCGGCCAGGATATCGCTGTCGGCCACCACCACCATGTTGGCGGGGCCGTCGGTCTTGGCGCGGTACTCGGGCAGCGTGACCTTCTCGCGCGCATCCGGAAGCGGGGCAGGGGGGGTGGCGAAGGCGGATTGCAGTTCGCCGCGCACCCGCGCCGCGATCACCCGGCGCTGCCCGTCCGGGCGGAATTCGCCCAGGATGCGGCCGGGATCGGGCATCATCTTCACCTTCTCCAGCGGCACGGGGCCGGACAGCTCGGAGCTGGAGAGCAGCGGGGTGAACTCGATATTGGCGCCGTCTTTCTTGGACAGCGATCCGGCGGAGGCGACCGTCACCTGGCTCAGTTCCACCGTGGCGGGGTCGTTGGTGTTGAGCCCGTCGCGGATGTTGTACCAGGCGACGTAGTCCACCACCTGCGCCCGGTCTGTGGGCGAGCCGCGCACGCGCCAGGCGCCCTTGAGGTCGCCGACGATCTGGGTGTTGTCGAAGGCGATGCCCCAGGCATCGAACAGCTTGGCAAGATTGCTGCCGGTATCGCGCGGCGGCTGGCCGGTTTGCGGGTCTGCCACCGCGCCCTGCGCCTCGCTGTGCGGATCGACCATGGCCATCAGCCGGCCGCCGCGCATCACGAACTGGTCGATGGCATACAGCGTGTTGTCCGACAGGTTCTGGGCGTGGGCCACCAGCAGCACCTGGATCTCGGGGTCGATCACCTGGGCATCGAGCGGCACCTGGCGGATGCCGAAGGCCTGGCGCAGCTGCATGGAGGCAACCCAGGGCTGACCGGCGGCGCGGTTCTGCGTCATCATCATCATGCGCGGGTCGCCATCGAGCGGCAGCGACGACATCACGCCAACCAGCGGGCGCTTGGGGCTCGACAGCTCATAGACCAGGCGGGTGAGGTCGAATTCCAGGAAGCGTTCGCGCTCCGGCTGGAAGAAGGCGATGGTGCGCTCGTCATCCAGCAGGTTGCTGGCGGCGAGGCCGAAATAGACCTGCTCGCCCGATTGGTCGATCGGCACGCCCTGCAGCCCATAGGCCACGGCGCGGTCCTCCGTGGGGCTGAACGGCTCGGGGTCGTAGAATTCCAGGCGGACCTTGCCGCCCGAGGCGCTGGCGTATTCGCGCAGCATCTCGCTGATGCGGTCCGCATAGGCGCCGTACATCGGGATGCGGCTGCCCAGCGTGCGCGAGTAGTAGAAGCGCAGCGTGATGGGGTCTTTCAGGTCGCCCAGGATCTTCCGCGTGCCCGGCGCCAGCGTGTAGAGGCGCTGCTGGGTGAGATCGAGCTTGGATTGGGCGAGGCGGTATTCCGCCAGCAGGTTCACGCCGACCAGAATGGCGAAGACCGCCACCACGCCGACGACAGAGGTCCAGAGACGGCGCATGGCTCAGTCCGCCTTCCGATGTTCGACGATGACGGTATTCAGATACAGCCAGAAGCCGATGAAGCTGGCGAAGTAGATGATGTCGCGCAGCGACACCACGCCGCGGGTGAAGCCCTGGAAGCGCTCCGCCACGCTCAGGCGCCGTGCCACCTCGGCCAGGGTGGGGACGGTCTTCGACAGGAAGTCGGTCACCACGGGGTAGCTGGCCACGGCGAACAGGAAGCACACCGCCACGGCCAGCACGAAGGCGATCACCTGGTTCTTGGTGGCGGCCGACAGGGCGGAGCCGATGGAAAGGAACGCACCGGCCACCAGCAACGCACCAAGATAGCCGGTGGCGATCACGCCGTTATCGGGGTTGCCCAGGTAGTTGACGGTGAGGACGAACGGGAAGGTGAGCGCCAGCGCGATGGCGCAGAACGCCCAGGCGGCGAGGAACTTGCCCACCACCGCCTGGCCCTGCGTGATCGGCAGGGTCAGCAGCAGTTCGATCGTGCCCAGCCGGCGTTCCTCCGCCCACAGGCGCATGGTGATGGCCGGCACCAGCAGCAGGAACACCCAGGGCACGAAGTTGAAGAAGGGCGCGAGGTCGGCCTGGTTGCGGTCGAAGAAATTGCCCATGTTGAACGTGAGCACGCCCTGCAGCGCCAGGAAGATCACGATGAACACCACCGCCACCGGGGTGGCGAAGTAGCCGCCCAGCTCGCGCCGGGCCACGATCATTGTATTGCGCATCGCGTCACGCCGCCTTCGGTTGGGTGATGTTGCGGAACACGTCGTCCAGCTTGCCCGAGGGATGGCGCTTCACCAGCTCTGCCGGCGTGGCATCGGCCAGCACCTTGCCGCGGGCGATGATGATGGCCCGCGTGCAGATGGCCTCCACCTCCTCCAGGATATGGGTGGAGATGACGATGGCCTTCTCCGGCGCCATCTGGTTGATCAGCGTCCGCACCTCGTGCTTCTGGTTGGGGTCCAGCCCATCCGTCGGCTCGTCCAGCACCAGCACTGGCGGATCGTGCAGCAGGGACTGCGCGAGGCCGACGCGGCGCTTGAAGCCCTTGGAGAGCGTTTCCACCGGCTGGAGGCGCACGCCCTGGAGCGTGGTGAGCTCGATAGCCCGGGCGATGCGGCGCGCTGCCTCCTTGCCGCCATAGCCGCGGATGGAGGCGACGAAGGCGAGGAAGGCTTCCACCGTCATCTCGGGATAGGTGGGCGCACCTTCGGGCAGGAAGCCCAGGGTGCGGCGGGCGGCCACGCTGTCGGTCTGCACGTCGTGGCCGCAGATGCGGGCGGTGCCTGCGGTGGGGGTCATGAACCCCGCCAGCATGCGCATGGTGGTGGATTTGCCGGCGCCGTTCGGGCCGAGGAAGCCCAGCACCTCGCCACGCGAGACGGTGAACGAGACGTTGTCCACCGCTGTGAATGCGCCGAAGCGCTTGGTGAGCCCCTCGATCTCGATGAGCGGGGCCTTGCTGTCGGTTGCCATGGTTGTCCCCCACGCTGGTACAGCGCATCTCGCGATGGGCCGAGATAGCGCAACGCAGCCGTATTGCAAGCGGCGGCGGGATCGCTATCCCGATTGCAATGTTCGCACCGCGGCTCGTTTCTCGAACAGCGCCAGCAGCATGCGCACCGCCTTCCCGCGCGCGGTCTCCAGTTTCGGGTCCTTCTGCACCAGCAGCTCGGCATCGCGCCCGGCCATGTGCAGCAGGTCTTCGTCGCGGTCGATCAGGGCCAGGCGCCAGCCGGGCTGGCCGGATTGGCGGGTGCCCAGCAGGTCGCCGCCGCCGCGCAGGCGGAAATCCTCGTCGGCGATCACGAAGCCATCCTCGGTGTCGCGCAGCAGCGACAGGCGGCGGCGGGCGGTTTCGTTCAGGCCGTCGGCGTGCAGCAGCAGGCAGAAGCTCTGCGCGCTGCCGCGGCCCACGCGCCCGCGCAGCTGGTGCAGCTGGGCGAGGCCGAAGCGCTCGGCGTGCTCCACCACCATCACCGTGGCCTCCGGCACGTCCACGCCCACCTCGATCACGGTGGTGGCCACCAGCACCTTGGTGCGGCCGGCGGCGAAATCGATCAGCGCGGCCTCCCGCACCGCCGTTTCCTGGCGGCCATGCGCCAGCCCGACGACGGGGCCGAGATACTGGGTGAGTTCGGCGAAGCGGGCCTCGGCGTTGGCGAGGTCGATCATCTCGCTTTCTTCCACCAGGGGGCACACCCAGTAGATGCGCGCGCCATCCTCCAGCTTGCGGCGCAGCGCCTCCACGATGTCCACCAGGGTGGAGAGCGAATGGATGGTGGTGCGGATCGGCTGGCGGCCGGCGGGCTTGCCGGCGAGGCGGCTGGTTTGCATCTCGCCCCATTGGGTGAGCAGCACGGTGCGCGGAATGGGCGTGGCGGTCATCACCAGCACGTCCGTCGCCTCGCCCTTGGCGCCGATGGAGAGGCGGTGCTCCACGCCGAAGCGGTGCTGCTCGTCGATCACCGCGAGCGCCAGGTCCTGGAATTCCACCCCTTCCTGGATCAGCGCGTGGGTGCCCACCACGATCGGCACGGAGCCATCGGCGAGCCCGCCCAGCACCCGCGCCCGCGCCCGGCCGGTGACGGAGCCGGTGAGCAGCTCCACAGGGACCGGGCAGATGCGCGACAGCGTGCGGTGGTGCTGGCGGGCCAGCAATTCGGTGGGGGCCATCAGAGCGGCCTGGGCGCCACATTCCACGGCCGTGAGCATCGCCAGCGTGGCCACCAGCGTCTTGCCGGCGCCCACATCGCCCTGCAGCAGCCGCAGCATCCGGCGGGGGGAGGCGAGGTCCTCGTCGATCTCCGCCAGGGCGGCGCGCTGGGCATCGGTGGGCGTGTGGCCGAACCGGGAAAGCGCTTCCTGCCGCAGCCGGCCATCCCCCTTCAACGCGCGACCGGGGCGCGCCCGCACCCGGCGGCGCAGCAGGGCGAGGGCCACCTGGTCGGCGAACAGCTCGTCATAGGCCAGGCGCCGCGCCGCTTCCGGCC
This sequence comes from Rhodospirillales bacterium, assembly GCA_947460455.1. Classification (GTDB taxonomy): domain Bacteria; phylum Pseudomonadota; class Alphaproteobacteria; order Acetobacterales; family Acetobacteraceae; genus CAMDGX01. The sequence goes on along the minus strand of CANHKG010000093.1, from coordinate 4,318 downwards.
CGGGGGGCAGCGGGGGCGTCTGCACCGTGACCAGCGCATCGCGGAAGGCGGGCCAGCCCTCGCGCTTCAGCAGCGGGCCGTCGTGCCATTCCTCCAGCTCCGGCACCCGGCCCACGGCCTCGGCCACCGGCTTGCGCAAATGATAGCCGAACAGCCCGGCCGTCAGCGGCCAGACCGGCTCCACCGCCGGCAGCATGTCTGGCCGGTCCGCCGGCACGATGAAATCGGGATGCGGCATCTGCCGGCCCTCGCCCCATTTGCCGGAGACGAGCACCTTGGCACCGACCGGCAGGCGCCCGGTGGGATAGCGATTGAAAAAGACGAGTTCGGCGAACCCGCTGCCGTCGGTTACCCGCACCTTGGTGGGCTGGCGCCGCGTGGCCGGGGGCTCGATGCCCACCACCTCCACTTCCAGCGTGCCCATCTCGCCTGGCCCCATGTCGCGGATGCGCCTTCGCACCCGCCGGTCGATGTAGCTGTCGGGCAGGTGGAACAGCAGGTCCACCACCCGCTCCCCGCCGGCGGCGCGCGCGATCAGGGTGGACAGCGCCTCGCCGACGCCGCGCAGCGAGGTTAGCGGCTCGAAAAGCGGTGCGAGTGGGGTAGGGGGCTCAGGCGCCTTCACGCATCTGCGCCAGGATGGCCCGTGCGGCCGCTGCCGGGTCGGGCTGCGCCACGATCGGGCGGCCGACCACCAAGTAGTCCGATCCGTCGCGGATCGCCTGCGAGGGCGTGGCCACGCGCTTCTGGTCGCCCACATCGGCGCCGGCCGGGCGGATGCCGGGGGTGGCGATCAGCAGGCCGGGCGCGCCGGCCGCGGCGCGCAGCTGGGCCGGCTTGTCCTCCGGCGAGGCGATGATGCCCGCGCAGCCGGCCTCCGCGGCCTGGCGGGCACGGCGGGCCACCAGCTCCGAAACGCCCATGCGGTAGCCGATCTCGGCGAGGTCGGCGTCATCCAGGCTGGTCAGCACCGTCACGCCGAAGATCATCAGGCCGCTGCCGGCCGCCCCCTTCACCGCGGCCTGCATCACCGCGGGTTCCGCATGCACCGTCAGCAAATCCACCCCGCGCTCGGCCAGCCTTGCGGCGCCGATTTCCACGGTTTGGGGAATGTCGTGCAGCTTGGCATCCAGGAAGATGCGCTTGCCGGCCGCCTTCAGCTCCGCCAGCAAGCCGTCGGCGCCGGGCGAATAGAGCAGCCAGTAGCCCACCTTGTAGAACCGCACCGCATCACCGATCCGCTCCACCAGCGCGCGCGCCTGGGCGATCCCCGGCACGTCCAGCGCCACGATCAGCCGGTCTTCCATCGCATCCGGGCGTGTCTGGGCCATGGCAGTTCTCCGCGTAATCGGCCGCTTCTACGGGCAGCGGCCAAGGCGCAGCAACCCGCGTGTGCACGCCCCGCATGCATTCCGCGGAGATTCCAGCACCGGATGGGCTGCAAGCTTCGCGATGAGAGCGTATGTGACAGGGATGACACCGGACGACTCCACCGCCCTCGAACACCGCCGCCGCCGTCTGCTCTTCCGTGCCACGCATCGCGGCACCAAGGAGTGCGACCTGATGATCGGCGGCTTCGTCGCCGCCCGGATGACCACGCTCGGCCATGCCGAGATGGACGCGCTGGAAGCGGTGATGGAATTGCAGGATACCGACCTGACGGACTGGCTCACCGGCCGCGTGCCGATCCCGCCCGAGGCCGATAGCCCGATGCTGCGCGAGATCCTGGCCTTCGTTGCCGGCGGCGGCACCCACCGATGACCCTGAGCGTCTACGGCGCCCCGGAGGGCTGGGATGCCATCCTGCTCGCCCGCCGTAGCGCGGAGCACAAGGGCCCGCTGGTGCATGTGGCGCGCGACGATGCCCGCATGGCGCGCATGGCCGAGGCCCTGGCCTTTTTCGCCCCCGATGCCGAAGTGCTGCGCTTCCCGGCCTGGGATTGCCTGCCGTACGACCGCGTCTCGCCCAACCCGGAGCTGGTGAGCGAGCGCATCGCCACCCTCTCCCGCCTGCTGGAACCCGCCACCGGCACCCGCATCCTGCTCACCACGGTGAACGCCCTGGTGCAGCGCGTGCCGCCGCGCCACGCCTTCCACGGCGGCAGCCGCAGCTTCAAGCGCGGCGATAGGATCAAGCCGGAGGAGCTGGCCCGCTTCCTGGAATCCAACGGCTACGGCCGCGCCGCCACGGTGATGGAGCCGGGCGAATTCGCCATCCGCGGCGGGATCATCGACATCTTCCCCGCCGGCGTGCCGGAACCCCTGCGCCTGGATCTGTTCGGCGACGATATCGAGGACATCCGCAGCTTCGACCCCGCCACCCAGCGCAGCGGCGCCAAGGCCGACAAGCTGATGCTGCGCCCGGTGTCGGAGGTGTTTCTCGACAAGGACAGCGTCGCCCGCTTCCGCACCGCCTGGCGCGAGCTGTTCAGCCCCGCCGCCGCCGCCGACCCGATCTACATGTCCATCTCCGATGGCCGCCGCCATCCCGGCATGGAGCATTGGGTGCCGCTGTTCCACAGCAGCATGGAAACGCTGCTGGACTATCTGCCCGGCGCCTCCGTCAGCCTGGACAACCAGTCCGACGAGATCCTCACCGCCCGGCTGGAGATGATCGCCGACCACTACGACGCCCGCCGCACCCTGCCGCGCGACGGCGAAACCCCCTACCGCCCGCTGCCGTCGGAGCGCCTGTACCTCACGCGCGAGGACTGGGATGCGATGCTGGCCAGCGGCCCCGCCTTCGCCTTCACCCCCTATGGCAAGCCGGATGGCGCTGAGGGCCCGGATGCCGGCGGCCGCCCCGCGCCGATCTTCGCCCAATCCGGCGGCGGGCCGGGGATCAGCGTGTTCGACCAGCTCAAGGCCCAAGGCGACCGCTGGGCCAGCGAAGGCCGCCGCCTGATCCTGGCCGCCTGGACCACCGGCTCGCGCGAGCGCCTGGCCAACCTGCTGCGCGAGCACGGCTTCAAGACCGAAACCGCCGAGACCTGGGAGGCCGCCCGGGCCCTGCCGCGCGGCCCCGTGATTCTCGTTTCCCTGGGCATCGAGCGCGGCTTCCTCGCCGAGGACACCGCCATCGTCTCGGAGCAGGACCTGCTCGGCGAGCGCATCGCCCGCCCGCCGCGCCGCCGCAAGCGCGCCGACCAGTTCATCGCCGAGGCCACGGAGATCGCCGAGGGCGACCTTGTCGTGCACCAGGACCACGGCATCGGCCGCTACGACGGGTTGGTTACGCTTCAGGTCAACAACGCCCCGCATGATTGCCTGCGCCTGATCTACGACGGCGGCGACAAGCTGTTCCTGCCGGTCGAGAACATCGAGATGCTGTCGCGCTTCGGCAGCGAAAGCGCCGGCGTGGCGCTGGACAAGCTGGGCGGCGCCTCCTGGCAGGCGCGCAAGGCCAAGATGAAGTCGCGGGTGCGCGACATGGCCGCCGAACTCATCCGCATCGCCGCCGCCCGCAAGCTGCGCGACGCCGATGCGATGATGCCCCCGGAAGGCGCCTGGGACGAATTCTGCGCCCGCTTCCCCTTCGCCGAGACGGAGGACCAGACCCGCGCGATTTCGGATGTGCTGGAAGACCTTGCCTCCGGCCGCCCGATGGATCGCCTGATCTGCGGCGACGTGGGCTTCGGCAAGACCGAGGTGGCGCTGCGGGCCGCCTTCGTCGCCGCCATGTCCGGCATGCAGGTGGCCGTGGTGGTGCCGACCACGCTGCTGTCGCGCCAGCATTTCCGCACCTTCTCCGCCCGCTTCGCCGGCCTGCCGATCAAGGTGGCGCAGCTCTCGCGCATGGTCGCGGCCAAGGAAGCCAATGAGGTCCGTGCCGGCCTGGCCTCCGGCGACGTCAATATCGTCGTCGGCACCCACGCGCTGCTGGCGAAAAGCGTCACGTTCAACCACATCGGCCTGCTGATCGTGGATGAGGAGCAGCATTTCGGCGTTGCCCACAAGGAGAAGCTGAAGGCCATTAAGGAGGACGTCCACGTCCTCACCCTCACCGCCACGCCGATCCCGCGCACCCTGCAACTGGCGCTGACCGGCGTGCGGGAGATGAGCCTGATCGCCACGCCGCCGGTGGATCGCCTCGCCGTGCGCACCTTCATCATGCCGTTCGACGGCGTGGTGATCCGCGAGGCGCTGCAACGCGAACGCTTCCGCGGCGGACAGGTGTTCTGCGTGGTGCCGCGCCTGGAAGACCTCGACCGCATGGCCGCCCGCCTGCGCGAGATCATCCCCGATGCCCGCATGGTCCAGGCCCATGGCCGCCTGGCGCCGACCGAGCTGGAACGGGTGATGACCGAGTTCGGCGACGG
>CANHKG010000092.1 GCA_947460455.1 Rhodospirillales bacterium | reverse complement strand
TTGCCGGCGAAGTCCGCGGCAGATGCGGGAGCGCTGCCGGCGCCGGTCACCGCCCAGTTCGCGGTGCTGGCCTGGCCCACGGCACCGGAGCGGGTGACAGTGAAGGTGAAGGCCGTGCTGCCGCTGTGGCCTTCGGCCTTTGTCGCCGATGTGGCTGCGATGGCAAGGGAGGCATCATCGTTCTGGATGGTGCCGGTGGCGGTTGCTGTGCCGATCGACGTTCCTGTGCTGGGGGCGCCGAGGGTAAGGGTGAAGCCCTCGTTCTGCTCTGCGGTGCTGTCGCCAGCGACCCGCACGGTAACGGTCTTGCTGGTCTCGCCCGAGGCGAAGGACACCGTGCCTGACGGAAGAACATTGCCGGCGAAGTCCGCGGCAGATGCGGGAGCGCTGCCGGCGCCTGTCACCGCCCAGTTCGCGGTGCTTGCCTGGCCCACCGCACCGGAGCGGGTGACAGTGAAGGTGAAGGCTGTGCTGCCGCTGTGGCCTTCAGCCTTTGCCGCCGAGGTGGCAGCGATGGCGAGGGAGGCATCATCGTTCTGGATGGTGCCGGTGGCGGTTGCGGTGCCGATCGAACTGCCGCTGCTGGGTGCAGAAAGGGCGATTGCGAAGCCTTCCTGCGCCTCGACCGCATCGTCGCCGGCGATCAGCACGATGATGGTGCGGCTGGCTTGGCCTGAGGCAAAGCTGGCGGTGCCGGTGGGAAAGGCACCGCCGATGAAATCCGCGGCCGACGTCGGCGTGCTGCCCGTGCCGGCTGCGGCCCATGCGATGTTGGCCGGCTGGTCTGTGGTGCCGGCGCGCGTGATGGTGAATTCATATGCGGTTGATTGGCCGCGATTGCCCTCCGGGCGGGCGGAGGCAGTGGCCGTGATGCCGAATATCGATGCAGCGGCCGTCCCGAATAGCGCGGAGGCGGGTACGGTCGTGTTGTCCAGGAAGCGGATGGTTTCAATGCCGACGTAGGTGTCCGTGCCCTGAGCACCGATGAGGGTGAAGCGGCTTGCAGTGCCGGCTATGGTGTAGCCGGTGCCGCGCAGGTAGCCGATGGCGGCAATGTCTGTTCCGTTGCTGCCATCCACCATGTCGTCGCCGAGACCACCGGCCAGTATGTCGTCGCCGCTGCCGCCTTCCAGCGTGTTGGCGGCGTCGTTGCCGGTGATCGTGTCATTGCCCGCCCCGCCGCGGGCATTCTCGATCGTGGTGCCATGGGCGATGGTGAAGCCGCCATGGATGCCCACGGCATAGGAGGGGAAGCCGGCGCCGCCCACGGCATAGTCCAGCGAGGCCGCGCGCAGGTCTATCACCGCTGCGGCGCTACCGGGCTGGACGATCGTATCCTGCCCGCCCGCGTCCCACAGGCAGGACCAGAACGTGCCGGACTGTTCCGTCGTTGGCAGCGCGTAGGTGTTGGCCTCGGTACGGTAGGTGGTGTTGGCACCATAGGCCTGCTGCAGCGCCGCCACATCCAGCGCCATGGGCGTGGCCTGCCAGCCCCAGGCATTGTCCCCGCTCGCGCCCATCGGCCCGGTGACCCAGCCGTCGTTGTAGGACATCATCGTAAAGACACCCTGGTTCAGCCCAGCCGTGCCGAAGGAACCGAAGGGCCCCGTCACCCCCGGCATTGCGGTCGTGCCGTTGCCGCTCTCATGCGGGTGTGCCAGCCCCAAGCCATGGCCGAATTCGTGGATCAGGGTTGCGAAGCCGTAGCCGCCCTGTGCCAGCCCGGCCGCATCCCAGCCATTGGCGGCGGCATTGAACCAGCCGGTTTGGCTGCCAGTGCCAGAGGGCATGTTGAACCAGCCCAGGGTCGATACGCCGGGCTTGTTGTTCGCCACCAGCACGAAACGGGCAGACGCGGCATCCTCGGTTCGGGCGAAGGACACGTTGGTCACGTTGGAGAACAGCTGCAACGCCAGCATGGATCGCTGGATCTCGTGGGCGAGCCATCCGCGGGAGGTCTCGCCCGCAAAAGTCTGTCCGGCTGGGGCGAAGAACACCCGCACTGGGCCGTCCAGCACGCGCGGGGCACCTTCTACCCACAGGCTGGCCACCGGCCCGGGCGGCAGCGATTCCGCCGCTGCCAGGCTATAGCTGCCCGCCAGACTGTCCCCGTAGCTGCTCGCCTCCGCGAAAAACGTGCCGGAGGAGGCCGCCGTGTAGGTGATGCGGGCATTGCGCCCGCCAGCCCCATCGTCGTCGGAGGCCACAACGACGCCATTGGGACCGTACAGGCGCAGCAACGGGTCCGACAGCGACGATGTGCCGGCGCCGGCGAGGGTGATCACATACGTGCGCCCGGCCTCAAGCCCTATGGCAAACCAGTCCCTGTCGCCGACTGGTGAGAGCGTTCCGTAGACCGAACCGCCGACGGCAATGCGGCCCGCAGTAGAGGCATTGGCGGGAAGATCCGCGCTGCCCTCGGATACGGCGGCAGGCGGGGTGGCCCGCGCCCCGGGATCCAGGGCCAGCACCTGCTGCCTGGCATCGTCGGCGAGCCGGTTGATCGGACGTAGGCGGAGAGTTCCCGTGCTGTCTTCCAAGGCTGCGGCGCACGTTTCACAAAAGCACCGAGCAATGAAATCGTTGAATTTGTGCTTCATCACTCTTTTTCACTTCCAGGGCGCACCGGCAGTTTAATGACGTACTGCCGCTGTCGATAGCTTTTGTCCAAAAAATTGAAAAAACTATCGAAATCATTTATTATTTAATAATAAAGCATTAAAATTATCCAAATTCCTGCGCGGGCAACCGCAGCCAGTGCGGCGCCCCCCTTTGGGGCGCGGGCTTTTGCAGCAGGTCTCGGCTCAGGCCTCACTACCGTAGCCCGAAGATGTCTCGGATGGCGGCAAACGCCTGGGCCGTCGCCTTCCGGCGCTACTCCACTACATGTGGTCCAGCTGAGGAGAGAGCCCAGAAGGCGAAGCCTGGAATGTGGATCGGTACCTTCGACATGTCATGGGATTGATGGTCTTCAAAAGGATGAGGCTGACTTCCTGGTTGGATCGTGGCGACACGCCGGCAGATTGTGTCATCAATCTCCATCCAATCTGGCTTGGTTTCTTCTGCGACCAGAGTGAAGTGTCGAGCACCCGCAGGGCAGGAGATGCCGCGATGTCGACAAGCTTTCCCGAGACCCAGAACCGCGAGTGGGGCTTCTTCGGAACCATCAGCCGCCATGGCCGCCACTTCGCGGACGAGGTCAGCGACGACCCGTCGCGCGGGAACATCCTGCGCCAGGCGGCCAACCTGAAGGACCCGACAGCGGTATCCTGTTTCCGGGGATTTTGATCAACACCAGCCCGACCCATCTTCGGCCGATCCGCCAGATGCAGCTGACACGCTGGACCAGCGAGTTCTGACAGGTCTTTGGTGACCTGATTGAAGCGGCCTGAGGGAGGCATACCGCCGCGCGAGATCAGGCCCTGACACGAGAATAAGTGCAGCACGAGGCTGCCGCGCCCTCACCGCCGACAGATCTCTCCTTGCGGGCTACAGCCCGGCCATTGCCTTCAGCATGGCGTCACGCGCCGCAAAATCGCCGTTCGCGTGCACCGGGCGAATGCAGACATGCGTCGCGCCGGCTTCGAAGTGGGCCAGGATCTGGCGCTTCACCTCATCCACCGTGCCCCAGTTGATCATCGCGTCAACGAGGCGGTCGGACCCGCCATTCTCCAGGTCGGCCGGTGTAAAGCCGATGCGCAGCCAGTGGTTGATGTAATTCGGCATGGCAAGATACATCGCGATCTCCGCACGTCCGATGGCGCGGGCACGAACGGGATCGGTCTCGATCACGAATTTCTGGGCCACCGCGAGATGCTTTCCCGCCGGCATCGCCGCCGCAGCGCGCCGCGTGTGCTCCGGCGTTGCGTTCACCGGAAGTGCGCCCATCGTGCGCTCGAACGCCAGCTTCATCATCACCGGCCCAAGGGCTGCCAGCATGACAGGCCAGTCGGCTGCTTCCGCCTCGCCATCCTGCAGCAGATCGAGATAGGCCCGCATCGCCGGAACCGGCTTGGCATAACCATGCCCGCGCGCCTCCACCATCGGTGCGTGGCTCACACCCAGCCCCAGGATGAAGCGGTCGCCATACATCCGGTTCATCCCAATCATGCCCCGCCGCGCCGTGAAGGCATCGCGGGCATAGGTGCTGGCGATCGAGCTGCCGATGGTGAGCGACTTCGAATGCGCCAGCATGAAACTGGCACTGGAGAAAGCCTCGTAGCCGACGGCCTCCGGATACCACAGCGCGCAATACCCGAGGTCTTCCGCGGTATGCAGCAGCCGGACGATCTCCGGCGGCGTCAGCCGGTCATTCGGGTTCCAAACCCCCAGGCGCCCCAGTTTCATCCCCTGCGCTCCTTGTTGTGCTTCAGCCTACTCGCCGGTGGAGCATGACAACAGGGCCGCTGGTTCAGCTGGTGACAAGGCTCCGCCGCAGCCGCGCGATGGCACCTGGCAAGCCGCGCACGTTCAGAACGCGGCCTTCTTCGTTGTAGTCCTCGGAAAGAACCCGGGCGCTCTCATAAACCTCGCCGATCATGCCCTGCTTCGCATAGGGCAGCACCAGCACGGCCTCCACCATCAGCTCTTCGAAGAACCCGATAATGGTGTCTCGCAACGCGCTCACATCCTCTGGCGCATGGGCAGAGAGCAGGATCGCGTCCGGGTGCTTTTCCATCAGGGCGGCACGCCCCGCCGCATCCACCCGGTCAAGCTTGTTCAGCACCAGGCGAGACGGCACCGCGTCCGCCCCGATCTCCCGCAGAACGCCGCGGCTGACCTCCAGCTGGGCTTCGTAGGTCGGGTCCGAGGCATCCACCACGTACAGCAGCAGCGAGGCTTCCAGCGCCTCCGCCAGGGTGGAGCGAAAGGATGCCACCAGGTCGTGCGGCAACTGCTTGATGAAACCTACCGTGTCGGAGACGAGCACGCGCGGCTTGGTCTCCGGCTGCAGGGCCCGCACGGTGGTATCGAGCGTGGCGAACAGCTTGTCTTCCACCAGCACCTGGCTGCCGGTGAGGGCACGCATCAACGACGACTTGCCCGCATTGGTGTAGCCGACCAGCGCCACGCGCAATTGGTCGCGCCGCCCGGCCCGGCGCTGCTCGCTGTCGCGCTGAACCGCCTCAAGCTGGTCCTTCAGCTCCGAGATCCTGTCCCGGACCTTGCGCCGGTCAAGGTCCAGGGAGGTTTCGCCGGCGCCGGGCCCCTGCTGCCGGCCGCCACCCCCCGAGGACTCCCGCAGGCGGGGCGCCACATATTTTAGGCGCGCCATTTCCACCTGCAGCTTCGCCTCGCGGGTGTTCGCGTGCCGGTGGAAGATCTCCACGATGACACCGGTGCGGTCCAGCACCTGCGCTCCGGTCGCGCGCTCCAGGTTGCGGATTTGGCTGGGTGAGAGCTCGTGGTCGACAATCACGAACTCGGGCTTGCGCGCCGCGTCCGGCTCGGGCTCCGCAGGCGCGGCGGCTTCAGGCGCACTCTCGAACCGCTCACGGGCTTTGGACCTCGAAGGTGCGGCCATCGAGCCGACGACACCGCTCCCGCCGGTCATGGCCGCCAGTTCCGCCAGCTTGCCGCTGCCCAGCAGCAGCCCGGCACCCGTGCCGTCGCGCTTCTGCGACACGCTGCCCACGACCTCATACCCGAGTGTCTTCACCAGCCGCCCAAGTTCCTGGAGGCTGGCTTCGTGCATGATGTCGGTGATGTCAGGCAACTGGATGCCGACGAGGACGGCCAGCGGGACCGGGGATTTGGTTTCCATGCTTGGGGGATAGCACGTATCGCCGTCGGGTGGCCGCGGCTCTGATCGCACAGGGGCATGGAATGGCGTTCAGGGCGCCAGTGGGCTCGCCGACAGAGAGTGCTCAAGACTTGTGCAGCGCGACTGAGTTGCTGCCCCAGCGAGCAGATGCCGAACAGGGTCTTCCAAGCCACGGGTCTTGAAGAAAGAGGCTTTTCCTCATCCATGCCCCGCATGGGCGGCCCGCAGCTGCTGGTACGAAGATTGCAAACATCTGGGCAAGCCGCCGGGAACCCGATCTCCGGTCCGCACCCTCAACGGAGACCGCGTCATGAAGCTGAACCGTCGTCACCTCCTTGCGGGCACGGCTGCCGTCGCCACCGCCCCCTATCTCGGCGGCCGCGCCCAGGCCCAGACACGCGCAGAGACCCTGCGCTACGTCACCGGCGCCGCAGTCAACACGCTGGACCCGACCATGCCCGGCTCGACGCGCGAGGCGTTTGGCGTCAGCGTCAACGTCTATGACCGCCTGGTCTCCTTCGGCCGCAAACAGCGCGACGGCAACTGGGTCTTCGACATCGACACCATCCGCGGAGAGGTCGCCGAGAAGGTCGATGTAAGCTCCGACGGCATGACCTTCACTTTCCACATCCGCAAGAACGCGAAGTTCCACGACGGAACCCCGGTGACCGCGGCCGACGTCAAATGGTCCTATGACCGCGCCGTCTCGTCCCGCTCGCTTGCGGCGGCCCAGATCGCCACGGGCTCCTGGACCAAGCCCGAGCAGTTCACCATCGTCGACACCCACACGGTTGTCGGCAAAATCGACAAGCCGGACCGCCTCGCCCTGCCGAACCTCTGCACGCTGTATGCGGTCGTCTTCAATTCCGCCCTGGTGAAGAAGCACGTGACGGCGCAGGACCCCTGGGGCCAGGCCTGGACCAAGGACAACACGGCTGGGTCCGGCGCCTATACAGTCGAGAGCTTCAAGCCCGGCGAGCAGGTGATCCTGCGCCGCAACGAGGCCTGGACCGGTGGCGTCGATGGCAAGCCGGCCCCGTTCCGGCGCATCATCTGCCAGACCATTCCCGAGGCCGCGACCCGCGCCAGCCTGATCGAGAAGGGCGACGCGGACCTGTCCATCGATCTGCAGCCGAGCGACATCGACACGCTGGTCCAGCGCGGCCGCGTCAAGGCGATTTCCACGCCGCAGTTCAACGCCTTCTCGATGATCGCCTTCAACACCCAGATGGCGCCCTTCGACAACAAGAAGGTGCGCCAGGCGATCGCCGCCGCCCTGCCCTATGACTCGCTGTTCAAGGCGGGGCTGTTCGAGCGCGGCGCCAAGCTCTACGGCGGCACCTGGTCGGGCACGCCGGGCGATGCCTCCTTCCCCCAGCCGATGCCCTACAAGCAGGACCTCGCCAAGGCCCGCGCCCTGCTGGCGGAAGCCGGCTTCCCCAACGGCTTCGACACCTTCTTCGCCTTCAACCTCGGCTCCGCTGCCTTCGCCGAGCCGATCGCGGCGCTGGTGAAGGAAGCCCTCGGCGCCATCAACATCCGCGTCGAGATCCAAAAACTGCCCGACGCGCAGATCTCCACCATGGTCACCGAGCGCAAGCTGCCCTTCTTCATCGAGACCTCGATCGCCTGGCTGCCTTCGACCGACTACTTCTTCCGCACCTTCCTCTATGGCCCGCAGCGCTGGAACTATTCCGGCTGGAACGACCAGCGCATCGACGATCTCGCCGGCAAGGCCCGTTTCGAGACCGACAAGGCCAAGTACGACGCGACCTGCAAGGAGATGATCGGGATCATGGCAGAGGAGACGCCGATCGTCATGCTCTGGCAGCCGAACCAGGATGCGGTCATGCCGAAGAATATCGACGGCTATACCTATGGCTATCACCGCCAGGTGGACTTCCGCGACGTGAAGCGAACCTGAAGGGCCTGCCGGCGATGAGCCTTGCAGCCGGCATCGCCAGGCGCGCGGGACGGAGGGCCTTGTCCTCCGTTCCCGCGCTGTTCGGCGTGATCGTCTTCACCTTCCTGTTGATGCGGGTGCTGCCGGGCGACCCGGCCGTGTTCTTCGCCTCTGGCCCCAATGCAGGCCAGGCGGAAATCCAGATGATCCGGGAGCAGATGGGCCTCGACAAACCCATCCCGCAACAGTTGCTGCTCTATCTCAGGGACATCGTCACCGGCAATCTCGGCCGGTCGATGAATACCGGGCAGCCGGTGGTGACCGACCTCATCAACCGCCTGCCGGCCTCGCTCGAACTCACCTTCACCGCGCTGCTGTTCGCCCTGTCGCTGGCCCTGCCGCTGGGTATCCTCGCGGCACTGCGGCCCAACTCCCTGATCGACCACGGGGTGAGGTTCCTGTGTTCGCTCGGCGTCTGCGTGCCGACTTTCGTATCGGGGCTGCTGCTGATCTACGCCTTCTACTACATCCTCGGCATCGCCCCCGATCCGACGGGGCGGCTCGACGTCTTTGCATCTCAGCCGCCGGTCGTCACCGGCTTCATCCTCATCGACGCGGCGCTCGCCGGCGAATGGGAATCCTGGCGTGCCGCAGCCAGCCAACTCGTCCTGCCGGCAGCCACCATGGCCCTTTTCGTCCTGGCGCCACTCGCCCGCATGACCCGCGCCGCCATGCTGGCGGTCATGACCAGCGATTTCGTGCGCACGGGCGAAGCCCTGGGCCTGTCGCGGCGGCGCGTCGTCCTCGTCTACGCGCTGCGCAATGCGCTGCTGCCGGTCATCACCATCATGGGCATCGTCTTCTCCACCATGCTGGGCGCCAACGTGCTGGTCGAGAAGGTCTTCTCCTGGCCAGGCGTCGCCTCCTACGCGCTCGACGCGCTGCTGACCTCAGACTATGCGCCGGTTCAGGGCTTCGTGCTGCTGATGGCCTTCATCTTCGTCCTGGTGAATCTGACCATCGATGTGCTGTACGGCCTCGCCGACCCCCGGGTCTCGATCGAATGAGCGCCACGCTGAGCCATACCGGCTACATCCTCAGGGGCAACCCCGTCACCCTCGTCGCCGGCATTGGCGCGGCATTGCTGATTCTTGTCGCCATCGTCGCGCCATCCATCGCGCCCTACGGCCCCACCGTCTCCAACGTGCCGCTCTCCCTTCAACCGCCAAGCGCCGCCCACTGGTTCGGCACCGACCAGCTCGGGCGCGACGTCTTCTCGCGCGTGCTGGTGGCAACCAGGCTCGACCTTGCCATCGCCGCTTCGGCGGTGAGCCTGTCCTTCGTCCTCGGTGCGATGATCGGCGCTTTCTGCGGCTATGCCGGTGGCCGGCTCGACCGCTGGGTCGGTCGTTTCGTCGACGTGCTGATGGCCTTCCCGCTTTTCGTCCTCGCCATGGCGCTGGTGGCAGCCCTCGGCAACCGGGTGGAGAACATCATCTTCGCCACCGCCATCATCAACCTGCCTTTCTACATCCGCTTCGCCCGGGCGGAGGTGAACGTCCGCCGCAACTCCGGCTGGGTGGAGGCCGCCCGCGCCTCCGGCAACAGCCATGCGCGCGTCGTTCTGCTGTTCCTCCTCCCCAATGTCCTCCCGGCCATGGCAGTGCAGATCTCGCTCAACCTTGGCTGGGCCATCCTCAATGCCGCCGGCCTCTCCTTCCTCGGCCTCGGGGTGCAGGCGCCGACGCCGGAATGGGGGATCATGGTGGCCGAGGGCGCCCGCTTCATCACCACCGGCAAATGGTGGCTCGTCGTCTTCCCTGGCGCCGCGTTGATGAGCGCCGTGCTGTGCTTCAACCTCCTCGGCGACGGCCTGCGCGATATCCTCGACCCGCGGATGCGAACATGACGGCGCCGCTGCTCAGCATCGACAACCTCAAGGTCACCTTCTCCACCCGCAACGGCCTCGTGGAGGCGCTCAAGGGCGTGTCCCTGAGCCTCGATGCCGGCGAGACTCTCGGCATCGTCGGGGAATCCGGTTCCGGCAAGTCCGTCACCGCCTTTTCGGTGATGCAGCTTCTCGACCGCGCCGGGAAGATCACAGACGGACGCATCAGCTTCCGTGGCCAGGACATCACCCGGGCCTCGCGCAGCATGCTGCAGCCGCTGCGCGGTGCGGCGATGTCGATGATCTTCCAGAACCCGCGCGCCGCGCTGAACCCGATCCGAACGGTGGGCCTGCAGATCGCCGACGTGCTGCGCGCCCATGAGGCGCTGTCGGCGCATGAGGCTCGCGGCAAGGCGCTGAAACTGCTGGAAGCGGTCTTGATCCGCGACCCCGAGGAGCGGCTCGACTCCTTTCCGCACGAACTCTCGGGTGGCATGTGCCAGCGCGTCATGATCGCCATGGCGATCGCATGCGAGCCCACCCTGCTCATCGCCGATGAGCCCACCACCGGGCTGGACGTCACCACGCAAAAGACGGTGATGGACCTCCTGGCCGAGATCACCGCGCGCCGCGGCATGGCGATGATCCTGATCACCCACGACCTCGGTCTCGCCGCGCAATACTGCCAGCGTGTCGCGGTCATGGAGCAGGGCCTTGTGGTCGAAGAGGCGGTGCCTGCGAGCCTCTTCGGCGCGCCCCGTCATGCCTACACCAAGCGCCTTGTTGCCGCCTCGCCCACGCGAACCTCCACTGTCGGCAGCCTGGTGGTCGATGCCGACGAGCCCGCGCCGCCAGCACCGCGCGTGTCGCCCAGGCGGCCGGCCGAACCGCTGCTCCAGGTGTCGCAGCTTGTGAAGATCTTCGACAACGGCTTCCGCGGTGTCGACGACGTCTCCTTCGACCTGGCGCCCGGCGAAAGTCTTGGCCTCGTCGGCGAATCTGGTTCGGGCAAGAGCACCATCTCCCGCCTCGTGTGCCGCCTGCTCGATCATTCCGCCGGTACGATCCGCTTCGATGGCGAGGATATCGGCGCGATCCCGTCGCGCGACTTCTATCGCTCGCGCTTCCGCAAGGACATCCAGATCGTCTTCCAGGACCACGGCGACAGCCTCAATCCGCGCTTCTCTGCGTTCGACTGCATCGCCGATCCGCTGAAACTGCTGACGCGCGTCCAGGACAGCCGCGAACTGCGCCGGCAGGTCGAGGATTGCGCCCACCGCGTCGGCCTGCCCACGGAGTTCCTCAACCGTTTCCCCCACCAGCTCTCGGGCGGCCAGAAGGCCCGGGTCGGTATCGCCCGCGCCATCGCCGCCAAGCCTCGCCTGCTCGTTCTTGACGAGCCGACGGCGGCGCTGGACGTCTCGGTGCAGGCGGTGATCCTGCATCTGCTCGACCGGCTGCGGCGGGAGACGGGTCTCGCCTATCTCTTCGTCAGCCACGATCTCAATGTCGTGCGCATGATGTGCGAGCGTACCATCGTGCTGCAGAAGGGCCAGATCGTCGAACAGGGGCCAAGCGGTGCACTGTTCACCGACCCGGCCTCCGACTATGCCCGCGACCTGATCGCAGCCATCCCACATTTCGATCCCGAAGCGGCCACGGCCCGCCATCGGGAAGCGGCGGCGGCCGGCTGAGCGGCTTCGCGCGCGCCTAGTCCGCCGCGGCGCCGAGCCCCGGTATCGCATCTCGCACCTCCGCCTGCGCCACGTCATAGGCCAGGAAGGTGCGCCAGTTCGCCTCCACATCCGCCGCGAACAGGCCCTTGGTGATGCCATCCACCAGCCGCGGCACCGCCGTGGTCATGGCGTTGATCGACGAGCCGGAGGGACCGAAGCTCATGGTCGCGGCGATCGAGAACAGGTGCACATTGGCGATCCAGGGGGTGCGCCCTGGCTCCTTCTCGATGAACTGATAATCCGGCGAGAGATAGGGGAAGGCGGCGAGGCGGTCGCTGCGCTCGTCCTCGGGTGGCAGGTAGCGGTCGCCCCAGGTGGCAATATTGTCGTGGAAGGCGGCAAGCTCGGGCTTGGCGGCAAAATCCATGGCGATGCCGGTGCCGCAGATCAGGAAATCGGCGGCGAAATCACCATCCGGGGTGGTGACCACGGCGCGCGCCCCGTCCTGCCGCGCCGCAATCCAGGGCGCGCCGGTATGCAGCCGGAAGTTCGGGTGCCGGGCGCAGCGATCATAGGTCGCCTGCGGGAACCCCTCCCGCAGGCTCATCACACGGTGCATGAACCGCCAGCGCCAGGAATCGTCGAGATCGGCAAGGTGTTTCATGAAGCCGCGGAAGCTGATCCAGCGATAGGGCTGGATGACCTGCGGTTCCAGGCGCCGGCAGAAGAGATGGACCGAGGCCGCGCCGGCTTCGAGCGCGGTGGCCGCATTGTCGAAGGCCGAGGCGCCGGCACCAAGCACCGCCACAACCTTGCCCTTCAGCGCGGCGAAATCGATCGCATCGGCGGCATGGGCGCGCAGGGATGGCGCCAGGCGCGCGACGAAATCCGGCATCCACCAGCTTCCGGTCGAATCCTGCCCCGTCGCCAGCACCACCTTGCGGGCAAACACCGTGCGCTCGCCGCCTGGCCCGCGGATGGTCGCGGCCACCAGTTCCCCGGCCTGCGTCAGCGACAGCAGCGCGGTGTCGTTCTCCACCGGGATGTCGGTGACGCGGCGCATGAACAGGAGGTAGTCGTTCCAGTCCTCGCGCGTGATCAGGTCCAGCGCCTGCCAGTGGTCGGTGCCGTAGCGGGCCTCGTGCCAGGACTGGTAGGTGAGGCTCGGGATGTCGAGATCGGGCCCGGTGAAATCCTTCGGGCTGCGTAGGGTCTGCATCCGGGCGAAGGTCACCCAGGGCCCCTCCTCGCCATAAGGCGCCTTGTCGATCACCAGCACATTGTCCACCCGCGACCTTTTCAGGCCGAAGGCGGTCACTACTCCGGACTGCCCGGCGCCCACCACCAGCACGTCCAGCGCCGCCGATCCATCAGGCGCCATGCGCGGGGTCAGCCAAGGCGCCCGCGGATGGGCGATCCGGGCAAGATCGTCGCGGATGCGGATTTCGAGTGCGGTCAGCGACGGTGATGTCATGTCGGAAACCCGGTTGGCATGCGAAGGGAGTGCGGGAACGGAAGCAAGAAGCAGGCCGCAAGCCGGTCAGCCGCCAGCCACCCCGTACCCGCCACCGCCGCAGCCCTCCAGCGTCACGAGATCGCCGGCCTTGAGCAGCAGATTGGCCTTGCCCGACAGCCGTGTCACCTGGCCGTCGCGTTCCAGCGTGATCGCAAAGGGCTTGCCCTCGCCGCCGCCCTTCAGGCCGTACGTCGGCAGAACCGAGCGCTCGACGCAGGTGGTGAGCCACAGGCTCGGTGCCAGCACGCGATAGGCGCGGACAACGCCGTCGCCACCCCTGTGCAGGCCGTTCCCGCCGGAACCGCGCCGGATCGCCTGTTTCTCGACACGGATGGCATAGTTCGCCTCGATCATCTCCGCCGGCGTGTTGGAGGTATTGGTGAGATGCACGCGCGTTGCCGGGCAGCCGTCGCGGTCGTGGCGGGCGCCCTCGCCGCCGCCATGCACCTCATAGAGCATGCGCCAGGACTGGTCGGGCATCGGCTCGGCGAAGGCCAGGAGCCCGGCGGTGGCCGGCCCGCCCGCCGAGAGCCGCTCGGGAATGGTCGCCTCCATGGCGCGGAAGACCGCGTCCACCACCCGCATCGAGGTCTCGTGGTTGCCGGCAGCGACCGCCGCGTTCCAGCCGGGCTCGAAGATGGATCCCGGCCGGGTGATGATGGTGACAGGCCGCAGCGCGCCGGCATTCTGCTGCATGTCGCGCCCGCTCATGATGCGCGCGGCATAGACCACCGCAGAGCGGGCGATGAAGGGTGTCGTGTTGCAGAAATTGGCGACACGGTCGGCCGACCCCGAAAGGTCGAAGGTCGCCTCGTCGCCACGGATCTCGATCCTGACATGGATGCGCGCCGGCGCGCCGCCGGGTCCGCCGTCGTCGAGGAAATCCTCGCCTTCATAGATGCCGTCCGGCAGGTCGGCGAGCGCTGCCCGCATCTCCGCTTCGGAGAGATCGTGCAGGCGGCCCATCGTGGCAAGGAAGGTCTCGGTGCCGTACTGCGCGCACATCTCGCGGATGCGCCGCTCCGCCGCCGTGGTGGCCGCGAGCTGCGCCAACAGGTCGCCCTCGCAGGAGACGGGGTCGCGGACATTGGCGAGGATCAGGTCGAGCACCGACCGGTTGAGACCGTTCGTGTCGGCAATCGTCAGCGGCGGGATGCGCATCGCCTCCTGGAACGTGTCGAAGGCATCGGCGAGATAGCTCCCCGGCCAGGTGCCGCCGACATCGGGCCAATGGGCCAGGCTGAGCGCGAAGGCGATGAGCCGCCCTTCAACGAAGACGGGCCGGGCGATCTTCACGTCGTTGAGATGGTTCCCGCCGAGCGCCCCGACATTGTAGATGATCGCGTCGCCCTCCTTCATGCCAGACGCGGGCCTGACCTTCAGCAGTTCCTTGACCGTATAGGCCATGGCGCCGAGATGGATCGGGATGTCGCGCCCTTGCCCCACCAGCCCGCCCTCGGCATCGGTAATCGCGGAGGACAGGTCGCCAGCCTCGCGCAGCAACGGCGAGCGTGCCGAGCGGGTCATGACCAGGCTCATCTCCTCGGCCGCGGCAGAAAGGCCATGGCGGATCACCTCAACAACGAAGGGGTCCAGCGGGCTCATGGCGCGCTCCGGGTGATGAAGAGATTGCCGAGTTCGTCAGGCCGCGCCTGCCATCCCGGAGGGACGACAACGGTGGACCAGGCATCCTCGATGATGGCGGGACCGGTGGTGATGCCACAGACGGTCTCGCGCGGCAGGATGCGCGTCTCAACCGGGCCTTCCGGTCCGAAGATGCAGGCGCGGCTGCGGCCGGCAACCTGCGGCCGGCCGACATCGGGGCGCGAGAATGGCGTCACGGAGGGCTTCGTCGCCTTCACCCGCAGCGCCTCGATCACACAGTCCTCGCTGGTTGCATAGCCAAAAAGCTGGCGGTGCCTGGCATGGAAATCCGCCTCCAGCAGCACGGGGTCGAGCGGCATGGCAAAGCCGATCGGGATGGAATCGCTCTGCGCCGCATAGCGCATCAGCGCGACATGCTCGACGGTGATCTCCGCCGCCGGGATGCCATTGGCGATCAGCGGATCGCGGGCCTCGGCGACAAGCTCGGCGACCCGCGCCGCGAAGATCTCGCGCGACAGGCCGTTCAGCCCCATGCGCACGGTGCGTTGCTGCAAAAAGGAGAAATCCGCCGTCAGGCAGCCGAGCGCCGAAAAGGCGCTGGATGCTGCCGGCACGATGATCTCCCGCAGGCCGTAGATGTCGGCAAGGCCGGTGGCATGCATCGGCCCGCCGCCGCCGAAGGCGAGCAGCGTGCAGTCGCGCCCGTCAACCCCGCGCTCGACAGTGACCCGCCGCAGCGCCCGCGCCATGGTGGCGTTGGCCACCTTGACGATGCCAAGGGCGGTTTCGGTCAGCCCGAGGCCGAGCCTGTCGGCGATCGGCTGAACGGCAGCCCGCGCCGCGGCAACATCGATCCGGATTGTGTCGCCCAGCAGCGCCTCGGGATCGAGGTAGCCAAGGATCGCATTGGCATCGGTGATGGTGGGAAGGGTGCCGCCGCGGCCATAGCAGGCGGGACCAGGCACCGCCCCGGCGCTCTTGGGGCCCACCGTCAGGCCACCCGGCCCGAGAGCGACGATGGAGCCGCCCCCCGCCCCGATGGAATGGACGGCCAGCATCGGCTGGCGCAGCGGCCGCCCGCCCATCATCCTTGTGTCGGTCATCTCCGCCGCACCGTCGACGATGAGGCAGACATCGGTGGTGGTGCCGCCCATGTCAAAGGTCAGCACGCGCGGCCGCGAGAGATCGCGGGCGATGCGCGCCGAGGCCGAAACGCCGGCCGCCGGCCCAGACATGGCCATGACGAGCGGGCGCCGCTTCACCGCCGGCACCGGCACCATGGCGCCCGCCGAGTGGAACACCTGCAGGCCGGCGCCGATCGGCAGCTTCTCCTCCAGCTCGCTGAGGTATTCCACTGCGATGGGCATGGCCGCGGCATTGAAAGCGGTCGAGGAGGCCCGCTCATATTCGCGCGCCTCCGGATTGATCTCGTGGGAGACGCAGACATGAGGAACGATGCCGGCCAAGCGCTCGGCGAGACGCTTCTCATGCGCCGGATTGGCATAGGAGTGCAGCAGGCAGATCGCCACACTCTGTACCGCGTTCGCCCGCAGCCAGGCAACGAGCCGCTCGATCTCGCTGTCCACCAACGGCGTCAGCACGGCGCCGGTATGATCGAGCCGCTCGACAACGCCGAAACAGAGCGACGGCGGCACCAGCGGCGGCGCCTTGGGCGGAATGTCGAGGCGGTAGAGCTCCTGCCGGCGGTAGCGGGCGATCTCCAGCACGTCCTCGAAACCGGCAGTGGCCACCAGCGCCACCCTCGGCAGTCGCTCCTCGACCAGGGCGTTGGTGATGCGCGTCGTGCCGTGAACAAAGCGCCGCACATCGTCGGGGCCGAGGCCAACAGCCGTGAGCGCCTCCATCATCGCCTGGACCGGCGCATCTGCTCGGGAGGGGACCTTGGCGATCCGGGTTTCGTCGCTGCCGCTTCGGACAGCGATAATATCGGTGAATGTGCCACCGATATCGGTGCCAATGTCCCATTCTCGCGTCTGCACGTCGTTCCTCTCCATGACGGACCCTGCCAGTTCCGCCAGCGGCATTGAACGGCAAGCAGGCCAGGCGCCGGAAGGTCAGCCATCATGCCTGAGGACTGATCCCACTGCACGGCTGAAGCGCACGCAAGCGTCAATCGGCGCGCAAGAATGCCCCCCTCATCGGCGTCCACAAGGAACTCCGCTCGACGATCGTTTCGACCATGCCGATTTTTGCTCAGAAGCCGAAGGCGCAGCGGGCCAACAACCAAGCGTTGACTTCCGCGTGCCTTCCCACCCAAGGCCGCAGCAGAAAGAACCGCTCGCCCGCCCACCTCTTCCCCCAGCCAGGCGCGCCTTGGCTCCGGCCAACTCTCAAACAACCCATGGACCGTGATCAGGGGCAGACCACGAGTCCAGATGGACGAGAAGCGCCCGCTCAAGCAGAAGGCCGCTGGCTCCGACCACAGCATTCTTGAGATTTTCCAGGCCGTCTCCCCGGCGGAGAGCGGTTCGCCCCCAGAGTGGTGGCGTCCCCGGCGGGATTCGAACCCACGGCCCCCAGATTAGGAATCTGGTGCTCTATCCTGCTGAGCTACGGAGACGTTCTCTCCAGTATAACCCCCACCCGCCCGATCGTCACCCGCCCACTCAGTAGCCCTTCGCCAGGTCCACCTGGTTCGGCATCGGCTTACCACCGGCGCGCGCGCGCAAATTCTCCAGCAGCCGGTCCAGGCTATCAGGGTTGTACGTGGCCGGGCTGTCGGCCGAGACATGCGGCGTGATCACCAGGTTCGGCGTGCTCCAGGCCCGATGCCCCGGCGGCAGCGGCTCCGGCGTGGTCACGTCGATCACGGCGCCGTCCAGGTGCCCGCTGTCCAGCAGGTCGCACAGCGCATCCTGGTCCAGCAGCGGGCCGCGGCCCACGTTCACGATCTTGGCGCCGCGCGGCAGTTTCAGCATGCGCTCGCGGCTCAGCAGGTTGCGCGTCTCGGGCAGCAACGGGCATGCCAGCACCAGGAATTCGCTTTCCGGCAGAACGCTGTCGATGTCCGAAATCGCCACCATCCGGTCGAACTCCGGGTGCGGCGCCGGGCGCGCGCGCACCCCGATGGTCTTCATCCCCTGGCTGCGCGCGGCGGCCCCGGCATTGCCACCCAAATCGCCCACGCCCACCACGGTGCAGGTCTTGCCGCGCAGGATGGTGGTGAAGTGCCCCGTCCATTCCTCGCGCCGCTGCTGCGTGGCATAGGCCGGCATCCGGTTGTTCAGCATGGCCAGCGCCATCAGCGAGAACTCGCGCATCTTCGGCCCATGCGCGCCGCGATTGTTCAGCAGCGCCACGCCGGGCGGCAGCCAGTCGAACGGCATCAGCTTGTCCATGCCGGCGGCCATCACGAACACGATCTTCAGCGCCTTGGCACCCGCCAGAGAGCGCCCCTTCAGCACCCCCGGCGGCCCTATCAGGATCTCCGCATCCGCGATCCCCTTCGCGAACCCGGCATCGTCGTCAGCGTAGGAGATGTCGTGCCCCAGCCCCACATCGGGCCGCCGCGCGGCACACTCGGCCCATTGCTGCGGCGTGATCACGAACAGGTCGTCGGGCGAGGGATTCTGGATATGAATGCGCATCCGGCGATGCTGCCAGGAACTCGCTCAGCCGCAAAGGGTGTGCAGGAACACGGCGGCGGCCCATTGTAGAACGCGGCGGCGGTCAGCCCGCAGCAAGGGTGTGCAGGAACACCGCCGCCGCTTGGGCCACATTCAGGCTCTGAACCCGGCCGGAGCCCCCGATCCGCACCTGCCGCCGGCATGCCGCCACCACGGGGGCCGAAACCCCGGTCTCCTCGTTGCCCAGCACCAGCGCCACCGGCCGGTCGCGCGGCAACTCCCCCAACGGCACCGCCTCGCGTGAAAGCGTGGTCGCCACGGTGCGGTAATGCGGATCCAGCGCCTTCAGCGCCCGCGGCAGGTCGCGTGTGCGATACAGCGCCAGGTGCTCCAGCCCGCCCTCCGCCGTGCGAAACGCCGCGTCAGACGGCATGGCATGCCCCGGCCCCTCGCCCAACAGTATCGCCGGCACCCCAAAGAACGCCGCACTGCGGGCAATTGCGCCGAGATTGTGGGGGTTGCCCACCCCATCCAGTACCAGCAGCAGCTTCCCTTGCGGCGGCTGCGCAAAATCCAGGATCGCCGGCACCAGCGGCTTGGCCACCGCCACAATGCCGCCATGATGCCCCGTGCCCGCCACCTTCGCGAGCTCCTCTTCCGGCAACATCCGGTACGGCTTCTTCGCCGCCGCCAGCACGGCGCAGAACGGCCCTGCCGCCACCTTGCGCTCCGCCAGGTAGAACAGCCGCAGCACCGCCTCCGGCCGCCGGGCGAACACGGCAGAGACGGCGGCGAGCCCGCAAATGGCATCGGTCTTCATCCCCCCGCCTTCCGCCCCCGCCGCGCCCCTGTCAACCTGTGCGCCATGGAAATCCCCATCCTGTTCCAGGACAGCCGCTTCGTGGTGCTGAACAAGCCCGCCGGACTCAAGGTCCACCCCGGCCCCGCCGGCGGCCCCAGCGTGGAGTCCATCTTCCCCACCCTCTCCCGCCGCAAGGATGGCCCCTGGCTCGCCCACCGCCTGGATGCCGATACCGCCGGCTGCCTCCTCGTCGCCCTGCGCAAGGCCGCGCTGCTGGAAGCCCAGGCCCTGTTCGCGGCCGGGCGCGCCGAGAAAACCTACTGGGCCGCCGTCCGAGGCACGCCGCCCGGTACCCATGGCACCATCGAAGCCCCGCTGCTCAAGCGCACCACCGGCCGCACCTGGCGCATGGAACCGGATCCCTCTGGCCAACCGGCCATAACGGAATGGCGTCTGCTCGGCGCGGCGCCCGGCATCGCCTGGCTC